>JADIYI010000009.1:361855-723711 GCA_016705365.1 Gammaproteobacteria bacterium | reverse complement strand
CCTGAATATACATTTAAATTGGGAGAGAAGTTTAACACCTCTGGAAAAGTAAGTTACCGATTCTTTATCGATCGATACGCTTTCTGGATAGCAAGATTTTTCCGAAGACTCTTCTTGCAAGACCATATCAGAAGCTTCGTGTTTCCATGGATCGATTATTCATAAAACAAGCGGATCCGATAAATTCGGTTAGCCGTAAGGCACTGCAAGAGATTTATAGGGGAAGACATTGTAAAAGCTGCAGTCTTTAATTCATCGAGATCTTTCCGAATGGTTAAAAAAATTATTCTGGATCTTGAGATTATGAAGTCACAAATCATCTGCTTTCGACTTGCGCAATAGTTTCTGCAACACGACAAATTCCTTGCTTTTCATACGTAGAATGAGACTGGACCAAAGCATTCTTTGCAGACTCTTTCGCTGCGGATCAGAAAGAATCCTTTGGGGTTGTTGAATGCATGCGATCAAATACCCTTTGACCAAATAATATGCGCCAAGAAGAATCGGAGGCTTGAATAGATCATGCAAAGTTTTGAGCATGAAACAAGGGGATCGTATCTAATAAATAGCAACCGGCCCCATGATTCACGCGGCCCTTTTTTAGCGAGCCTTGCCACCGACTTTGCGGCACATTAAGTAGTTGATGTCTGTAAAAGTGCAGGTCAACCATCCTGAACTGATGGCCTTGATGTTGTCCGCTGTATGTCAGCCCTAGGGGCTTTCTGGAATGCCGCCCATCTCTTCGTAGCATTGGAGGTTGTAAATCTTGAATTGTCCGTGTGTGTGCCATGAGGGGCTCAATTCATATATTTTCTGCCATTTTCGAAATAATATAAGGTACCTGAAACTATACCAACGTGTTGGCCTTCGATGCGGGTAGCGATTCTTTCAATTAAATTGTGTCGAAGCACAGATCGGCATCAAGTTTGATAATCCAATCATAGTCTAGGTCCTGTTGATCCAGTATTTGCTTGCCTTGGTTGAATAGACGCACCACGTGACCCCGAGCGAATAGAAATTGTCTGATTGGGCGGTGTGATGTTTGAGCACCGGATTTTGAATTTGCATGCTCCTAACAATATTGGGAGTATTGTCCGTGGACCCATCATCCATGACGAGTACGCATTTCGGAGGGATGGTTTGGCCCACTATTGATTCGAGAGTGTTGCGTATAGAGTCCTGCTCATTCTTGGCTGGAATTACCACAACATATTTCATAGCAACGCCTTAACTTGGTAAGCCATCGTTTCGTATAGGTTTCCTACTGAATGGTATGGAACCCTTGCGTACTGTGGTAATGTAATGTTCAATTTTGGGGATTTTCTCACGTTGCCGAATAGTTTTGCATTCTGCATGACCTGCCCGCGCTAACCGCATATTATAGCGGCATGCGATAATTCTCCTACGCTTCGTTGGTCAAGTGGATTATTAGGTGAATATCGACAACTGTTTCATCCTTGGCATCGGGGCAACGCAGCGGTACCAATTTCCTCGCGAGGTGCTTCAACTCCACCCCGATTGTGCTCATCCCGGGCCAATATGGGAGGATTTCCTAGTGCACCATTCCGATTGCTCGAGGATTACGTCAACACGCTCTATTCTACTTGGGTGAGCAGTTGGCGGGTCAACGAGGTGGTCGGGCCGCCAGATCAGCTATGGAAGTGTATCGAGCGGTCTGGCTGAGTTTTGCACAGGCAACTTCCCGCATCGAACACGGATGCCGAGATGGCCGGCCAAGGCGGTGGGGGGTGGTGCATTCCGCGTACAAGTTGTTTGCGTCAAGACTCCGAGCGTGCGCAATCTGCATAATTTTACTAAGCTGTTTCTTCTGCATCACTAATCTTGGTCATTCGCGATGGCCGCTCAGTGGTCGAATCGAGGGTGAAGTCTTTCGATTGGAATTATGAGGTGGCGATGAGAGACTGGGCATGGCCGCCAGGGAAATCGAAGGTTTCGGGCGCCAGGCAGCGGCTTGGGCAGAAATTCCGGTCGTCAGCTATGAGGAACTCTACGGAGACCTGCGGTTCAACATTGAGCTATGTTTTCTCTTTTCTGAACCTTTCCCCGGTATCGTACGATTTTTCCGCGGCGATCGGATGGGGGTTACCGGCTCTTCGGAGTTAAAGAAGAAAGCTGGTAGCAGTGTGCATTGGAATACGGTTGAGAAAAGCGCCGATTTCAATCCTCTGGAGCGATTTGCAACTGGCCGCAAGCCGTCAGCGTCGGATTTGACTGGATTGCCGGTGAGGCGCAAGTATTGTTGGGCTATGAAACCCGTTTCCCAGCACACTGGATTGTTCTATCGCCTAGACAACCATCTGCTGGATGCCACGTTCCATATCCGGGTATCTCCTTGGTATTTCAAAAGGAATTCCAAGAATTCTTGGCCAGTTGAAAAGGAAAAATGTTTTTTGATTTGAGTTTCGGTGATCGCGTCAGTCTGTTCTGGGATCGCGCGACTGATCATGGCGGATATTCTTCTTTCCAGCACCGCATTGTAAAAGCCCAAGCGTCCTCAAAGGTGCCAGTCCCAGCATAGGCGTCCAGTAATCTCTCGAAAAAGAAAACACCTAACATCAACAGTTTCAGTAGGAGATATCGAATTGCGCAATAATGCTTATGAGCAAACAATAGTTTGCCAATCGTCATCATCACAGCGCGATTCCTTGATCCATTAAAACTGGTTCCTTCGTTATGCACCAATTTCGGTCCATCGACGATGACGCGTTTATATCCAAGCAGCATCATTCCGATACTGCAAGTCCATCTCTTCGGCATACATGAAATAGGCGCTATCAAATGTGCCAGCAGCTTCAAGCGCGCTCCTCGATAGAAACAAGTCCGCGCCTGTTACATCAGTCGACTGAGACCATACCTCGATTGCCAAAGTCCGTCTCATTGATTTCCCGAAAAGACCCTTTGGCCGGATGCCTAAAAGCCTGTTTCCGATTCCTGAGATGAGTGCCCTGTCTCCTCACCAAAATTTAAGAACTGCCCATAAGAAATAGCAGGCCTTCCACTGGAATCTGTGAGGAGGCATCCCGCTGCGCCAATGCTCGTTACTCGAATACGTTTCCATAACAGAGAACAATGTCGCGATTACGTTGTTGAGCAATATGGCATCTGGATTCAATAGGAATAGGTGTTGGCCTGGCTATTGCGAACCAACGTTGCACGCCGCCCAAATCCAACGTGGTCTCATTTTGTATAAAAATGGCACCCAGGAAACTCTGCCGTTGCCATCTCAGGAGAACGATCGCTGGATGCGTTGTCACAGCAATCACTTCGAATGAAACGCCAGCGGTCTGCTTGTAATGCTATCAAGGCAAATTCTCGGACAATTTCGCGTGTTATAGCTAACGACAATCACCGAAACATCCAACGACTTTTCCGCTTTCATTAAGTCTTTTCACCAATTAACCGACGTCCCGACGTCCCTCCGCCTTGAGTAGCGGTATTGTTTGGAGTCCTCCGGGCATTGTGCGCCTTGTCGGCCAGTTGCTGCATAAACGGCAGGCGGTAGCCCACCGAGGATTTCTTCGGTCGCTCTTCGTTGTATTCGCGGCGCCAGCGCTCGATCTCTCGCGTCAGGCCGAAGCTGATGAACCAGTGCTCGTTCAGGCATTCGTCTCGGAACCGCCCATTGAATGACTCCACGTAGGCGTTTTGATTCGGCTTGCCCGGCTCGATCAGTTTGAGCGACACCCCGTTTCGATGGGCCCAGGTCAGCATCGCCTTCCCGGTGAACTCCTTCCCGTTGTCCGAACGAATCACCGCCGGTTTGCCGCGCTGGGCGCAGATGCCATCGAGTAGCCGCGTCAGGTGATCACCACCAATGCTGTGCTCTGGCATGATCGCAACCGACTCGTGCGTCGCGTCGTCTACGACTACCAGGCGCTAGTTCTCGTCCCGATCCACGCGATCAAATGCGAAATCCACTGGACCAAATCTCGTTGGCCGCCCCTGGGCGAATCAGCGGTTGCCGGTCTGTCACCGGGATCTTCTTGCGCCGTCGACGCTTAACTTGCAGCGCTTCGGGGAATACAGCCGCTCAACACGTTTGTGATTGACCAACTCGCCCGCTTGGCGAAGCTTCAGGTAGATCATTTCGGCTCCATAGCGCCGGTGTCGCTGCGCTAGCTGGACAATTGCGTTGACTACGATGTACGACCGGGCGCAGCTGTTGCCCAGCGCTCGCGCTCATGTTCCACCACGCAACGCGTGACGCTCCGTCAGCCCCCTGCCCAGTGAACCACCGCACCAACTCTCGCCTCGCCGGTGCGGTCACCACTTTTTTCGCAAGGCCTCGCGGGTCACCTCCATCTCGAGCATCGATTCGGCCAACAACTTCTTCAACCGGGCATTCTCGGCCTCAAGCGCCTTCAGCCGCTTGGCATCGGAGACGTCCATGCCGCCGAACTTGCTGCGCCACAGGTAGTAGCTCGCCTCCGAGAACCCGTGCCGCCGACACAACTCCTTCACCGGAACCTGGTATCGCATTCCTTCAGGAAACCGATGATCTGTTCTTCTGTAAACCGCTGCCGTCTCCCAACCTCCTCGCCGGGGTTAGACTCTAAACCGTTTCGCTACTCAAAGTTGGGGGGACGTCGAGTATAGGTGCTCATACGAAATCTACTTTTAAGAAATGCGCCAACATATCGATCATCACTCCAATGCAGAAAGTGGCCGTGGCCGCATAACTCCACTTCTGTCGGCAGCTAAAAAGAGGGGATTACCGGCAGATCACACTCCCGAAAATTTCCACTGACAATAGCAGCTATATCAATCAGAATCTCAGTTGAAAAGAAATATAGAGGCGGTATTTGATGCGCGCATTGATAATTGACCTGAACAATTTTGCGCTTTACCCGTCGATAGCCGTCGGATATCTCGCGGCAAACCTGCGACGGGCAAACATAGAAGTCGACGTCATGGCGCCAATGTCCAATGGCGTAAAAGGTGTATCTCGAGAACCTGTGCCGCCGGCGTGGGGATGGATTGATCAGGCCATACGTTACGGTACAGGTGTCTCAAGAAATAGCACTATTCGTTCGATCCGTAAGCGATTTGCCGCCAGAATGTCGTCTCAGTTGTATCGCTCCAAAGTTCCAATGGTTGAAGAGTTCACCCGTAGACTCGACGAGAAGAGCTATGACGTAGTTCTGATTTCAACCTATCTTATGTATTTCGAACACTGCTTTGCGCTTGGTGAAGTTTGCCATGATCGGAAAGTTGCGCTTGTGCTCGGAGGTCCCTACTTTTCGGTCGGCGATGTCGCTCGAGAATGGATGGATATCCCTGGGCTTACTGCACTTGTGGGCGGAGAGGTTGATCTTCATCTCGATGAGATCCTGAAGACCGCTGTAGCTGGCGGTTCATTCGAGCATATTCCCGGTGTTTGGAATCGTGATCGCAAAACACCTTTGACATCTCCCCCCCTGACCGACTTGGATAGCGTCGCATTTCCAGACTATACCGATTTTCCATGGCACCTGTATCCGAACAGGATCGGTACTGGATGAGATTGCTCGTCAGGCCAGCATTCATGATTCTTCGCTATTCGTATTCACTGACCTCAAGCTGAACTCTGACCTGCAAATTTGGCATGCAATCATCGGCGAAATGCAGCGGATAGTTCCCGGAGCCCGCTGGATCGGATCCGTACATGTCGGAAATAGAAGTTCGGAAGGACTGAGCCTGCGAGAGCTGCAACTAGCTCGAAAATCGGGCATGGTGCGGTTGACTACTGGCATGGAATCGGGAGCAAGGGTACTATCCAAAATGGCGAAAGGTACTGATCCCGACACGACAAGCCGATTCCTTTTGGATGCACGAACTGCCGGTATCAGCGTACGTATTACATTGATTATTGGATATCCTGGAGAAAATTCAGATGATGTAAATGAGACCAGTTCTTTTTTGGAAAACATGAATGTTGCTTGGAGCGCATTAATCTAAACCCGCTTTCAGATCATGTCAGGAACGTATTTTGGAGAGCGATTAATTCGGCGTCCCGATAAATATCCTGAAATAATAGACGTCGAGTCGGACCATCGGTACGCTCAAGTTGAGCACCACAACACGGGCATCGACAGTTCTGGATACCGTCGCGCGGTTTTGCGATTGCTTCGCATCGTGAATCGCATCAACCGACGCCAATTAACTGAGGCCGCGCGATCGTTTGAAGGCGTGATGTAAATATTCGTTTGATCAACACGCCGTGAGTTCCTTGTCCTCAGTGCTTGTAAACATGCGTGAGGGTTGACATCACACTCTCCCAACTGAATTGCTTTGAATATTCAATTATCGCTTCTCGCGAATAGGCACCGTGGTTGGCGCGGAACTGCTCGATCGCGCTGGCAAGCGCCCGGCTGCTCTTTTCCTCGACGACCAGGCCGACTCCTTCTCCGATATAGTCCCGTACCGAGCCCACATCGAAGGATATCAGGGGCAAACCAAAACGCAGCGACAGGAACACCAGCCCGCTCTGGTCGATATGCCGGTACGGCATGACCAGGCAATCGCAGGCTCGGAAATACGTCGCGATATCCTTGTCCGCGATCCAGTCGAGCATGTCGCTGATGCGTGATTTCGACGGGTGGCGTCGATCAATTGGCGGATTTCGGCTCCGTAGGCTTCGCTTATCGGTGCACCGGCTATCACCAGATGATATGGCGCCCCGAGTTCTTTGAAGGCTTCGAGCAGCGTATCCAGCCCCTTGTACGGGGCAATTCGGCCAAAAAAGAGCAGTGCAAGTGCGTTTTGGGGTATGGCGAGCGCTTCCCTGCACTGCTTCATGCTCCAGCCATGGTCCGGCACGGCGTCATTCAGGCCGTGCTCGAGTATCTGGATTCGGTCGGCGTTGATATTGAACTGGCTGATCAGTTCATCGCGCATTTTGGCCGTATGGACGACCAGCACATGCGGAATGCGATATATCACCCCGTACAGGAATCGGTTCCACGCCGTGTGGCGGTCATGGGGAAGGATATTGTGGACTGTCAGCACGTATCGCTTCGACAACAACCGAAAGACCAGGCCCTCGACAAGCCCGGTAAGCAGTTCATGCCGCAGCAGGCCGATGATATGGATATTCGAGTTGAAATGAATGATCGGCAACACGAGCAGCGAGAGGTGATATTTGAGAAAGCGTGCGGCTTTGCGCAACTTCGAATAGCGCTCCCCGGTATTCTGACCGAGATCGAACGAGCGGATCGCCGGGTCGAGACTGCTGGAGTCGAGCGTGCTCGAGCGCACCAGTAGTACCTCGATGCCGGTTTGCGCGAGCCCGTTCGCAAATCCGATCGTGTAATGCTCCTGGAAGCCGTGCGACACGACCAGTACTTTCATTCGGCGACGCCTCCAGCGGCCATACCTTCGATAGCAATGACCCTTGGATCCTGCGGGCATGCCGTAGGTCTCGGCAATCCGAGTCTGTTGCGAAGGGCTGATGTTATACTAATCTGATTCAGCAGATCAGCATCCGGAACCCGCCGAAAATCATGTACGAAGCATTCTACGGGCTCAATCGCAAGCCGTTTTCGCTGACCCCGGACCCCGATTTTCTGTATCTTGGCAAGCAGCACGCCGTGGCGATGGCGATGCTCGAGTACGGCTTGACCAACCAGGCGGGGTTTACCCTGATCACCGGGGAGATCGGTGCCGGCAAGACGACGATGATCCGCTACCTCCTGAAGCACATCACGCAGGATTGCACGGTCGGGGTCATTACCAATACCCATCAGAAATTCGGCGACCTGCTGTCCTGGATCCTGTGGGCCTTTGGCCTGGATACGGGAGACAAGGACAAGGTCACCATGTACGAGCGCCTGGTGGACTTCGTTGCCCAGCAGCATGCCAATGGTTCGCGCGTGGTGCTGATCGTCGACGAAGCCCAGAACATGGATACCTGGACGCTGGAGGAGTTGCGCCTGCTCAGCAACATCAACATCACCGAGCAGGTGATGCTGCAGCTGATTCTGGTCGGCCAGCCGGAACTGAGCGATATTCTCGCCAGCAACGAACTGCGGCAGCTGGCCCAGCGGATTTCGGTCGAGCACCATGTCAACGCCCTCGATTTCAATGAAACGCGCAATTACATCAATCATCGTGTGACCGTCGCGGGCGGCAAGGTCGAACTCTTCGATCGCTACGCGCTGGCGGCCATCGATTACTACTGCCGCGGCATCCCGCGCAGCATCAACAACATCTGCGATATGTGCCTGGTCTATGGCTTTGCCGAAGAGCAAACCCTGATAACGGTGGACCTGGTGCTCGATGTGATCCGCGCCAAGCGCATCATTCGCCAGCTGATCGCAGCGGCCAAACCGGATACCGACCGGGAGCGGTTGCGGGAGATGGTGCTCGAAATCAAGGGTGTCGATATCGCGATGCCCGAGCTTGCCGGTTCCTGATCCGTTTCGGGCCAAAGCCGATGAAGGAGATTTTCTGGCTGCTAGGTTTGCCCGTCGATGTGCTGACGCTCGATGAGGCGGTGGGCCGGGTCAGGAGCGGCCGCGATCGTCTGGTGGTCAATTTTCTTGCCGGGCGCGCCAATCGCGCACCGCAGATTATGCAGCGCCTGGGCCTGGAGGCTCTGGCGAATTCGGGAAGAGCCGGCGTTGTGGAAGCGCTACCTGTTCGATGGCTTGTTGCTGGGACGATTGTTCGTCTGCTCCGTGGTGCCGCTGTTGTGCTGCGGCTGTGGACCAAGGCGTGCTCGGCGTGGAAGCCATGGCTTCCACGCCCGCACGCGCGTTTGCGCCTGAGCGGCCGCCTGGATCGCGACAGCTTGCCGCAACTGCGGGAATCCCTGGGCGAGCTGACTGCAGGTTCACGCCTGGAGATCGATGTGAGCGGGCTCGAGTACATCGATGCCAGTGCCATGGGCTATTTATATGCGCTTCGCTTTCGGCACCCTCGCGAATTCGGATCTCGTGTACGCCCGCGGCCCGGCGACCTTCCATTGGCATCGGGCAGGTGTCTGCTCGGGCGACCGCCGGGTAGCAAGTCTTGATGCGGGCCGCGGGCATCGTCTATACTTTGCGCCGATACTCCAGCGATCAGCGGTCGGGGCTCAATAATGAACATTCCTGACCGTTCGCTCTCATGATTTCACCGGACCGATGGTCCTGCGCTCAGGCCGAGTGATGAGCATTCTGCAGCTTGCACAAAAGGAACTGCGCCGGCGACGCCTGTCCACGGTGGTCGCGTTTTGTGTCACCAGCCTGCTGTTGCTCGTTGCCGCCGCCCTGTATCCGCGCAATTACACTTCCAGCGCCGAAATGCGCTTCGAAGTCGCGCCACCGCTGCTCGAGGAGGTGAGCAACCGGGTGCGCGAGTACCTGGGTTCCAACGTCAATGTCCCGGATGGGCAGTTGGTGACGAATCTTTCCGGGGCGCTGCTGCACGCCGATTTGTCCGCCTCGTCTGCCCAGCAGGCGTTTGCCGGCATGAACACGCTGCTGGTGGGTTTGATTCGCGATGAAACCGAGCTTTTGCGCAGCGGCCTGCGCGCCAAGGAACAGGATTTGCTCACCGATCTGCGCGAGTCGGAAAAGCGCCTGGCCGATGCCGAGCAAAGGCTGAACACGGCAATCGCGGAATTGCCCGAGGGCGGCGAGTCGGCGCATGGGGCAAGGCTCGGCCAGCTCCAGGGCGAGATGGATACACTGGCGCTGGAGATCCGCGAGAACAACGATCTGCAGAAGCTGCTGGGCGCGCGGCTGGAGGATGTTCGCAAGCAGCAGGCGGCATTGCGGCCTGCGCTTGACGCACCCGGAGCCATCGAGCGGAAAATCGTGACACTGCGCGCGCAGCTGACGGCATTGCGGGCAGGCGGGAGCCCTGACGTGGGGCGAGTGGAGAGCATGGAGGCGGAAATCGGGCGGCTCGATGTCGAGCTGGCGGCAGCACAGGACGAGCGCGCGCGGGTCCAGGCGCGTATCGAGCGCGAGCTCAAGCCGCAGCAGGCCGAGATCGACGCGCGCCTGGTTTCGCTGCGAAACGAGTTGTCGGTCAGGGAGAAGCGGCGCACGGACCTGACCGCCATGCTCTCCACGGCCCGCTCCGAGACCGCGGGTCTGCAGCAGACCAACCAGCAGATCCGGACGCTGCAGAATGAATACGATACCTCGGCAGCTCTCGCTCAACAGTTGAAGGTGCGGCTCCAGGAGGCGCGCATGGAGCTGGAGATGCGCACCACTCCTGCGCAGCTGCCCTTTCAGATCGTGACGCCACCGGTCATGCCCGGGCGCCCGGACGGTTTGCCGGCTTGGGCGTTTGTACTGGCGGCGCTGGTGGGCGGGTTGTTCGTGGCCCTGATACGTTTGCTGGGCGCCATTCTGGTGGATGACAAGGTGCGCGCACCGGGTGCGATCGTGACCGATGTGGAGGTCGCCGTGCTGGCGTTGATCCCGGCGTACCACCCGCCCCAGGCGGCGGGCGAGGTGCGCTGGCGCGTCATGCTGGTGGCATTGCTGGTCGCGTGTACGCTGATCGCGCATATTGGATTCACGGTGGTGTTCGGATGAGTCCCGCGGACATGCATGGCCCCCGCAATGAATTGGAAGGCGGCACGCGCGCCCGCATCACCGAGATGGCGGATATTCCCCGGCTGGCGCCGGCGGAGCTCGACCGGCTGCAGATCGTTCATCCCCTGATGCCGGACACCGCGGTACTCGAGTCATTCCAGGGTTTGCTCGGAAAATTGCTCGAGCGTGCCGACCGCAAGAATTTTGTTGTTGGTGTGACCTCCATTACCCCGGGGGGTGGTGCCAGCTTCGTCAGCCTGAACCTGGCCGCCACGGTCGCGCTCGATCACCACCGCACGGCCTTGCTGGTCGAGGCCGGTCCGGGCAACCCGACGATCCAGCAGTTGCTGATGCTGCCTCCCGATTACGGGCTCACGGAGTACCTGCAGGATCCGGCGATCGATATCGAAGGCATCATCTATTCGTCGCGCATTCCGCGTTTGCGCGTCATTCCCTATGGCAAGGCGTTCGCGGAAACGCGCCTGCTCAATTCCGCCGGGATGCAGCACCTGTTGCAGGCGGCGCGCTCGCGCTACAGCGACCGTTACGTGATCGTGGATGTTCCTCCCTCGACGCAGCCGGATACCGCACGCGCGCTCTCACGCTGGTGCGATTTCATGGTGCTGGTGGTTCCCTACGGCGAGGTGAGCATCAGCCAGGTACGCGATGCGGCAGACGCCATCGGCCGCGACAAGCTGGCGGGAGTCGTGATCAATCGCGATCCGGCTCCCTGATCACTCGGGCGATTCGATCCCGTATTTGTTCATCAGGTCATACAGCGTGGGCCGGGTGATGCCGAGCAGTTTGGCGGCGTTTGAAATATTGCCGCCCGAAAACGAGATGGCCCGCACGATTGCCGTGGTCTCGGCGTCCTGGCGTACTTCGCGCAGGTTCAGCGGCATGTCGGCCATTTCGCCGCTGGCGGTCAGGCCCAGGTCTTCGGGAGTAACCAGCTTGTTTTCGGCCATGATCACCGCCCGCTTGATGCGATTCTGCATCTCCCGGATATTGCCTGGCCAGGGGTACTCCTCCACGGCCGCCGCCGCGTCGGTCGTGAGTCCGCCGACCTTCGGGTTGTGTTCCTTTGCAAACAATGTGAGCAGGTGGCGCGCCAGCAGGATCCGGTCGCCGAGGCGCTCGCGCAGCGGCGGGATGTCGATCACGATCTCGCTGATGCGGTAGTACAGATCTTCGCGGAAGGTCCCTTCGCTCACCATTTGCTGCAGGTTCCTGTTGGTGGCGCACACCACCCGCACATCGACCGGGATCTCTTCGCGGCCACCCACGCGCTCGATCACCCGCTGCTGCAGGAAGCGCAGCATCTTGGACTGGAGCGCGAGCGGCATATCGCCGATTTCGTCCAGGAACAGGGTGCCGTTGACGGCCGACTCCACCTTGCCGAGGTGCGCTTGTGTGCGCCGGTGAACGCTCCCTTCTCGTAACCGAACAGTTCGCTTTCCATCAGCGTTTCCCGGTACCGCGGCGCAGTTGATGGCCACGAATGCCTGCCCGGCGCGTGGACTCAGATCGTGAATGGCGCGGGCAAACACTTCCTTGCCGGTGCCGCTTTCGCCAAGCAGCAGGCAGGTGACGCTGATCGGAGCCACCTTCTCTACCATGCGACAGATCGCAAGCATGCGCGGGTCGGCGGCGATCACGCCATCGAGCGGCGAGCGATGGGTTTCGCTGAGCTTGCGGTTCTGTTCCTCGAGCGCGTGGATGTGGTAGGCGCGCTGCACGATCAGATCGAGCACGTCGGTATCGACCGGTTTCTCGTAAAAATCGCAGGCACCCAGTTCGATGGCACGCAGCGCGTTGCGTGTCTCGTGATGCCCGGTGACAACGATGATCTTCGTGGTCGGCTTGATGCTGAGGATCTCCTGCACGCACCGGAAACCCTCCTCGACGCCTTCCTCGTCGGGCGGCAGGCCGAGATCCTGCAATACCACCGCGGGTTCCGCACGGCGGACCTCGGCCAGCGCGGATTCGCGATCGCGTGCCTGCAATACCTCATATCCCTCGAAGTGCCAGCGCAACTGGCGTTGCAGTCCCTCGTCGTCCTCGACGATAAGCAGCGTGCGTGCGGTTTCGTTCTTGCTCATCGGCGGCTGAATCCCTGCTCGGCGGTATCGGTGGCGATCGTGTCGGCCAGTGGAATGGTGATGCGGAACGTCGTGCCGGTGCCCGGTGTGCTCTGCACCTTGATGTCACCCCCGATATTATGGATGAATTCACGCGCCTGGTAGGCACCAATGCCCATGCCCTTGCCGGCCTTTGTGCTCTCGAAGGGCCGGAACAGCCGGTTGCGCAGGAAATCAGGATCCATTCCACTGCCGTTGTCCTCGATTTCGAGCAGCGCGAATTCTCCCTGGCGGCTCAGGATCACATCGACGAATCCGTCATCGCGGGTGGCTTCCTGGGCGTTCTTGATGAGATGACTCATGACCATGATCAGGTGATCGCGGTCACTGAGTACGCGCAGTTCACGATCATCGATGCGCAGCGCGGGCTTTGGCTTGAGCGATTCGCATTTGCGCATGACCTCGATCAGGACGTCCTGCAGCGCGACCGGGCGCCGTTCCGCGGGTTCTTTCTGTTGCAGCTTGCCGAGCAGCGAGCTCATCCGGGCCACCGAGTTCTGGATGGTTTCGATCGCATCCTCGACGAACGCGGGATTCTCCTTGTGCTTGGCCGCGTTTTTCACCACCAGTTCCTGCTGCGCGATCAGGTTTTTCAGGTCGTGCATGATGAATGCGGTCAGCTGATGGTAGGTGTCGAACTGGCGTGCGCTCGCGAGCTGCTCGGCCGATTGGTAGCGCGCCACGTTGCTGGCGACCTCGCGCGCGGCAGCTTTCATGATGTCGAGGTCTTCCCAGGTGAGCTTCGTGAAGCCGAGCGAGCGCTGCAGACCGACAAAGCCGATCAGCGCTTCCTCGTCCAGCAGCGGGACCACGACGGCGATATCCGCAACGTTCGGGATCCATGAGGGCAGGGGCGGCAGATCGAGAGCGCGGTGCGAGCGAACCCCGATCTCGAATATCCACTCCTGTGCCAGGCGTTTGCAGAACGGCGAGTCGATGGACTCCCGGCAGTCATCCGGCAATCTGACCCGGAAGGTCGCGGTGGGCACGAAACTTTCCTCCTGTGCGAGCCAGATAAGGCCGCCGGGAGACTTGTAGAGATCGGCCAGCACGCGGATCGCCCTCACGTACAGGTGTTCCTGGCTGTCCCTGCCGCTGAGTTGCGCGATCAGGTGCAGCCACTCCTTGCGATAGTCGTAGCGCAGGGCAAAGAAATTCTTGGAGATATACACGCGCAGCTGGTCGCGCGCACGCTGCGACAATGCGGTGATTGCCACCAGCATTATCGCGCCGAAGAACAGCATCAGTTCGAAAACGGTGCCCCAGGTGCCGCCGTATTTGCGGATTGCGTAACCGACCGCCGAAATCGTCAGCAGGAACAGCCCCGCGGCGGTCAGGCTGGTGGTGTAGAACACCACGTTGCGTGAAACCGAAATCAGCTGGTTCGGTCTGCTGCGCCCGACCGCGAACGCGACGAAAAACGAGACCAGCGCATTGATGCCGCCGCGCGCGCTCCACTGGTCGAGATCGAGGCGTTCGAAAATCAGCGTGTCGGCGTAAAGATAAAGATCGTATACCGCCGTCACGCCCAGTCCGATGCAGGCATAGCGCAGCACCGCCAGCGAGGTGTCGGTATTGCGGAATACCTGCTCGATCGCGATCAGCAATCCGAGCGCGACAAAGATCCCGACCCAGGCACGCTGGATCGTCAAGTAATCCGGGCTCGGGAACGCGATCAGGGCCGGGTAGCCGAGTGCGATCGCCAGCGGCATCGCGATCGCGAGTGCCAGGGTGGTGCTCATGGCGGCGCGGGTGATGCCGCTGCCCACGACGGTTTTCATGATGTGCTGAAGGCAGTAGATGATTACCACGGCCCGGAACAGTTCCACCAGGATCAGCGCGCCTTGCGGAATCGCCTGCACGCTGTCCCAGGAAAGGGTCGCCTGCCAGATCGCAAGGCCCGTGACGCACGCCACGCCGGAAAGGGCATCGAGGATCTTGTGCCGGTAGCGGTAGAACGCCAGTGCCGCGAACAGATAGCCCGCCGCGCCCGCGCCAAACAGGATCGTGCTGTTGTTCACGGTACCAGGTCCGGTTCAGGTATCGCCGGCCATCTTGCGCAGGTTCGACGAGATGCGCTCGATGGTGCGATCAAACAGCGGCGTGTCTTCGATGATGCGCGCGTGCCCCATCTGCATATCGTAGGCAAACGCCTTGCGTGGCTTTTCGTATACCTGCACGCCCACGCGATTCACGAACAGGAAGGTGCGGGTTTCGTCGATGCGCGAGGAAAGCTTGCAGCGCCGCGTCGCGCCGCGACGCAGATCGTCGTAGAGCAGCCAGGTGCCGATCGGCACGTCATCGACACGTTTCAGGAATTCGTACATCAGCGCTTCGTACTTGACCTTCTGGCGCTCGACGGCCGTCATCTCCTTCCAGGATTTTTCCTCGTCCGATCGCTGCGGCGTGATCTGTTCCTGCTGCGAGGGCGTAAGCGGCTCCAGCGGCAGCGGCGTGCTGTCCGGCGTGAGAAGTTTGCGCTGTACTTCGCGTATCACTTCCAGGCGCGCCCGCGCATCATCGGCATGGCTGCGGGTCTTCTCGAGGCCGGCGGCCATGCGGCGGTCGAGATCGGGCAGCAGGCGCTCGAGCCGTACGCGTGATTTCTCGTCTTCATGGGGCTGCACCGACCACACGAGGTCATCCACCGTCTGCACCGCATCGATCCACTCGGCGCTGTCCTTGCCCTGCCTGAGGTAAACGAGTTGCAGGAACTGCTGCCAGTCCTCGACCAGGAAGCTGGTGATTTCGGTCGGCAATTGCTTGCCTTCCAGGCGCTCGTGCAGCACGTGCCGCACCATGTCGCGTGCCTTGGTGGTGCGCGCGTCGGCGGCGGCTTTCTCGGCCGTGCGTTTTTCCACCTTGGCCACGCGCTGTTCGTTGCGCTCGATGAAGCCCATCAGGTCGGACAGGCATTTCTCGAATATGCCGCTCTGGTCATCCGCGCTCTGCAGCACCTGTTCCACCAGCTCCGTCAGCCGGATGAACAATGCATCCTGGGTATCCTTGCTGCTGGATTCCCAGCCGATGCTGGTGCGTGCAATCTCGTTGATGAGCTGGCGCGCGGGATGTTTGCGGTCGGTGAAAAACGAGCGGTCCTTCAGCGCGACCTTGAGTATCGGCAGTTGCAAGCGGCTCACCAGTGCCTGGATCTCGATCGGCAGGTTGCGGTCATCGAGGATGATGTCGAAAAACATCGCAACGACATTGATGATGTCCTCATCCGCCCGCCCGACACTGACCTGGCCGCGCGAGCTCATGATCGAATCGATGGCCTGGCGTATGTCTATCGGCTGGGTCACGCCGTCGCTGTTCTGCTGTGCCGGTTGCAGCTGCATTTCCGAGAGCATCGACACCAGCTCGTCGCGCTCCAGTGGCGGACCCGCGGTGCCGGCCGGCGGAAAGTTGGGGAACATCGGCATGCGCACGCCATTGCTGCGCAGGCGCCCGAGCAGGTGCGCCAGCTCCTGCATTTCGGGGCTTGATACGGGAATTCCTCCCGCGCTCTCGTCGTTCGGCGCCGGCGCAGCGGGAGACGCGGCGGCCGGTGTCGCCGGGAGATCGTACTTTTTCGCCTTGCGCGGACTCAGCGGCGAAAGATTCGGCAGGATGTGGGCGTCGATCAGGACCTGGTTGGCGCGGTGGTAGAGATCGGCAATGAGCCGCAGCACGTCGCGATCGAACTGCTTGTAGAGGAGCTTGAGGATCTTGAGCTCGATATCCGCGTGTTCGCACGCGCTGACGAAGGCGGCCGTGATCTGGCCGGGGTCGAACGGATTGGCGTGCAGTTCAAAACGCTTGGACGTGATCTGCAGCATGCGTTCGTGCAGTTGGTAGAGTTCCGCCTGGAAGTCGAGCCGTGCGTTCGACACCATGTCGGTAACGAGTACGTCCTTTTCGACCTGGTCCTGGGTGATCAGCTCGAGGTCTTCGGGTCGGGGCGCCTGGTGCTTGTCCTGGCCTTTGGCGGGTTTGCGCGCATTGCGATCGATGGTGGCGAAGTTGTTGGCCACGATCTGGCCCACATCGGCAATGATGGCGCTCTTGCGCAGCCTGATCTCGCGCAGCGATTCGAAATAGAGGTTCTGATCCTGGTTGCTCTTGGCGCGACTGGCGAGGTCGAAAAACAGATCGTCGCAGGCATTGAACATGGATTCGAGGTGGCTGGTGAGTGCCACGACGGTGATTCTGGACAGCATGCCCAGCAGTGAAGACGGCGATGCCTGGGGTAGTTCGGGTTTGCTTTGCTCGATACTCATCCGATCGATTTTCTCACAGTATCAGCTGCTAAATATAGCAGCGCCCATGGGCGCACTATCGCACGATTCGCGCGCTGGAGTCTGGATCGGGGCGTGGGACAGGGGATTTGGATCCCGCAACCGGGAATGGTCGTGGCGAGGGAATGAACGGCAGCCAGGCACGAGGGCGGGCCCCATCGCGCCCGAAGGCCAAGCCGCTGCGTTACGGCATCGGCCCGGTCGCCGCCCCGGTGAACCGCGTGGTTATTGCACGTTCTTGCTCACCACCGCGGAGAGGGCGCTCAGTTTGCCGGCAGTATCCTTGGCGCTCATCGAAAAATGATAGACGTCGGGGGCCATGCCGCTCACCGTATAGCTCGAGTCGAGCGGGTTGTTGATCTTGAGCACCATGCTCTCTCCGGACGATTCGCGGAGGACATAAATCTCGTAGCCGGCAAGTTCGCCGGGCGCCAGCGGCGAACCGTTCGCACGCGTGGTCGGAATCGACCAGGACAGCTTGGCTTGTCCGGCTGGTACGGGTGCCGGGACGGGAGCCGGTGCTGGCGTCGGAGCGGGCTCGGGAGCCGGTGCCGGATCCGGGGCAGGCGCTGGATCCGGAGCAGGAGCAGGAGCAGGCGCGGGATCTGGAGCAGGCGCAGGCGCTGGATCCGGAGCGGGAGCAGGCGCTGGATCCGGAGCGGGAGCAGGCGCTGGTGCAGGATCCGGTTCGGTGCCGCTGGGGTCCGCGGTTGAACTGGTGCCGATGAAAATCTTGTCAACCAGGGTCGAGGACTCGCGGCGGGTGATGCCGAGCGTGTGGATTCCCTTGCTCGCCACCGTCATCGCGAACGGTCCTTCCCACTGCCAGCTGTTGTACGGCGACACCGAGACGACCGTGTCCGACCAGCTGCCATCGACACCGAATCGCACCGAGTTGGTGCTGGCATTCAGCGCATAGCTGCGAATCCACACGTAGTAGGTGCCACTCTGGCTGAAATTCACCTGGTACTCGAGCCGTGGCTGCCCATCGAGCGGAGCCTCCATGGCTTTGCCACCCGAGGCACCGGCAGGAGAAACAGGGCCGATCCACTGTGCGCCGTTCTTGACATTGGCCGAGAACTGTTCCGCCTCGATGGTCACGCTACCGCCGCTTTGTTGCTGGGTCGGCAGCGGTATGGGCTCGGGTTCCGGTGCGGACTCGGGCAACACCGTGATGTTCAGCCTGCCGACGTCAGGCCCGTTGTTGCTGTCGACAATGGCATACCTGAGCGTATCGGTGCCGACAAAACCGGGCTTCGGCGTATACGTGATGATTGCCCCCTTGCGGCTGCGGGTGCCATTCGCAGCTTTGGACGTCGCCGTTATCGCAATTGCATCGCCTTCGGGGTCGGTGTCGTTGCTCAGTACATCGATCGATACAGGCTCGCCTGCCCGGGTGGACACATTGTCATCGACCGCCTTCGGCGGAAAGTTGGAGGGTGGGGCGACCGTGACCGTTACGGTGCCGGTAGCATGTCCCAATCTGCCATCGGCAACGATATAGGTGAATGTGTCGGTTCCGTAGAATCCTGCTTTCGGTGTGTAGGTGACGGTGTCGTGGGTCTTTACCGTCTTTCCGTTGGCGCCACTGGTCCGCAAACCCACACCAAGTGAGTCACCGTCGGGATCGCTGTCGTTGGCCAGTACCTCGATCGTTACCGGGGTCTGGTACGGTGTGCTCGCCGAGTCGGGGTTGGCGATGGGTGGCTGGTTGGTGCTGTTGTCCGGCGCCGCGACAGCGAATGCATCGATCGCCGCGACCTGGGTGACAAGCATCGCGACAGCCGATGCCAACACGAGCTTGCGCATACCATGCTCCTCGAGGTGAATTTTAGTCCGCGCTGAAAGTCTACGACGCCACTGGCCCATGGCAAGGCGCTGTCCGGTCAAACGGGTGTTGGCGTTGCGAAACCGCGAAACTGGTCACACTTGCCGGTCGCCAAGCGCCCCGGGGCGGCGGCGATCTCAGGCCTGGCGGTCGATGGCGAGGTCGGTGATGGTCAGCAGATTGTGGCGGAACTCGCTTTCCGGGATGCAGTCCAGCGCGGCAATCGCGAGTTCGCGGTGCTCGAGCGCGACGGAGCGCGCGTAGTCCAGCGCCCCGCAGCGTTGAACCGTGCCGAGCACGGCATCGATGGCGCTGCTGTCGCGCTCGAGTATTGCCTGGCGAACGCATTGTGCCTCGGCTGCGGGAGCATTCGCCATGGCGTGGATCAGTGGCAACGTGGGTTTGCCCTCGGCGAGGTCGTCACCCACGTTTTTACCCATGAGCTTAGGGTCCCCGCTGTAATCGAGCACGTCGTCGATCAGCTGGAAGGCGATACCCAGGTTCAGCCCGAAGGTCCGCAGCGCCTGCTCGGTGGCCGCGTCGGCCCCGGCGAGCAGGGCAGCGCCCTGCGCGGCCGCAGCGAACAGGACCGCGGTTTTCTTGCGGATCACCTGCATGTATTGCGCCGTGGTGGTTTGCGGATCACCGGCGCGGGTGAGTTGCTCGACTTCGCCTTCCGCGATTTCGTTGGTGGTGTCCGACAGCAGACGCAGGATCGCGATATCGCCGATCCCGACCAGCAGCTGGAATGCCCGGGAATAGATGAAGTCCCCGACCAGCACGCTCGGAGCATTGCCCCAGTTGGCATTGGCCGTGGCGCGGCCGCGCCGCATGGCGGACACGTCCACGACGTCATCGTGCAGCAGCGTTGCCGTATGCAGGAACTCGATAACGGTGGCGAGCTCTATATGGCGCGTTCCGGCATACCCGAGCGCGCGTGCGCACAGCAGCGTGATCAGCGGGCGCAGGCGTTTGCCCCCACCCTCGACGATGTATTGGCCGATATTCTCGACCAGGCCGACATCGGAATGGAGTTTGGCGACGACGAGGCGATTGACGGCCTCGAAATCCTCGCGAATGGCCGCCGAGATGTGGTTCATCGATGCGCTGCGTTTCACTGGGGCGACGGCATGCTAGGAACGCAGCGGCGGGCTGTCAACCGCCGGGAAACCGGGATTCGGTGCGCCGCTAACGGGGCGCCCGCGCGACGGTGCGCGAAGACAGGATTATTCACGGCATCAAACGACTTGCCCGGCCGGGGGCCTATCACCTAGAATTCGCGGCCCTGAACAAACCCCGCTGCCTTGATCCTGGCCCGGGGTGCCTGGAATGCCCCGGCGAATCCTCGCCGCACAAACCCCTCGAGGGGTAATTTACAAATGCATTCAGGCGCGAAAACGGAGAATCATCATGTACGCGGTCATTGAGAGCGGTGGCAAGCAGCACCGGGTGAAGGAAGGCGAAGTCCTGAAACTCGAGAAGCTGGAAGTCGCTACCGGCGAAACCCTGAATTTCGACAAGGTCCTGCTGGTGGGTGCCGGCGCCGAGGTGCAGGTCGGCAGTCCCTACCTGGCCGGCAGCACGGTATCGGCCGAGGTGCTGCAACATGGTCGTCACGACAAGGTGCGCATCATGAAGTTCCGCCGTCGCAAGCACTACAAGCGTGAAACCGGGCACCGGCAATGGTTCACTGAAGTCCGGATTACCGGGATATCCGCTGGTTAAGACGCAAAGGAGAAAGTCATGGCACACAAGAAAGCAGGTGGCAGCACCCGCAATGGACGCGATTCGCAGAGCAAGCGGCTCGGCGTGAAGCGATTCGGCGGCCAGGTGGTGAAAGCCGGCAACATCATCGTGCGTCAGCGCGGTACGCAGTTCCACCCCGGCGAAAACGTTGGCTGTGGCACCGATCACACGCTGTTCGCGAAGGCCGATGGACGCGTGGCGTTCACGATCAAGGGCCCGCGCAGCCGCCGCACGGTCAGTATCGTTCCGGCCTGAGCCCGCAGCGCATGCATCGGACCCCGCCTGACCGGCGGGGTTTTTGTTTATGAAATTCGTCGACGAAGCGCTCATCCACGTGCAGGCCGGCAACGGCGGAAGTGGCTGTGTCAGCTTCCGCCGCGAGAAGGCCGTGCCCTTTGGCGGCCCCGACGGCGGTGACGGTGGCGACGGCGGAAGCATCTACCTGGTCGCCGACGAAGCGCTGAATACCATGGTCGATTACCGCTATACCCGCCAGTTTCGCGCCGCAAACGGCAAGGCCGGTTCCGGTGCCCGTTGCACGGGAAGGAGTGGCGAGGACCTGCTGTTGCCGGTGCCGGTCGGTACCACGGTGCTGGACGATGACACCGCCGAGGTGATCGGCGATCTGGCCCGCGCCGGCGACCGCTTGCTGGTCGCGCAGGGAGGTTTTCACGGTCTCGGCAACACGCGCTACAAATCGAGCACCAATCGTGCGCCGCGGCAGAACTCCCCGGGTTCCGAAGGAGCCAGCCGCAACCTGCGGCTCGAACTCAAGGTCCTGGCGGACGTGGGTCTGCTCGGCATGCCCAATGCGGGCAAGTCGACCCTGATACGCGCCGTTTCCTCGGCCCGCCCGAAAGTCGCGGACTACCCGTTCACGACCCTGGTTCCCAACCTCGGCGTGGTGCGGGTCGAGCAGCATCGCAGCTTTGTCATCGCCGACATTCCGGGGCTGATCGAGGGCGCTTCCGAGGGTGCCGGGCTGGGTATCCGGTTTCTCAAGCACCTGACGCGCACCCGCCTGCTGCTGCACCTGGTCGATGTCGCGCCGCTCGATGGCAGCGATCCGGTTGAAACAGTCCGTGCGATCGAGCGCGAACTGCAGCGATTCAGCCCAACCCTTGCCGCGCGCGAGCGCTGGCTGGTGCTGAACAAGACCGACCTGCTGCCGCTCGATGAAGTCGAAGGCGCCTGCGCGGCGATCGTCGACGGGCTGGGATGGCATGAGGCACCGGTGTTCCGGATCTCGGCGCTCGCGGCCGATGGCACCGAAGCGCTGTGCCGGGCAATCATGCGCCACATCGAGGAGCAGCGGCAGGCCGAGGAACTCGACCCCGAGGCGGCTGCCGTCGAGCGGGCCGTGCAGCAACGCATGCAGGCGGAATCGCGCGAGCGCATAGCGGCCCTTGCCGAAGCGCGGCGGCGCGCGCGGGCCGGGCTCGCGGCAGATGCCGCCGATGAGGCGGACTGGGGCGAGGATGATGACGATGGCGATACCGAGGTTTTTTACGCTCCCTGAGCCTGCGTAATTTCACCACTCGCAACACCTGCCCGCAGCGCCGCGGAATGAGCACAATAGCCTCATGAGTGATCGAAGTGACCTGACCCGCGCCCGGCGCTGGGTGGTGAAAATTGGCAGCGCCCTCCTGACCGATAACGGCCGCGGCCTGCATCATGCCGCGATCGCCGAATGGGTTGAACAAATGGCGGCGTTGCGCGCCCGTGGCATCGAACTGGTGCTGGTGTCATCGGGCTCGGTTGCCGAGGGCATGACACGGCTTGGCTGGAAGACCCGGCCCACCGAGGTCCATCGCCTGCAGGCGGCGGCTGCGGTAGGCCAGATGGGCCTGGTACACACTTGGGAGAGCTTTTTCCAGAAGCACGGTCTGCACACCGCACAGGTGCTGCTGGTGCACGATGATCTGTCCAACCGGCGTCGTTATTTGAATGCGCGCAGCGCGCTGATGACCCTGCTCGAGCTCGGCGTCGTGCCGGTGATCAACGAGAACGACACCGTGGCCACCGAGGAAATCCGCTTTGGCGACAACGATACCCTCGCGGCGATGGTGGCCAACCTGATCGACGCCGATGTGCTGGTGATCCTGACCGATCAGCCGGGTCTGTTCGCCCGTGACCCGCGGCTGGACCCCGCCGCACCGATGGTGCACCACGCCGATGCCAATGACGAGGCGCTCGAATACATGGCCGGTGCCAGCGCCGGCAACCTGGGCCGGGGCGGGATGAGCACCAAGGTGCGCGCGGCGCGCCTCGCCGCACGCTCTGGCGCCGACACGGTGATCGTGGGCGGCAGGGCGCCGGGGGTGTTGCTCGAAGTCGCCGCCGGCAAGGAGATCGGAACCTACCTGTACACCCAACAGCAGCCGCTGGCCGCGCGAAAACAATGGCTTGCCGGGCAACTGCAGGTACGCGGGCGGCTGGTGCTGGACGAGGGAGCGGTACGCGTGCTGCGCGAATCCGGGCGCAGCCTGCTGCCGGTCGGGGTGCGCGAGGTCGGCGGTGAGTTCACCCGCGGCGAGCTGGTGTCGTGCGTCGGGCCCGACGGGCGCGAGGTTGCGAAGGGCCTGGTCAACTACAGTGCCGAGGAAGCCAGGCGGATCATGGGGTTGGCGTCGCGGCACATCCAGGAGACGCTCGGCTACAAGGACGACGAGGAGCTGATCCACCGCGATAACCTGGTGGTGCTGTGAGCGTTCGCGGCCGTGCATATTCCCCGTTGCCTTGACACTGGCCAGGCAACACTGAATAATCCCGCGTCCTTTTTCCCGGTCAGAATTTCAGGGGTTCAAACGTGGCAAATACTGTGCAGGCAAAGAAGCGCGCACGCCAGGCAGAGAAGCATCGCCAGCATAACGCGAGCTTCCGCTCCATGGTTCGCACGTCCATCAAGCGCGTCGTTGCGGCAATCGGCGAAGGCGATGCCGCCAAGGCGCAGGCCGCCTATGTTGCAGCCGTTCCGGTGATCGACCGCATGGCCGACAAGGGCATCATCCACAAGAACAAGGCCGCGCGGCACAAGAGCCGGCTGAACGCGCAGATCAAGGCGCTGGCGCTGCAAGCAGCCGCCTGAACCCACGCCGCTGGTGACCCGCGTGGGCCGCCAGTCATCGACTTCCGCAGGACCGGCTTCGCGCCGGTCTTGCTTTTTGTGGGCGCAGTGCCTGCGAATCGTCTCGGCCCCGCATCCGGGTGTGTGTATTCAGGGGGCGTCGGACAACAGGTGCTGGCTCAGGTCGCCATGGAGGTCGGATAGCATCGTGCGCGTCCGGAAATGCCATGCACCGTTAACGCGATCGAATACATCGTGATAGCGCCCGGAGATGATCGGCTGCAACGGCAATGCGTCGGTTGCCTGGAAAACCGTGAAACAGGAGCGGGCCTCGGCACGGTCACCGGCCTCGTTGACCTCGATGATGGCGTTGTGGGTCAGGTGACGGGTGCGCGGCGTGCCGGTTTCCGGATAGATTCGCGTGAACTTGTGATACATCGCGAGGACTTCAGCATAGCCCTTGACGCCGCTGCTGGCCTCAGGGGCGAGAATCTCGCCGTGCTCGAACAGTCGTGCCACGCCTTCGAGATCACCGTTGTCGATGAGCTCGGCGTAGCGGTACAGCAGGTTCTCGATGGCGCGATCGTGATTCATGGACGAGCTCCTTTGGGCGGTTGACCCAATGCTATATACTGCCGGCCCTCGCGCGCAATCCCGTTTGCAACGGAGACCCGGATGAAATCAACCGCCGAGCGCGTGCTCGACGTCGCCGAAGCCCTGTTCGCGGAAAAAGGCTACAAGGCCGCATCGCTCGGCGAGGTGGCGGACGGCGTCGGGATACGCTCGCCGAGCCTGTACAACCATTTCCGCAACAAGGAAGCACTGTACGAGGCCGTACTCGAGCGCCTGCTCGATCGCTTCAATCAGCCGTTGAGGGAATTGCAGAACGGACCGATCACGCGGCCACGGATCGCCGCCTGGCAGGAACGCCTGATACGCATGCACATCGCGAATCCCAACCTGGCGCGCCTTCTCCAGCACGAGGCGCTTTGCGGCGGTCCGTGTCGCGCGATGATCTCCGAGCGCCTGTTCAAACCGCTGATCGCGAGCAGCTCCTCGGCGGCCGACGCGGGGCTCGCCGCGAACGATGGCGGGCTGCTGCCGTGGATCATCATGGGTTTCAACAATATCGTGATGTCCTATGTGACGATGGCGCCGCTCTACGAAGATTTGCTCGGCATCGACCCGCTCAGCGCGCAAGCGACGGAGCGACAGGTGGAATTCATTACGCGGCTGACCAACACGTTCTGGAACAGCGGCCTCGGGGCGGAGCCGGAAAAACGATGAGCAAGGCATTTCCGATTCATGTGGAACGGACCGCGGATGGCGAATACCTGCTGTCGTGGACCGAGGAGTTCAGCGAGCGCCCGGTGGAAGTCCGCGCTCATGCGCGCCCGGATGCGGCCGCAGCGGCCGTGCCGGTGGCCGGTGCCGCGAGCTCCGGCGTGCGCGTCAACGTGGCGCGCGACGGGCAGAGGCATTATTTCCACCTGACGCCGGAGCGGGGCGAGCCGATCACCGCGGCACAACGCGATGTGCCGCTCGAAGGGGGCACCAACTTCCGCGATCTGGGCGGTTATCGGGCTGCCGATGGCCGTCGGGTGCGCTGGGGCAGGTTGTTCCGTTCCGGCCACACCGCGGGTCTCAGCGAGCGTGACCAGGCGCACGTCGCCGCGCTCGATATCCGCGTGTGCTGCGATTTCCGGCGTTCCGAGGAGTTGCAGGTCGAACCCATGCGGCTGCCTCCCGCCACGCGGATCGTGTCGATCACCATCAGCCCGGGCAGTAACGTGTCGTTTTTCGAGCAGGTTGCCGGTGGCAACGTGGCCCCGGCCGACATGGCGGCGTTCATGGAGTCCGTCAACCGCGAGTTCGTGCACCACCACAGCGCGCAATACCGGCGCATGTTCGAGGAATTGCTCGCGCTCGACGAGGGCGGGTTCATGATCAATTGCGCGGCCGGCAAGGACCGCACCGGCTTTGGTGCAGCGATGATACTCGCGGCACTGGGCGTCGCGGAGCACGACATCCTGGAGGATTACCTGCTGTCGGCGCGGTATTTTCCGATCGAACGTGAAATCGAGCGGGTGCGGCGCAAATATGCCGGGGGCGGGGGAAAGAAACTGGACGTCGACCAGATCCTGCCGATGATGCAGACCCGTGCGGAGTACCTGCGTGCCGGCTTCGATGAAATCGCGCGTACCCACGGCACCAGCGAGCGCTTCCTGGCGGATGCGCTCGGTATCGGCGAGATGGAACTGCGCGTGCTGCGCGAGCGCTACACGGCCTAGCGAGCGCTCAGGACAGCCAGCGCCCGATCGGGGTGCCCCACAGGAAGTTCATCAGCTTTTTCATGCCCTCGGCTTTCTTCAGCGTGTAGGGATAACCCGAGGCCAGTTCCTTGCCGCCAAAGCGATCGATCAGGATCGGCATCGCGTGGCAATAGCCGCGAACCCCTGTTTCGCCGTTGACCTGCCCCACACCGCTTTCCTTGCGCCCGCCGAACGGTGCGGCAGGCACGCCGTAGGACATCGCCATATCGTTCACCGACACCGCCCCGGTGTCGATGCGGCACGCGATGTCGAAGCCCTTGTTCTTGTCGCGGGTCCACACGTTGCCGTTCAGGCCGTACGGGGAGTCATTGGCGAGCCGGATCGCTTCCTCCACGTCGCGCACTTTCTGCACGCAGAGGATCGGTCCGAAGGTTTCCTCCTGCATGATCTTCATGTCGTGATCGACGTTGCTCATCACGGTGGGTTCGTAATAGAGGCCCTTGAGCCCGGGATTGCGTTGCCCGCCGACGTGTATCGTCGCGCCGCGCGTGCGTGCGTCCTCGACATGATCCTCGATGATGCTCATCTGGCGGTCCCAGAACACCGCGCCGACATCTTCCTCGAAACCGAGATCCGCGCCCTGGCGCAGCTTGCGGGTGCCCTCGATGACCTTGGCGAGAAATTCGTCGTAGACCTTTTCCACCACGTAGATGCGTTCGGTGCCGCAGCAGTAGTGCCCGGTGTTCATGCACGAGCCGACTATCGCACCCGCAGCCGCACGATCGATATCGGCATCCCCGCACACGATCATCGCGTCCTTGCCGCCGAGTTCGAGCGTGCACGGAATGAGTTGCCGCCCGCAGCTCTGCGCAATGATCCGCCCGGTGCGTACGCTGCCGGTAAACGAGACCTTGTCGACACCCGCCTCGGTGATGCAGGCGCCGGTCTCGCCATCGCCCATGATGACCTGCAGAACGTTTTGCGGAAGGCCCGCATCGCGGAATATCGACTCGACCAGTTGCGTGGAAAAGGGTGTGACCTCGGAACCCTTCAGCAATACCGTGTTGCCCGCCATCAGTGCCTGAACCGTCGGATTCATGCCGAGAATGAACGGTCCGTTCCAGGGCGTGATGATGCCGATCACCCCGAGCGGCCGGTACACGATGCGCAACTGCTTCATGATCCCGAGCAGGCCGTGTACGCGCTCCTTGCGCGGCTTGAGAAACTTGCCGGCGTTTTTCGCGTAATAGCACAGCGAATCCGCGGCCGCGAAGATCTCCATGCTCAGTGCATCCGCGCGCGCCTTGCCGGTCTCGCGCACCACGGTATCGACGATCTCGTCCTGGCGCGCGAGCAATACTTCGAGGGCCTTGTTCATGTAGGCGCCGCGTTCGGCGAAACTCTTCGCCGCCCAGCCCGGTTGCGCGGCGCGTGCCCGCGCCAGCGCGCCCTGCACATCCTCGCGGCTGGCGCACACCAGTTCGCCGATCGGTTCCAGGTCGATCGGGCTGCGCAGTTGCAGTACGCGGCGCGTTTCGCCGTCTTTCACTACCGGTGTGTAGATGGACATGAACCGAACCTCCGGGAACGCCAGGCCTGCGGGAAAGGCAGGGGCGAGTCACTATAGCCAGCGGCCCATGGAGGGGCAATTGGCGGAATCTTACGGGGCCGTAACGGCGGGCGTTTCAATCATCGCGCGCCTGGCGGCGGCGCATCAGTCCGGAACCCGGTTGCATTGCCGCCGTGCGCGAGCGCTCGGGAGCCGCGCCGGACACCGGTCTTCCCGGCGCATTTTCCGGATCGTGAGCGTAGGGATAAAACGCGGCGATCTGCTGCGCGAAGGCCTGTTCGGCGGGTACCGCCACGGCGTGCGCCCGATCGAGGCGAGTGCCACTGCCGGCGGCGGGTCGCTCGCAGCGTTCCGCTGTGTTGCAGTTCATCGCTTGTGCCGTTTCGCGAACATGAGCATGGCGCGGATGATAGCGCGCCGGCACGATGCTCCGGAAGCCATCAGTGCTTCTCGGTCAACGGCACGAAACGCACCGGCAGGATATGCCGTGTCTTGAATGAATCCGCGCTGACACGCTCGATCACGTCGAGGCTTTGCCATCCGGCCGCGCTTTCCAGCGGCAGGACCAGCTTGCCGCCAACCCGCAACTGCTGCTGCAGCGCCGGCGACACGCCGGAACCCGCCGCGGCCACCAGGATCCCGTCGAAGGGTGCGTGTTCGGACCAGCCGTGATAGCCGTCTCCGCTCCTGATCGTGGCATTGTGATAGCCGAGTTCGCGCAGCACCCGGGCCGAACGCTCGGCCAGTTGCGCGACGATCTCCATCCCGTATACCGCTTCGACGAGCTGCGCCAGCACCGCGACCTGGTAGCCCGATCCCGATCCCACTTCGAGGACTCGATGGTGGGGTTGCGGCTCGATGAGATCGGTCATCAGGGCCACGATAAACGGCTGCGAGATGGTCTGGCCGAAGCCGATCGGCAGCGGCGAGTCGCTGTAGGCAAAGCGCGCCTCGGATTGCGGCACAAAGCGCTCACGGGGTACCCGGCGCATGGCATCGAGCACGCGCCCGGAAAGCGCCTCGCGCCCGGTTTCCGAGCGGGTATCGAGAACATGGTCTTCGATGGCCCGAATCATGTCTTCATGCATGAGCACGATCCTCGCCGAACACACTGGTTCCAGCCTGCATCCGGAAACTCGCGGCTGCATTGATCTGGTGCAAGCGCGCGGCACATTGGTCGCCCGATGGTGCTGCGTTCCCGTATGATCAACCGAGCTGCTGTGGCTGAACCAACGCGGGGCGGATTGCTTCGCGGCTGCTTGTGAGCGCGCTCCGCGATGACGACCGGCTATTATTTTCACGAGGACTGTACCCGTCACGATATGGGCGAGTGGCACCCGGAAGCGCCATCGAGACTGGGCGCGATCCAGGAATACCTGAAGGCGAGCGGCCTGCTGGCAGAGCTCGACCAACGCCTGGCGCAATGTGTGTCGCGGGTGGACTTGCTGCGGGCACACCCGGAGCGCTACCTCGCCGCGCTCGATGCCTTGCACCCGGAACAGGGGCTCAACTGGGCCGATCCCGATACCGCGCTGAATGTATTCACCCTGCGGGCCGCCGCTCGCGCCTCGGGCGCCGCCGTGGCCGCGGTTGGCGCGGTGCTCGCCGGCGAGCTGCTCAATGCATTTTGCGCGGTGCGCCCGCCGGGGCACCACGCCGAACATGCCCTGGCGATGGGCTTCTGCTTTTACAACAATGTGGCGGTTGCCGCGCACGCGGCGCTTGCCGGGGGCCTGGAGCGGGTCGCGGTGGTGGATTTCGACGTGCACCACGGTAACGGCACCGTCGATATCTTCAAGGATGAGCCGCGGGTCATGGTCTGCTCGAGTTTCCAGCACCCGTTTTATCCGGGCAGGATGCACGATGTACGACGGGCGAACATCATTCACACCCCGCTCGCAGCCGGTACCCGCGGGCCCGAATTCCGCGATCGGGTGGAGGCGGACTGGCTGCCCGCGCTCGATGCGCACCGGCCGCAGATGATCCTCGTCTCCGCCGGTTTCGATGCCCACGCGCGCGATCCGCTCGGCGGGCTGGAACTGCACGAGGCGGATTTTCGCTGGGTGACGGAACTGATCGTCGACGTGGCCGCGCGTCATGCGGCCGGGCGGATCGTATCGGTACTGGAGGGCGGCTATGATCTCGATGCGCTGGCACGCAGCGTCGATGTTCATGTCCAGGTGCTGCGCGAGGCGGATGGAAATTAGCTCTGTTTCGCCGTCTGCGGTTCGACGCAAGACGATTGCCGCCGGATGTCATCGGCTCATGCCGGTGCTCGATCTGCCAGCGCATCGCGCAGGGCACTTTCCAGGTCGCGGAATTCGAATTCGAAACCGGCCGCTTCGGCGCGCACCGGGAAAACGCGCTGGCCCGTGAGCAGCAGCCGTGACATCTCGCCGAACGCGATGCGCAAGACCAGGGCTGGTATCGGCAGGATCGCGGGTCGGTGCAATACCCGCCCCAGGGTGTGTGCGAACTGGCGGCCGGTGACCGGGGTCGGGGCGGTGGCGTTGAACACGCCTGCAAGTTCCTCGCGCTCGCTCAGCAACTCGATCAGCCGCAGCAGGTCGCGGCGGTGGATCCAGCTCATCCATTGCCGTCCGTTGCCGATGGGGCCACCGACACCGAGCCGGAATGGCAACAGCATCCGCGCGAGAAAGCCCCCGCCCGGCGCCACCACCAGGCCGATGCGCAGGATAACGGTGCGTATGCCGGAGCTGGCGGCCCGCAGTGCCGCTGCCTCCCATGCAGCGCACAGTTCGTGGGAATATTCGCAATGCGGCGGGCTGTCCTCGGTCACGGTTTGCTCACCCTGGTCACCGTAATAGCCGATGGCCGAGGCACTGACAAAAACGCGTGGCGGCTTGCTGCTTGCAAGCATCCAGCGCACGAGATGGCGGGTGAGCTCGATGCGGCTCGCCTCGAGCACGCGCTTGCGCCCCACGCTCCAGCGTTTGTCGGCAATGGGCTCGCCGGCGAGGTTCAGCACCACGTCGAAGTGCTCCATCGCCGACAACTGGTCCAGGCTGCCGATGGTGCGGGTGCCGGCGGGCAGCAGGCCGGAGGCGCGGCGCGGATCGCGGCTGAGCACGGTGAGCTCCGCGCCGCGCTCGGCCAGCCGCTGGCAAAGTGCGCGCCCGACAAATCCGGTTCCGCCGGTGACGAGGTATCTTTGCATGTGACGATCCTGTTGAATGGGCAGCGGCTGCGCGCCGTTGATTTAGTCTACGTCAGACCCCATATTCCGGATGTACCCGCGGGAGAGCACGCATGTCCGAGAATGAAGCCACCGAACCCGAAGCGCCACCGGCCACGTCTTCCGGCCACACCAGCCTGGTCATTCCCAACCAGGCGCTGCCCGATATTCTCTACCTGATGCCGGTGACCACGCGGCCCTTCATGCCCGCGCAGATACAGCCCATGATGGCCGATGCCACGGTGTGGGGCGATACCATCCAGCGCGTGGCGGAAACCGATCACAAGGCGATGGCCCTGTTTTTCGTCGATACCGAGGATGCGAGCTCGGTGGCGGCCGACGATATTCCCGCGATCGGCTGCGGCGTGCGGCTGTTGAACGCCTCGGGTGACGGGCGACGGGTGCAGTTCATCGCGCAGGGTATCGGGCGGGCGAGGATTCGCCGCTGGATAAGTCGCAAGCCGCCCTATGTCGTGCAGGTTGACTACCCGGAGAGCCCGCTCGAGCGCGATGACGAGACTCGTGCCTATGCGATGGCGCTGGTTGGTGCGATCAAGGAACTGGTGCCGCTCAATCCGCTTTACAACGAAGAGCTGAAGCACTACCTGATGCGCTTCAGCCCCGAGGATCCCTCACCGCTCACGGATTTTGCGTCCACCCTGACCAGTGCCAGCGGGAGCGAGCTGCAGGATGTGCTCGAGACCTTGCCGGTGCTCGAGCGCATGCACAAGGTGCTGCCGCTGCTCAAGAAAGAGATCGAGGTCGCGCGGCTGCAGGACAAGATCAGCAGCCAGGTCAATGAAACGGTGAGCGAGCGCCAGCGCGAGTTCTTCCTGCGCGAGCAGTTGAAGGTGATCAAGCAGGAACTCGGATTGTCGAAGGATGATCGCACCGCGAACGCGGACAAGTTCGAGGAGCGGCTGGCGAAGCTCAATGCGCCGCTGGAGGTCATGGAGCGCATCCGTGAAGAGATGGAAAAGCTCGCGGTGCTGGAGACGGGCTCGCCGGAATACGGCGTCACGCGCAATTATCTCGACTGGATGACCTCGGTGCCCTGGGGTGTGCATTCGACCGACAAGCTCGACCTGGCGCACGCGCGTGGGGTGCTCGAAGCCGAGCACGACGGGCTGGACGATGTGAAGAAGCGCATCCTGGAGTTCATTGCAGTAGGTGCTTACAAGGGTGAAATCAGCGGCTCGATCATCCTGCTGGTCGGCCCGCCGGGGGTGGGAAAGACCTCGATCGGACGTTCGATCGCGCACGCGCTGGGGCGCGAATTCTATCGCTTCAGCCTCGGCGGGATGCGTGACGAAGCCGAGATCAAGGGGCACCGGCGCACCTATATCGGCGCCATGCCCGGGAAATTCGTGCAGGCGCTGAAGCAGGTCAAGGTCGCCAACCCGGTGATCATGCTCGACGAGATCGACAAGGTCGGTGCCTCCTATCACGGCGATCCGGCGTCGGCACTGCTCGAGGCGCTCGATCCGGAACAGAACTCGGAGTTTCTGGATCACTATCTCGACATGCGGGTCGACCTGTCCAAGGTGCTGTTCGTGTGTACCGCGAACCAGCTCGATACCATTCCCGGTCCCTTGCTCGATCGCATGGAAGTGATCCGGCTGGCCGGTTATATCGCGGAAGAGAAGCTCGCGATCGCGAAAAATCACCTGTGGCCAAAGTTGCTGCAACGCGCCGGCGTGAAGAGCGCACGGCTGGCGATCACCGATGCGGCGCTGCGCCATGTGATCGACGGCTATTCGCGCGAAGCCGGTGTTCGCGGTCTCGAGAAGCGGCTCTCGAGCCTGGTGCGAAAAAGCGTGGTGCGGCTGCTCGGGGAGCCGAAGGCGCGGCTGCGCATCGGACGCGCGGAGGTCGAGAAACTGCTCGGCGCGCCGGTGTTCGTGAAGGAGCGCGTGATGCGCGGTGTCGGCGTGGTTACCGGGTTGGCGTGGACCTCGATGGGCGGCGCGACCCTGCCGGTCGAGGCGAGCCGGGTGCACTCGCTGGCGCGAGGATTCAAGCTCACCGGCAAGCTGGGCGAGGTGATGCGCGAGTCGGCCGAGATCGCCTACAGCTATGCAATGTCACACCTGGCGCGCTACCACGCCAATCCCGCTTTTCTCGATGAGGCGCTGGTGCATCTGCATGTTCCGGAAGGAGCCACGCCGAAGGACGGGCCGAGCGCCGGCGTGACCATGGCGACGGCCCTGATTTCGCTGGCGAGCAAGCGCGGCATCAACCGGCCGCTGGCCATGACCGGTGAACTCACGCTCACCGGGCAGGTGCTGCCGGTCGGCGGGATTCGCGAGAAGGTGATCGCGGCGCGGCGCATCGGCATCCGCGAACTGGTGTTGCCGGAAGCCAATCGCAAGGACTTCGATGAATTGCCGGAGTATCTGCGCGCGGGTTTCGAGGTGCATTTCGCGCGCCGTTATGACGATGTGTTCAGGGCGGTGTTTCGCGCCGAGCCCGCTGCGCCGTGATGCGCCGCGGGTTTCACGGCGCGTTTGGGCGGCCGCGGGACCTGTCAGCCCGAGCCGTCGAGTTCGTTGAGGACTGCCTGCAGACGCGCGAGATGTTCCGATGATTGCTCGATCTCGCTCGACAGGATTGCCAGCGTGTCCTGGCGCGCGGCTTCGCGATCGGCGAGTTCCGCGATCAGCTGGCTGACGCGCTCGCGCAGCGCGAGGTCGCTGACGGTGTAATTGCGGCCGAAACGCTCGGCGAACTCGTGACGCAGCGTCTCGATGCAATCGACGAAATCGTCTTCCATGACCCCGGGTTGTTTCAGCCGCTCGAGCAGGGCGGACAGCGCTTCCTGCGGGCCGGGATGGTACTGGCGTTCGTAGCTGTGCTGCAGGCGCGCTATGGCATCGGCAAATTCGGGCTCCGAGTCGCGAACCTGGTTCAGCAGCCGGAACAGGCTGTCTTCCTTGTCCATCAGCGGACGCTGGTAGCGCTTCTCGTAGAGCTGTTCGAGCAGCATCACCTGGTTGCGGATCTCGTGGTCGGGGAAATCTCCCATCTCGAGATAACGGTAGATCGCCTCGCGCATATCGAGCGGAAACGAGTGAAAGCGGGCGACGTAGGCGTCTATGATCGGCTTGATCGCGGCGACCAGTTCCTCGGCGCCACCCTTGCTGCCCTGGATGCAATCGATGAACTGGCGGTGCAAATCTCCCAGGTTTGCCTCCTGCGCGATCTGCCGCGTCGGCTGCGCGCCACGGATCAGATCGATCGCGGCCTGGGCCGGATCCACCGCGGTTTCCGGCACCCGCGAGCGCAGGAACTCGCTCATGCCCGGCCCCGATTCCGTCGCGCATGTTTCCTGCAGACGGGTTGCCAGGCGCTCGAAGCACTGGCTCGCCGGCGCATCCGGTTGCATCAGCACCACCGGATGCTGGAGGCGGATCGCCGAGACCACCGCGCGATCGGCGCTCACGTAGCCGAACCATTTCAGATCGAGCTGCAGGTATTTGCTGACCGCCTGCGAGAAACGCTGGTAGACGCGCTGCGCGGCATCCTGGCTTTCGGCCATATTGACGAGCACTTCTATTCGCCCTGCGTACTCGTTGCGTTTCAGCACCCGCGTCAGGGCAAACGAATCCGTGAGCGAGGTCGGGTCGGGTGATACCACGAGGATGGCGAGCTCGGTTGCGAGCACGAACTGGATCACCGCATCCGAAATGCCGGCCGCGGTATCGATCAACAGATAATCGAACTGGTCCTCGATGCGTCGCAAACCGTTCAGCAGCGTTTGCTGGCGGTGGCGGTCGAGGTCCGCGTATTCCGCGATACCGGAGGCGCCCGGCACGATACGCACGCCGCGCGGCCCTTCCATCAGGATATCCTCGAGTGGCAGCGAGCCCTCGAGAAAGTCTTCCAGCGTGTGCTGCGGCGTCAGTCCGAGCAGGATATTGATATTGGCCAGGCCGGTATCGGCATCGAAGATGCAGACGCGCTTGCCCTGGCGCGCGAGGCTGATCGCGAGGTTGGTCGTGATATTGGTCTTGCCCACGCCTCCCTTGCCGCTGGTGATTGCGATGACACGGGCGCGGGTCGGTTGGGGGCGCTGTTGCTCCGAATTGCCGAACAGGGAAGTCACGGTATGTTGCATGGGTCGCAGCCGGGCCCGGATTGCTCAGGGCGCATTATAGGGGAGTTAACAAATCCGGTGACAGGCTCAACGCCGCACCGCATCCGCCTCGTGTCTCGATTGAGCATCATCCCTGTAATGCGCAAGGGATGCGACTCCTATCGCAGACTCAAACGGGTCAATAAAAGTGCTTGCACGGATTCGGTGATGGGCGTAGCGTAATTTTCGCTTGACCGTTACAAGGATGTGACATGCTCCAGGCCATCATCTCTTCCACCGATCCGTCGCGTCATGACCGCGGGCAGCGTTGCCTGATGTTTGGCGCATGTTTGCGCGCCGAATCCGGAATCTCCCGTCATCGTCGCAACGCCGGCCGCGATCCTTGCCGCACGACACGCCATCGATCGCGTGGCGTCTCCACGACAAGGACCGTGCGTGACCACATGAGGGAGCCATAGCCATGGAACAGGCACTACGAACAGATGCGCCAGAGACGCTTGCGGCGGCGATGCATCCGTTATGGACCGCTGCCATCGAGCATCACCGCAGGGGCGATACGGGCGGTGCGATCGCCTTGTATCAGCGTTATCTGAAAAGCAATCCGCAGGATCCCGCGGCGTGGCTCAATCTCGGTGCGGCGCTGCGCAGAACGCGGCGCCTCGACGCGGCGCTGGTCTGTTACCAGCGCGTGTTGCGGCTGAGACCGCTGGACGCCGGCGTATGGAGCAATCTCGGCAAGCTGTGGATGGACCTCGAACAGCACGAGCAGTCATTGCGTTCACATCGCCGTGCGCTGGAGCTCGCACCGGGGCGCTTCGGACTGCGGGTCAATTATGCAATGGCCCTGCGCGAGGCGGGGCGCTTCGAGGAAGCGGAAGGACTGATCCAGGAATGCCTCGGGCAGGAGCCGGGTCGCGCCGATCTGGTGTGGGAGCGCGCGCTGCTGCGCCTGCATGCCGGGCGCTATCGCGAGGCGTGGCCGGATTGCGAAGCGCGCTTCCACGCCAGCGGTGCGTCGAGCTTGCCGCGGCATGCATCTGCGCGCTGGCAGGGCGAGCGGATCGGCGGCAAGCGGCTGCTGCTGCTGGCGGAACAGGGCTTCGGCGACATGCTGTGGGCGGCACGTTATTTCGGCATGCTGCGGCGTCGTGGCGCGGAGCTGAGCTTCGCGTGCCACCCGCTGCTGCATCCGCTGTTCGGCCATTCGAAGATGCAGCTGCTCGATTGCGCCGATCCGGCAATTGCCGGGCACCATTACGATTTTCATTGCCCGGTGATGAGTCTGCCCGGGCTGGTCGATCCGCGCGGCTTGAGCATCCCGGAACCGCTGGAGGTGAGTATTCCCGAGCAATCGCGGATTCTCCTGGGTCGGCGGGTCGCGCCCCATGCCGGGAGTTTCCGTATCGGCGTGGCGTGGTCGGGCAGTACCGCGGCGGCGGACAATGCGCGGCGCTCGGTTTCGCTGGCGCGCCTGCTGCCGCTCGCGGCGATGCCCGGGGTGCAACTCTTCAGCCTGCAGAAGGGCAAGTCCGCGACGCAGCTCAACACCTCGGGAGCGGGCGGGTTCATCGTGGATCTGGCCGCGCAATGCATTCATTTCGGCGATACCGCGGCGGCCATCGAGTTGATGGATCTGGTCGTGACGACCGACTGCGGTGTGGCGCATCTTGCCGGATGCCTGGGCAAGCCCGCGCTCAATCTGCTGCAGTACAAACCCTGCTGGATATATGGCATGCGTGGCGAGGCGACGCCCAGCTATCCGACGATGCGACTCATCCGGCAGGCCTCCCCCGGCGACTGGGACAGTGTGTTCCGCGAGATGTCGCGCCTGGTTGGCACCTGGGCCGAGGTGCGGATGCGGCAGGGGCGCGCGGGGCATGCGGCGAAGTTTACAGAGGCCTGATGTTGGGGCGGAATCGGCCCGGCGCGGAACCGGCGGCAGGAAGCCGCAGCGAAGTCGAGTGAATCAAAAGGAGTTGATCATGAGCAGGAACATGGATGTTGTCTATCAAAGTGCCCTGCTGTCTGCCGCGACCTATGTGTCGTTGCAGCATCAGGATTTCCTGGTCGGGGAGGCGATAACCGACGCCGCCTGGAATCGGCGCGCGCCCGGCGTGGCAACGTTCTCGGGTCGTGGCTTCACGCGGCGGCAGTTCGCCGAGCTGCAGCATGCCTACCGGGTGCTTTGTCACCAGCCCGACACCAGCGCCGGATTCTCCGCCACCGTGTTCGAGCACATCGGCAGCGGCGAACTGCACCTCGCGTTCGGTGGCTCCACCGCGTTCGGTGAGGAGTGGCAGGATGTGGCACTTGCCCAGGAATTCGCGGACCGGCTCGCTGCCTTGCTGCGTGATGGCGTGGTGGATGACTTTCTGCGTGCCGCAGAGCTACTGGACGCCGCGGGCAATGCAAATCCCGCATACATTGGACGACTGCGGTTGACGGGTCATTCACTCGGTGGACATCTCGCCTTGTGGGCTGCGGTGGAACATCCGGAATTGGTCATGCGGGTCGACACCTTCAACGGCGCGGGAATGAGTTGCTCGACGCCGGTGATGCTGCTTCTCGAAACGCTGTGGCGTGACACCATCCTGCCGGCGTTGTCGGCTTCCTCGCTCGATCCGGCGCGGGTGCACAATTACTACGCCGACCCGGGACCGCAGGCAGCGGGCGCCGGCGCGTTTGGCTACCGACCGGGTGAGCATGTGGCGCTGTTTATCGAGGACCACTCGGAGGAGGGTGCAAAGCCACTCGAAAACCATGCCATGACGTACCTGCTCGAGTCGCTGGCGCTGTACCGCGTCTTTGGTGCCATCGATGCTTCGCTGTCATTCGAAGATGTCGCGGCGATTCTCGAAGGCGGCTCGAATATCAACAACGGATCGATTGCGGCCACCGCGAGCGCGCTTGGCGATGCACTCGGCGGGGACTATGCGGGCCTCGACGATGCGGTGGCATTGTTCGATGCGCTGGGCCCGGATATCGCCGCCGGCGCGTGGAACGACGCCCGCATCAAACCCTTGGCAGACCTCGACATGGGTGCCGCCGCGCTGGAAAACTCCGTCAGGGGCAGCAGCTACCGCTTTGCCCTGCAGAATCTTCATTCCTTCGCGCTGCTCGCGCGCGGCGCCGCGAGCAGCGGCCTGGTGCGCGGCGCGCTCACGCCGGAGTACATCGAGCGCCGCTGTTTTGTGCTCGAAGGCCTGCTGTTGCGCCATCGCGGCGCGGTACCGATGGTTGCCGAGACCCCGCGAATGCCTGCCATTGCGTGGCCGGGGAGGCCGGTGGCGAGCGCGGATTTCCGTGGGCCTGGCGCTGGTTTTCGCCACGCCCGGGTGCCGTTCAGGAATGGCGTGCCGGTGACTGCTCGGATTCGCTGAAGTAGTCGTCGATATCGGGTTCCGCCGGCAGCACATGCTCCTCGTTGGCCCAGGCGCAGAAATCCGCCTGTTTGCAGCGCAGCGAGCAGAACGGGCGGTGCGGCGACTCGTCGTTCCAGGGTACGGCGCGTTGGCAGGCGGGGCAATTGACGGTGTGCATCCGCTCAGGCTCCCGCGGGCGGCGTATCGGCGCCGCGGCGCCGCAGTTCGGCCGCGAGCACGAGATATCGTTCATGCAGCGCCGCGACCTGCGGACGCAGCTCGGCCAGAGTGCCGTTGTTCTCGATGACGTCATCGGCCCGCGCCAGCCGCTCGCTGCGCGCGATCTGGCTCGCCATGATTGCCCGCACCTGCTGTTCCGTATTGGCGTCGCGCTCCATGGTGCGCCGGAGTTGGGTCGATTCATCGACATCGACCACCAGTACCCGGTTGGCGAGCGAGTCCTGCCGCGCTTCGAACAGCAGTGGCGAGGCGAGGATCGCGTAGGGGCTGGTTGCCTCGCGCAGTCCCTTGAATATCTCGATGGTGATGCGCGGGTGCAGCACGCCTTCCAGCCATTTGCGCTTTTCCGCATCGCTGAACACGATGCGGCGCAGTGCAGCCCGGTCCAGCGCTCCGCTCGTGTCGAGGATCCCGTTGCCGAAATGTTCGGCGATCTGCGCCAGCGCGGGCGTGCCCGGTTCAACCACCACGCGTGCGGCCTTGTCCGCATCGATCACCACGATGCCGAGATCCTCGAAGCAGCGCGACACCGCGCTCTTGCCGCTGCCGATGCCGCCGGTCAGGCCGATGACGAGCTTTTTCACGTGAATACCCCGGGTTGGCAGGTTGCGGGAGATTCTAGCGCGTTCAGCGCGGGGACATGAAGCGTGGTCACGTCGAAAGACGCGCCAGGCGCGGGCGATTGCAGCAGCGCGAGCCCATGCATTCGGGTCCAAGACGGTAGAATGCAGAATCGGGCGGCGTGCCATGCACTACTATTCCTGAACGGTGGTGCCGTGAAGCTTTGCCACCCGTTACCGATCCAGCCTGAGGAGAGCTTCCGCTTGCTGAACAACATGAAGATCGTGGTGGTGATGCCGGCGTACAACGCCGAGAAGACATTGCGCCGCACGCTTGGCGAGATTCCCGCGGATGTCGTGGATGAAGTCATTCTGGTCGACGATCACAGCCATGACGAGACCCAGCGGATCGCCATGAGCATGGGCATTCGCACGATCCGTCACGCGGAGAATCTCGGCTACGGTGCCAACCAGAAGACCTGTTACCGCGAGGCCCTGGCGGCAGGCGCGGATGTGGTGGTAATGGTTCACCCGGACTATCAGTACACGCCGAAGCTGGTGACCGCGATGGCCGCGATGATCACCAGCGGAGAGTTCGATGCCGTACTGGGCTCGCGGATCCTGGGGCGGGGTGCGTTGCGTGGCGGAATGCCCGTTTACAAGTACATCGCCAACCGTTTCCTGACGCTTGCGGAAAACATCCTCATCAACTACAAGCTATCCGAATACCATACGGGCTTCAGGGCCTGGAGCCGCCAATTGCTCGAATCGCTTCCGCTCGATCAGAATTCCGACGATTTTGTGTTCGATAACGAGATGCTCGTGCAGGCCCGCCATTTCGGTTACCGGATCGGCGAGATTTCCTGTCCCACCCGCTATTTCGATGATGCATCCTCGATAAATTTCCGGCGCAGCGTGATCTACGGTGTGGGCGTTCTGCTGACCGCGATCAAGTACCGCACCCATGTCTGGGGCCTGATGAAGTTCGGCTTGTTCGAGCGCGGCATGAACCGGGACAGCGATCGGCCATCGTCTTGAGTACTGCAAACGCTTTTCCAGATCAGCCCACGGTGTATCCGGAAATGTTCCTGGGGCAACCGCACCGGGCGCATTGTGCGGCAATATTCATCCTGCTGGTCGCGCTGGCCGTTGTCTATTGGAGAGTTGCCGGCTTCGGCTATTCGGGGATAGATGACCAGGGCTATGTCATCTACACCGAGATGGTGCGCTCCGGCCTCTCGCTGGAAGGTGTTCGCTGGGCGTTCACCGAATTCCACATGAGCAACTGGCACCCGCTGACGTGGTTGTCGCATATGCTCGATGTGACCTTGTTCGGTATCGAACCCGGGCCGCAGCATGTGGTCAACGTTGCCATTCACGGGCTCAACAGCGTGCTGGCCTATTGCCTGGCGCTGGCGATGTTGCGCAACTGGAGTGCCGCTCTGGTGGTTGCGCTGCTGTTTCTCGTGCATCCGTTGCACGTGGAATCGGTTGCGTGGATTGCCGAGCGCAAGGATGTGCTCTGCGGCTTCTTTTTCCTGCTCGCATTGCTTGCCTACTTGCGCTACGCGAATCGCCCGGGTATTCGCGCGTACCTGTGGGTAGTCACCGCGTTCATCCTGGCGCTGCTCTCGAAACCCATGGCGGTGACGCTGCCGATCGTCTTTTTGCTGCTCGATTATTGGCCACTTGATCGCTCGGGCATCCGGGGCGGCGGTGCGTTCGACAAGACGCTGTCGCTGTGGTTGCGCCTGGTCGCGGAAAAGATTCCGCTGTTCCTGCTCTCGCTTGCCTCGGGGCTGGTCACGCTCGCGGCGCAGACCAAGGCAATGGCGCCCGTCGATGATCTGTCGATCGAATACCGCCTGATGAATACGGCGGTTGCATATGCCGCTTACCTGAGAGATACGCTGGTCCCGACCAAGCTGGCGGTGCTCTACCCGCTTTATCCGATCGATTTTTTCGGCGCATTCGTGCCATCGCTGCTGGCGCTCGGGGCGTTGAGCGCGGCGGCGATCGCGTTGCGCAGGAAATATCCATGGCTGATCGTCGGCTGGCTCTGGTTTCTGGTGACCTTGTTGCCGGTGATCGGGTTGATACAGGTCGGGAGTCAGGCGCGCGCGGACCGCTACATGTACCTGCCCTCCCTGGGCCTGTTCCTCGCGTTTGGCGCGGTGCTGGCGCGCCTCGGCGGCGCCGGTATGCGCAAGGCGCTGTTCGGGCTGGCGCCGGCGCTGTGCTTCTATACCTTTCTGGCGTGGCTGCAGGTTGGTTACTGGAGCGGCCCCTACATGCTGTTCAGCCACGTGCTGGATGTGGTCGGCGAGAGTTACCAGGCGCATGTCAGTCTTGCCACCTACTTTCTGGGCGAGGGATTTGTCGAACAGGCCGAGGCGCATGCCACGCGGGCAGTTTCGCTCGAACCCGACATGGGGGTCGTGCATGCCGGTCTTGCGGCAGTCCTGATGGTGAAGGGGGACTATGTCGCGGCCGAGCGTTCGTTGCGCACCGCGCTCGAGAAATCGCCCGGCGACGCGCAGCTGATGAACAATCTCGGTGCCGCGCTCGAGCAGCAGGGACGCCTCGATGAGGCCAGGTACTACTACGATGCTGCCCTGCGGAGCGATCCGGACCTTTACAAGGTCCGCAACAACCTGAAGCGCGTCGGAGGCTGAGCTGGCGTTGAATCACTGCTGGGTGTGTGCTCGAGATCGCAATTTTGCGCGGATGGATGTCATGGACGCCGACCGCGGCACCGAACCGTACACGCTGCTCCTGTGCCCCGGGTGCGGCAGTGGCAGGATCGAGGTGTTTCCCTCCGCTGCGGTGCTGTCGGCGCATTATGACCGCTCCTATTACGGAGGCGGGGAGTCCAAGTTCGCGGCTCCGCTGCAGGCCCTGGTCAACCTGTCGGTCAGGCGCCGGGCCCGTTCGATCCGCCGGTACCTGCCGGGTCCGGGGCCGCTGGCAGTGCTCGATATCGGCTGTGGCAGGGGCGATTTGCTGCTGGAACTGGGCAGGACGGGTGTCACCGGGACCGGCCTCGAGCGCGCACTGCTCGATTCGCGCTTCGAGAGCCCGGCGATCGAATACCGGACAGGGGAACTCGGGGAACAGCGGTTCGCGCCCCACAGCTTCGACGCCGTGGTGATCTGGCATGTGCTGGAGCATCTGCCCGATCCGCAGGCCACCCTGGAGGCGGTCGGCGAAATCCTGAAGCCGGGAGGCGTGCTGGTCATTGCGGTCCCGAACAATTCGAGCTGGCAGGCCGGTTTTTTCCGCAACGCCTGGTTTCATATCGACGCGCCGCGGCACCTGCATTTTTTCGGTCACCAGGGGATGGAGCGGCTGCTGCAAAGACAGGGTTACACAACGCTCGCCTCGACGACCTCCGATGGCGTGCAGAATATTTTCGGGTTCATGCAGAGCGCGTTGAACCGCATGGCTCCGCGCAGGGCCAACCGGCTGTACCAGTTGATGAGAAGCGCGCAGTCCGTTCCGCGCCTGATCGAACTGGGACTCTGGCTGCTTCCCGCCGCCATGCTGTTGCCCATTGCGCTGCTCGAAAACGCGGTTTCCATCGCTCGCCGCCGTGGTGCCTGCAGCACCGTGTTTGCGCGCAAGACATAGTGCCCGGGTTGCGAAGTCGCATGCGCGGATTGCTCAGCTCTATTTTCGAAAGGAAGATCATCCGCTACCTGATGGTTGCGGGAGCCGGGGCCGCGGTTGATTTTTCATTGTTTGCGGCGTTGATCTACGGGCTGCACATACATTATCTCTGGGCAGGGGTCGGCGGGTTCCTGGTGGCCACCCTGATCAATTACCTGCTCAGCATCCGTTTCGTATTCAGCGCCGGGACACGGTTCCCGCGCGGTGTCGAACTGGCGGTCATTTACGCGGTCAGCGCGACCGGCCTGCTGTGGCATCAGCTGATCCTTTATCTCGCCGTCGAGGAACTGCGGCTTCATGTCCTGCTGAGCAAGCTGCTGGCGCTGGGCATCGTTTTTTCTGGAATTACCTGATCAGGAGGAACTACATATTTTCGGGTGACCAGGGCGCCCGTTCCTGAAGAGCGCTCGCGCCCCGGCGTTTCTCAGAGTGCGGTGATCACCATCTGGTAGGTGTCGACCAGTTCCTCACCCCACATCGCGGTCATCCAGGCCGCGATGGCGAGATAGGGTCCGAACGGTATGGGAACATTGCGATCACGACCCATGATCAGGATGAGACAAAGGCCGATGACCGCGCCGGCAAACGATGACAGGATGATGATGACCGGAAGCGCCTTCCAGCCCAGCCAGGCCCCGGCGGCGGCCAGCAGCTTGAAATCGCCATAGCCCATGCCGTCCTTGCCGGTCAGCAGCTTGAAGCCCCAATACACCGACCACAACGACAGATAACCCAGTATCGCTCCCCACACCGACTGTTCCAGCGGGACGATCAAGCCCCCGGAGTTGATGATCAGGCCCAGCCACAGCAGGGGAAGGGTGATGCTGTCGGGCAGCAGTTGATGATCGATATCGATGATGGCGAGCGCCACCAGTGACCACGTCAGGATGAGCATCGCAACCGTGACCGGGGTGGCGCCGAATCGCACCGCCACGACCACCGACAGCACGGCGGTCAGTGACTCGACCACGGGATAGCGCGCCGAGATCGGCTCGCGGCATTGCGCACAACGCCCCCGGAGCACGAGGTAGCTGATGACGGGCACGTTCTCCCACGCCCTGATGAGATGACCGCATTTCGGACAGGTGGACGGCGGATGCATCAGTGAGACCGGTTCGCCGCTGCGGTTGCTGAAAGTCACATCGGACTCGAGCATCTCCTGGCATTCGCGGCGCCACGCGTGCTCCATCATCATCGGCAGTCGCAGGATCACGACGTTCAGGAAGCTGCCGATGATCAGGGAGAGCAGCAGCACGGCGCCGGCAAACAGCGTCACGTGTTGTTGCCAGAAGGCGGGATCGAAAACCAGGTCGTTCAATGTTCTGTGCCGGTTCGGCGAGGGGTTGCTGGAATTGAGCGCATCGCCTGCGTCTTCAGCCCGCCGCGACGGGCTTGCCCCCGCGGCGATCCGGCACCTGCCGGCGGGCCGACCTCAACGGGGCGCAAGGCTCGACTCCCTGGGCGCCTGTTTACATGACGGACCCGAGCATGAAGATCGGCAGGTACATCGCAACCATCAGTCCGCCGACCAGTACGCCGAGTACCGACATGATCAGCGGTTCGAGCAGGGCGGTGAGGCCATCAACCTTGTTGTCGACCTCGGCCTCGAAATGCGATGCGACCTTGTCCAGCATCGCATCGAGCGCGCCCGATTCCTCGCCGATCGTCACCATGTGCAACAGCATCATCGGGAACAGCCCGGTGGTGCGGATGGCCTGGTTGAGCTGGGTGCCCACCGTCACGTCGTCGCGGATCTGGCGGATGGCCCGTGCATACACCTCGTTGCCGGCGGCGCCGGCAACCGAGTCGAGCGCCTCCACCAGCGGCACGCCGGCCGCGAAGGTGGTGCAGAGGGTGCGCGAGAAGCGCGCGACGACGGCTTCCTTCAGGATTGGCCCGATGATCGGCAATTTGAGCATCATCGCATCGATCCAGTCCGCGAACTTCTTGTTTCTGAAGCGCATTTCCTTGAGGGTGTAGATGCCTGCGCCCAGTCCAAGGAAAATTGCCCACCAGTAGTCCTGCATAAAGTGCGACAGCATCAGCACAAACATCGTGAAAGCGGGCAGGTCGGCGCCAAAGCTGGCGAAGGTCTCCGCGAACTGGGGAACGACCCAGATCAGCAGGATCGTCGTGACGATGATCGCGACACCGACTACCGCGATCGGGTAGGTCAGCGCCTTGCGGATCTTGGACTTCAACGCCTCCGTCTTTTCCTTGTAGATGGCGATCCGGTCCAGCATCGAATCCAGCTTGCCCGATTGCTCTCCGGCATGGACGAGGTTGCAGAACAGAGCATCGAAATGGCGCGGGTGCCGTTGCAGCGCGGACGCCAGGCTGTTGCCCCCGGACACATCGTTCTTGATCGCGATGACCAGCTCCCGAAACGCGACATTCTCCTGCCCGTCGGCCACGATATCGAACGATTGCACCAGCGGCACGCCGGCTTTCATCATGGTCGCCAGCTGGCGCGCGAAGATCGCGATGTCGGCGGGCGTGATTGCCTTTTTCCGCCCGCCGAGCAGCGGCTTCGCTTTTTTGCGTACCACCTGCGGGGTAATTCCCTGCTTGCGCAGCTGTGCCTTCGCCAGGGTGACGCTCTCGCTCTGGAGCTCGCCCTTCGTTGCGTTGCCGCGCCGATCCTTGCCATGAAAGGTAAAGGTCTCGGTTTTTACTGCTTGTGCCGCCTGTGCCATGTTCAATCCTTGGTTACGCGGTTGACTTCTTCAAGACTGGTGAGGCCCTTGGCCGCCTTGATCAATGCGGCACGGCGCAGGTCTGGATAGCCCTGGCGTCGTGCACAGCGCGAAAGCTCGATGGCATTGCCCCCGGCCATGATAATCTCGGACAGCTCCTCGGTAACGGGAACCACTTCATAGATTCCCACTCGTCCTTTATAGCCGTTCAGGCATTTGTCGCAACCTCCGGGGCTTTTCAGGTTGATCCCCATCAGTTCCGATTCGAGGAATCCCTCTTCGAGCATCAATTCGCGGGGCAGGACCAGTTCCTTGGCGCAATGCGTGCAAAGCCGGCGTCCCAGACGCTGGGCGATGATCAGGTTGACCGAGGTTGCGACATTGAACGGTGCGACGCCCATGTTGAGCAGGCGGGTGATGGTTTCGCAGGCGCTGTTGGTGTGCAGGGTCGACATGACCATGTGACCGGTCTGGGCGGCTTTCACCGCGATCTCGGCGGTGGCAAGATCGCGGACCTCCCCGACCATGATCACGTCCGGATCCTGACGCAGGAAGGAGCGCAGCGCTTCGGCGAACGTGAGGCCGACCCGGGCATTCACATGCACCTGGTTGATTCCCGCCATGTTGATCTCCACCGGGTCTTCCGCGGTGGAGATATTGCGCTCGTCGGTATTGAGTATGCCCAGCCCGGTGTACATGGAAACCGTTTTGCCGCTGCCGGTGGGGCCGGTGAACAGCATCATGCCCTGGGGCGAGAACAGCGATTTCATGTAGAGCTCGCGCTGCTCGGGTTCGAATCCGAGCGCCTCGATGCCGAGCTGGGCGCTGGCCGGATCGAGAATACGCATCACCACCTTTTCGCCGAAGATCGTGGGCAGCGTGTTGACCCGGAAGTCGATGGCGCGGGTCTTGGAGAGCTTCATCTTGATGCGTCCGTCCTGCGGCATGCGCCGCTCGGAGATATCCATCTGCGACATCACCTTGAGACGCGCGGCCAGCTTCGGCGCCAGATTGATCGGTGGCTTGCTCACCTCGTGCAGGATGCCATCGGTGCGGTAGCGGATCCGGTAGTATTTCTCGTAGGGCTCGAAGTGAATGTCGGACGCGCCGCCGCGGATGGCATCGAGCAGCACCTTGTTCACGAAGCGAACGATCGGCGTGTCGTCGGTATCGGACTTGATATCGCCGGCGTCGTCCTTGGGCTCGCCGCCTTCTATGTCCAGGTCCTCGAGACCAACCGCATCGAGGTCGGTGAAAACGGCGCCGGTTGCTTCCTCGGCCGATTTCAGGAACTTCTGCATCACCCGCATCAGGGCGCCTTCATCGACCAGTATCGCTTCGGTGCTGATGCCGGTGTGGAACTTGATCTCGTCCAGCGCGTGAAGATTGGTCGGGTCCGATACCGCGAGATAGAGGCGGTTGGCGCGCTTGAACAACGGTATGGTGTGATGCTTCTCGACCAGCTTGGGGTCTACGAGGGTCTTGGGGCAGGTCTCCATGTTGAACGCGGCAAGATCGAGCAGCGGCGTTCCGAACTCATCCGAGGCGGCTTCGGCAATGCGGCTACTGTCGGCAAACTGGCGTTCCACGATATAGGCGACGAACTGGCGCTTCAGGGTGCGCGACTCCTGCAGCGCATCGCGGGCCACTTTCTCTTCCAGGATGCCATCCTGCACCAGCCGCCTGGCCAGGCCGCTGAGCGGTACCGGGTTATTTGCGTTCATACCCCTGAATCCTGCATCGGGTTCTCAAAGCCTTGTCCATGAGCGGCAACGCGAGGAGCGGCGTTCCAGCCGAGCGCCGCACCCCATCTATATATTGTTCGAATTCGCGCTGAAGTATAGCAACAGACACGCCAGGCAGCGCGCGCCAGGAATCAAGGTCCGATAGAGGCCGGCGCCACCCTCATCCCGGCTGCGGCTGTCCCGGGTATGTGGAACCCGGCCAACTGCGGCTGCCGCCTCGCCGGCAACAGGCTACAGCCATGACAAAGCGGACAATCACCTGGAATTGATGGTGACAAAAAAGGTCACAATCGAGCGTTACAGGGCGGATTTGTTGCTTCAGAAGGCCGCAGGGAAGTAGTTCCAGCATCTGATGCTGGCGGCCATTTTTGACGCAATTGTCTGATTTACAAGTAAATAACTGCTCCCTTCCGGAGTGTGGCACGCTCCTTGTAACCCGACTTGCAGGAACCGGAATCGGTTCTATATTGAACTCGGCGCTTTTCCAAACCTTCTGCAAAACCAAGGAGCAGACAAATGAAGCGAGTACAACAGGGCTTTACCCTTATCGAACTGATGATCGTTATCGCGATCGTGGGCATCCTGGCGGCAGTTGCCCTGCCGGCGTACCAGGACTACACGGTACGCGCCAAGCTGAGCGAGCCGATGGCACGTGCATCGGAAGCCAAGACCTCGGTTGCGGAATACTTCGCCTCCAAGGGCGTCCTGCCGACGGACGGCTCTACCGACGTGTTCAACACCTGCGGAGCTGGCAAGGTGGAAAGCGTTGGCTGGACCAAGACCAACACTTCGAACGGCAGCATCAACGTCGTGATCAACACCGTTGCGGCCACCAACGGCATCGTGGAACTTGGCGGAAACAACACGCTGACGTTCGTCGGCAACGCTGCGAACGCCAGCGGCGTCATGGTGTGGACCTGCGGCGGAGCGGGTACGACCGTTCTTCCCAAGTACCGTCCCGGAAGCTGCAAATAACGATTTGCAACTCCTCAACGGAGCAAAAGCCCTCAGTTGATCTGAGGGCTTTTTTTTATTGAATTTTCAGATGCATAAAGCTTGATTGAACTTGCCGGTCGGCGCGTTGCGGGCGATCGCCGGGGCGCCCCCGTTATCTGGTTGGCCGCGCTGCTGATATTGCTGGCGGGCACCTATGCGATCTATTCGCTGGGGTTTTACTTCGGCTATTCCTTCGATGAAGAAGTGCATCTCGCGGGCCTCGACCGGGTCCATGACCTGCAATCCGCGCTTTACTTCGTATTCGACGGCCACGCCGGCCCGCTGGGCCGTCCGCTCGCGCTGACGAGTTTTCTGTTGCAGATGCCGTCCTGGCCAACAGAACCGGCCGATTTTGCCCGGGCCAATACCCTTGTTCATCTGCTCAATTCGCTGCTCGTCATCTGGTTGAGCTACCGGCTGGCGCGCTACCTTCCCGCGCTGCCCCTGCGTCGCGAATGGTTTGCGCTCGCGGTGGGAGCAACCTGGGCCTCGAGTCCGCTGTTGCTGTCGACCAGCATGATGCTGATCCAGCGCATGACTTCACTCGCTGCCCTGTTCGGTCTTGGCGGATTGCTCGCATTCGTGATGGGGCGGGAGTTGCTGGCGCATCGCCGCCGGGCGGGATTGCTGGTGATGAGCGCGGGCCTGGGGCTCGGGACGCTGCTTGGCGCACTGTGCAAGGAAAATGGCGTGCTTCTGCCGCTGCTGGCCCTGGCGATTGAAGCGCTGCTGCTCCGCCCCGCTGATCCGGCTTCTCGCGTCGCCGCTCCCCCTGCCTGGTGGACCATGGTTTTCCTGCTCATTCCCGGCGCACTGCTTTTGTTGTTCATCCTGAATGTCGCGATCGGCAACAGCCCTGTTTACCCCGGGCGCAGTTTCGATATGCACGAGCGGCTGCTGACCGAGGGCCGGATTCTCTTTCGCTACATCAGGCTGCTGCTGCTGCCGACCCGCTCCGGGATCGGTCCTTTCCAGGATGAGCCGGAGCTCTCCACCGGCCTGCTGCATCCGTGGACAACGGCGCTGGCGATCCTGGGCTGGCTCGGTGCGATGCTGGCGGCGTGGCAGCTGGCGGGTACCCGGTGGCGCGTGGTCTCGTTCGCCATTTGCTGGTTCCTGATCGGTCAGCTGCTGGAGTCGACGGTTTTCGGGCTCGAGTTGTATTTCGAGCACCGCAATTATCTGCCGGCATTCGGGGTGTACTTCGCCCTGGTTGCGCTGATCTTTGCCGCGCCGATCACATTCGCGTTCCGCGCCGCCCTGTTCGCGCTGCTCCTGGTGAACCAGGTTTTCGTGTTGCGCGAGTCGGCGCTGGTGTGGAGCGATCCGCGCATCGCCGGGCCGCTGTGGCACCACGACAGCCCTGGTTCGCTACGGGCGCTTCAGCTGCACGCCTTTGTGCTGGGTGGCGCGGGCGAGATGGCCAAGGTCGTCGATATCCTCGAGGGTGCACCGCAGGCGATGCGCCAGAGCGTCGACTTCTCGCTCTACCGACTGGAGGTCCTGTGCGAGCTGCAGCCGGGTTCGGCGGTTCGGGATGCGGCCATTGAGGCGATCCGGGCCCTGGAGACACAAACGGCAGGCATATCGAGCGCGATCCAGATCGCGAAAATCAGGGACAAGCAGCTCGCTGGAAAGTGCCCGGGCATCTCCGAGGAGGACACCCGGCACATGCTGGAACTGGTGACCGAGGCAGGTGCGCGGGCCGGAGCGACCGCCATCGCCGGGGCGCACTACCACCTGGCGAAATACTGGATGGAGCGCCAATCGCTCGAGCAGACCATGTATCATCTCGAAAAAGGCTTTGAACTGATGCCGCAGCTCGGATCAGCGCAGGTCATGATAAACGTCCTGTTGTCGGCCGGACTGCCGGATCAGGCGGCGCTTGTGCTGGCCGATCTGCGCAAGTCCGCACCCTGGCGTCCTTTTGTGCGCCGCCAATGGCTGGATTCGCTGGCCGGGTTGCAGGCGGAGATTGACCAGGCACGCACCCGTGCCGGACAGGCGCAACCGGTACCGGGCTCGCAGCCGCGGGCATCCGGGCCACCTGCGCAGGGAACCGGTGCGCGCTGAGCCCGGCCTGCGCCGATGCGTGGCGGTGTTGTATGCAGTAGCTCGAATGATGCGTTGCAGGAATTCGAAATTGGCTGGAATCACAGGAAACAGCAAGCGGATGCGCAGGGACGTGGCCAATGTCTGAACAACTGAGCACACAGGTGCGGGTATCGGTGGTGATCCCGGCGCGCAACGAAGCCCCGTCCGTCGGCCTGGTCGTGAAAAAGGTGCTCGAATTGCTGCCCGGTGCGGAGCTCATCGTGGTAAACGACGGCTCGAGTGATGCCACATCCGCGGTTGCCCGCGCTGCCGGAGCGACCGTCATCGACCATCCCTACAGCAAGGGCAATGGGGCGTCGATCAAGACCGGCGCCCGTGCGGCGCGCGGCGACATCCTGTTTTTCATGGATGCCGACGGACAGCACGCAGCGGAGTCGATGGCGGCGCTGCTGCGGGCCATGGATGAGGGTTATGACATGGTGGTTGGCGCGCGCGCCAATGCCGGGCAGGCCAGCATGAGCCGCCTGTTCGCGAACAGTGTCTACAACCGCTTTGCCACCCTGGTCGTGGGCCACCACATCGAGGATCTGACCTCGGGTTTCAGGGCGGTAAGGCGGGAGAAATTTCTTGAATTTCTCTACCTCCTGCCAAACGGATTCTCCTACCCGACAACCATCACCATGGCGTTTTTCCGATCGGGCTACTCGGTGAAGTACCTCCCGATCGAAGTGGGCAGGCGCGACGGGGAGTCACATATCAGCGCGTTCAAGGACGGGTTGAAGTTCATGCTGATCATTTTCCGGGTATGCACGCTTTACTCGCCATTGAAGCTCTTTTTCCCGCTGGCCGTCCTGCAGTTCGCCACGGGTATCTGCTACTACGGATACACCTATTTCACCGAGGGACGGTTCACCAACATGAGCGTCCTGTTTCTGACCAGTGCGCTGACGACATTTCTGATCGGGCTGGTGTCGGAGCAGATCACCGCGCTGATATTCAAGCACGATGAGTTGTCGCGGTGAGCGTGCGCCTTCGGTGTTCGCTTGGCAGTGGATCTGCGGGCTCGCTGTCTGAGGCCCAGACACTCTGCCGGGCAACCGGTGCGCGTGCACGGGGCGTTGGAAGCAAGCACCGCCAATGAAAGCGATTCGATCGCACAATGATCTCGCCATAAACGGCGCCGCACCGGCCTTCGTCGATCCCATCCACGTGGGCCGCCCCAACCTGGGTGGCAAGGAGTCGCTCCTTCGGTATACCGGAGAAATCTACGATCGCGGTTGGCTGACCAACAATGGCCCGCTGGTGCAGGAGCTTGAATCGCGGATTGCGGCGCGCATCGGTGTGGAGCACTGTGTCGCGATGTGCAACGGCACGGTGGCGCTGGAAATCGCCATCCGCGCACTGGGCCTCGATGGCGAGGTGATCGTGCCCTCCTATACCTTCGTTGCCACGGCGCATGCCCTGCATTGGCAGGAAATAACCCCCGTATTCGCGGATATCGATCCGGCCACGCATAACCTGGATCCGGACGCGGTGCGGCGCATGATTACGCCGCGCACAAGCGGAATAATAGGTGTGCATCTTTGGGGCAGACCTGCCCCCGTGGAGGCGCTTCAGGCAATTGCCGACGAGCACGGCCTGCAATTGATGTTCGATGCCGCGCACGCATTCGGTTGCAGCGCTGCCGGTCGCCGCATCGGTGGGTTTGGCCGCTGCGAGGTGCTGAGTTTTCACGCCACGAAAGTGTTCAACACCTTCGAGGGTGGAGCGGTGGCTACCAATGATGGCGAGCTGGCGCAGGCAATGCGCCTGATGCGCAACTTCGGCTTCAGCGGTTACGACAACGTCATTCATCCGGGCACCAATGGCAAGATGCCCGAGATCAATGCCGCGATGGGCCTGGTGAACCTGGAGGCATTGCCTGACTTCATCGCCGCCAACAAGCGCAATTATCTGGTCTACTCCGAAGCCCTGGCCGGAGTCGATGGCTTGCGTTTGATCGCTTACGACGAAGCGGATACTCCCAATTACCAATACGTTGTAATCGAACTCGAATCGCCGGCTGCAGGCAGTCGTGATGCGATGGTGGCTGCGCTGCATGCTGAAAACATTCTTGCGCGCAAGTATTTCTGGCCGGGCTGTCACCGGATGAAACCGTATCGGGATCTGTATCCGCACGCGTCGTTGTTGTTGCCCGACACGATCAAGGTGGCAAGTCAGGCCGTTGTACTTCCCACCGGAATCACTTTGGGTGCCGATGACATTGAAACCGTCGCGCGCATTGTGGCAATGCTCGCCAGATCGGGAAGACAAGCGCCGTGATACGGCAGACTCTTGTCATCACGGATAACGCCAGGCTGGCGGATTTTTTCCCCCCATTCATAGCGCGGAGCGAGCTGTGCGAGCATGTAAGCCTTGCATGCTCGCCCCGGGCGCCGGCCGTGGTTTTGGGAAACGAGGCATTCGATGTCGTTGATGTCCGCAAGGAAAGTGCGCGTCTATCAAGAGAATATCAACTGATCATATCGGCCCATTGCAAACAGCTCTTTCCCGAGTCGCTGCATGAGCGTGTCGAATGCATAAACATCCATCCCGGATACAATCCCGAAACTCGCGGATGGTTCCCGCAGGTCTGGGCAATCGCCAGGGGAGTCAACGCCGGGGTCACCGTTCATCGCATCGACGCCGAGATCGATCACGGTGACGTGATCGACAGGTTCGTGATTCCGATGCGGATATGGGATACCTCAAAAACAGCATACGATCGAATTCTTTCTGCGGAGATCGCATGGATCAGCAAGAATTTTCGGCGACTTGTCGAGGGTGATTACACCACCTTCGAGCTCGAGCAGCAGGGTCATTTGTATATGAAGAAGGACTTCGACAGCTTCTGCGAAATCGATCTGGCTCGAATCGGCACTTTCAGGGAGTTTTATGACCAACTGCGCGCTTTGAGCTTTGATGGTCACAGGAATGCCTACTTCATCGATCCTGAAAGCGGAGCGAGGATATTCCTGCAACTGCAGATAGACCCCGAAGCCAAAGATATCAAGGCAATGGATTCCGCTGATTGATGCTCAAGGTGCGCGCTGTCACGGCAACACTATGGGGAGGGGCAGAACTCCTGTTGCGTCAGGGCGTTCAGTTTGTCGCGGTCATGGTGCTCGCCAGGCTTCTGACACCCTCCGATTTCGGCGTGGTCGCGATGCTGTCCATTGTGGTTGGAATTGCCGGAGTCTTGTGGGACGGGGGGTTCTCCGCCGCGCTCATTCAGCGTCAGCAGGTCTCTCATGTGGATGAATCGACGGTGTTCTGGTGCAACCTGGGCGTTGGTGCGCTGCTCGCCCTGACCCTGTGCGGCGCTGCTCCGTTCATCGCGGATTTCTACCGCCTGCCGATTCTCGAACCACTGACAAGAGCCATGGCGCTTGTGGTACTTTTCGGTGCTCTGGGCGCAATTCACTCGACGCTTCTGACCAGGCAACTCGATTTCCACACGCAGGCGAAAGTGAGCGTGCTCGCCTCCATTCTGTCGGCGGTTGTTGCGATTGCCCTGGCCTGGCATGGTTTCGGCGTGTGGTCACTTGCGGCACAGTCAGTGGTGTTCGCGGTCACGGCCACGGCTCTGTTGTGGTGGCTGCATCGATGGCGTCCCGCGCTGAGGTGCAGTCGGGAATCCCTGTACAGGCTTTCCGGCTTTGGCGGCTATCATCTTGGTTCCAGTCTGCTCGAGGTGATCTATTCGCGCCTCTATACCTTGATATTGGGGCGACTGTACGGTGCTCATGTTCTTGGTCTGTACAACAATGCGGAAGTCACCAAGCAAATGCCCGTTGGTTTCATCGGAGGTTTGCTGGCGCGGGTAGCCCTTCCCATGTTCTCCGCGGTTGCCGGTGATGTGGAAATGCTGCGCAGGGGCGTTCAGTTGTCGATTCGCGGATTGATGCTGCTGAGTGCCCCGGTCCTGCTGGGTATCGTGGCGCTTGCCGAACCGTTGGTGCTGCTCATGTTCGGTCGACAGTGGCTGGCTTCGGTACCGATCCTTCGTATCTTGTGTATTGCCGGATTGTTGTATCCGCTTCATGCGATAAATTTGCATGCACTGATGGCACAGGGGCATTCTCGCCTGATGTTTCGCCTCGAGCTTGCCAAGAAGACGATCGGCATACTGCTGATAGCGCTGGGTTCAATGTACGGAGTGATGGGAATCGCCTGGAGTCAGGTTGCGTTTTCCCTGATTGCCTTTGGCATCAACACCCGCTTCACGGGTCGATTTCTCGATTTCGGCGCGTGGGCGCAACTGCGGGAATTCACGCCGCCGCTCCTTGCAGCCATCCTGATGGCCTGTTGTGTGTATGGTGTCAGCCTTTATTGGGCGCCGTCGCCCGCGCAGGAACTCGCCGGCTTGACCGCCATGGGAGTGCTGGTGTTCCTGGCGTTGGTACGGATTGCCCGCCTGAAGGCGTTTTACGATGTTCTTGCCTTCCTGCGCGAGGGCATCCTGCCGCAGCACGCGGGTACCGATTCCGCATCCGCATCCGCATCCTGGCGCGGCAAATGAGCAATCCGGGCTTTGACAATTCGAATGCTGAATCGGGTGATGGCCCGGAAACGGCGCAAATTCCCCTTGTAAGCGTTGTCATGCTTGCCTACAACCATGGCGATTTTATTGCCCAGGCGATCGAAAGCGTGCTGGCACAGGAAGTGCCGTTTTCCATGGAGTTATTGATTGGCGAGGACTGCTCTTCGGACCGCACGCGCGAAGTCGCGCAGGATTTTCAGCGCTTGTATCCCGGGATCATCCGACTGATTACCGACAGCGTGAACGTCGGCATGCACGCCAATCACGTGCGTCTGTTGAACGCCTGCCGCGGCGAGTACATTGCGTACTGCGAAGGGGATGATTGCTGGACCGATGTCCACAAATTGGCCAGGCAGGTCGGGTATCTGCAGTTGCATCCGGAGGCGGGCGCCGTGCACAGCAATTATTTGCGGCTGATTCATATCGGGGGAGCATGGCGAGCGCGAGTCGCATTCCGCAGTTCGGGCCTGTTGCAGCATCGGGACGGCCAGATCTATGAGGCCATGTTGCAGGCTAACCGGATGCAGACCTGTACGGTGATCTGCCGCCGCGATCTTGTTGAGCAATTCCTGCGTTCGGGTTTGGCCGACAGGGGGTATTTGGTTGAGGATTGGCCACTTTGTCTTTATCTGGCTCGCGCCTCGAAAATCGGATTCATCAACGAACCGCTTGCCGCTTATCGGCGAACCCCCGGCTCCATGATGAACGTGGGCGATTCAGCACATGTCAGGTATTGCCTTGACGCGATCAGGATGGTGGAGGAATTCTGCGATTTCTTCCAGGAAGACCCCGGGATCAGGGAGGTCTCGCTCGCAGCGCAATACCGGGTATTGCTTTGGTTGGCATTGCGGGCCGATGACCGGCATTGCTTCGATCGCGCCTGGTCCTGGCTGGAACAGAACGCCCCCGAGCGGCTTCACCCCATGCGCGTGCGATTGATGCGGGTGCTTCGCTCCAGCCCGTCGATTCGTGGATTGACGCTTCGTCTGCTTGCCGCGATAGAGCATGTGAAACATCGCTTCGAGTTCCGAAAATTCGGAGCGAGACCGGTGGAGTGATCATGGATGCGGGCAAGGTCCTGGGAATCGTGGTGACCTACAATCCCGTGAGTGAGGGACTGTTGCCGTTGTTGCAATCGCTGGAGTCCCAGGTCGAGACGCTCCTGATCATCGACAATACCTCATCCGATGACGACCGCATTACCTGCATCGTCGGAGATCTGGAATCGAAGCACCCGGATCTGCGCGTGCTCAGGGTGGGGCACAATATCGGAATTGCCGCCGCCCAGAATATCGGGCTGGAGGTCGCCCTGGAGGAGCGCTTCGACTATGTGCTTCTCAGCGACCAGGACAGCCTACCGGATACCGATATGGTCAGCGTCCTGCGCACCGCCTGTTTACGTATGGATGCAGAAGGCGTATCCGTTGGTTGCATTTGCCCGATGTACTTCGACAGGGTCACGCAGCAGGCGTTTGCGTTCCAGGTACAGCGGCCAGGTAGCGTGTTCTACAGCAGCGTCTTTCCCGACGAAGCTTCGCCCTGTGTCGAAATCATTACCACCATCAGTTCCGGAATGCTCATCCCGTGCGCTGCGTTGCGCAAGGTCGGCTCGATGCGCGAGAGCTTCTTCATCGACCATGTCGACACCGAATGGTGTCATCGCGCACGCGCCATGGGATTCAGATTGTTTGGCACCTCCTCGACACGGCTGCTTCACCGGCTCGGAGACGCGTCATTTCGTGTCTGGTATTTCGGTTGGCACTCACATAGCGAGTATTCGCCGACGCGCCTTTACTACCGCTTCCGGAATTTCGTATTGCTGTGCCGTTTGCCCCACGTGCCGTTGCGCTGGCGGCTCCGTGCCGCCTGGTACTGGACGGGAAACCTTTATGCTCACACGCTGTTCGCGCACGCCAGGTTTGCCAATGCCAAGGCGATCGCCCGTGGCCTGCGCGACGGAATCACCAAAAAAGCCGGCCGGCTGGATTCGTGATTCCAGCCAGGATTGTCGGTGCTCGAGGGCCAGGACGTCCTGGTGCATCGGTGCATGCGCTCAATTTTCATTTATTCGAAGGACTTCCGGGATATGAGCTTGACAAGGGATATCCGGCGCCTCGTTGCGCGCCTTCCGGTTCCGGCTCGGCATCGTTGCGTGATCTGCGGGCATCGTCTCGGTCGATTCCTTCCTTACCGGGGTGGGCTGCATGGATCGCCACCGCTCATGCGCGCATTGGGCATCATCGGCAGCGATCTCGACAACTTCGAGTGCCCGCGATGTGGCGCCCATGACCGCGAGAGGCACCTGGTGTTGTATCTGGAAGCCTCCGGCCTGCTTGCACGCCTGCCCGGCATGCGGATCCTGCATTTCGCACCGGAACGCCATCTGGCGGTATTGATCGCAGCGCTCGCCCCGGTTGAATACCGCAAGTGCGACCTTTATCCGTGCGCGAAGGACGTAGAGCAGATGAATATCGAGCACCTTCCATTTCCCGATCATTCTTTCGACATGGTGATTGCCAACCACGTGCTGGAGCACGTAGCGGACGATCGGCGCGCGCTTGCGGAAATCCGCCGTGTACTCCAGGTAGGTGGAGTGGCGGTTTTGCAGACTCCCTACAGCGCGGTACTGCATCGTACCTGGAGTGATCCAGGCATCACGCAGGAGAATGCGCGCCTGCAGGCTTACGGACAGGAAGATCATGTTCGGCTTTACGGGCGGGACATCTTCGAGCGCATCACGTCCTGCGGATTCGAATCGGGTGTCCGCGCGCACCATGAGTTGCTGGCGCACACGGATGCCGGCGAGTTAGGTCTCAATCCCGAGGAGCCGTTTTTCCTGTTTCAGCGCTTGCGCTAGGACTCACGCATCTATACGCGGAATGCCGTGCCGCAAGGCAAGCCTCAGCTTCCAGTGGACAAGACGAAACGGCTGGAGAAATTTGCGGACTCCGAGTTGCGAGGATGCCAGGATGCGGCGACGCAGCGGGCGCAGTCGCGGAATGTGGCGCCACAGCCCGATGATGGCAGGAGCATAGATCCGCTCGAGCGGATCCATGCTCCTGCCGATCAGCGACAACACGCTGCCCTCGAACAGCAGGCATGCGAGATGCAGGGGCAGGATTGCCGCCAATACCGGGAAGGGGTAGAAGAGATACATATTGAAGGTCTTGTTGCGTTCGCTGAGCGCACGCCGCTGGTAGTTCGTCTGCAGGCGATTGGCAATGACCTTCCCGCCGCCAAACGATGTGCCGACACGGTGACGATACCCCGAGGTCGCGGCGCATGCGACGCGCAATCCAAGCATCCGCACATACAGGCAAAGGTACATGTCTTCGGCAATCGATCCGAAGAATCCGGGAAAGCCTCCCGCCGCATCCCAAAGCGTGCGGCGTGTTGCCAGACACGATCCCATTGCCATGCCAAGGGTGCGGATCTGCCCGTCGACTACCGGAATCGGGTTGAGAAGCGGATCGAATTGCATGCCGCGGTCGAGCAACTCCCCGGTTTCGTAGGAGTATTGTGCGAGCGTCGCGATTCCCACCCCCTGATCCCGGTCCAGCAGATCGCTCAGTGCACGCAGTGCGCCGGCGAGCAGGGCCGTGTCGTTGTTGAGCAGCAGGATCAGCGAGCCGCGTGCTACCTGCACCATGCGGTTGTTGCTGGCACAAAATCCGGTATTGATCGTGGATTCGAGCAGCAGGACCCGCGGGAACTTCCTGATTATCGCAAGCGAGTCATCGCTGCTGGCATCATCATGAACGATCAGTTCGAAAGGCGGGGCATCGTGCTGGGAAAAAACCGACTCGATGCATTCCCCGATGCAATCCGCACCGTTGTAGTTGGCGATGCATACGCTCAGCAGGGGTGGCGTCTGTGCGTTCATGGCCGAGGCGCTGTCGTCAGCCGCCGATGCAGCAGCTGGTAGCGTCGCGCGCAATCGTTCCAGTTCCCGTATTCTTCCCGCACCATGTGCAATGCATTGCTGCTTATTGCTTGGGCGCCCGCGCCATCGCCGAGCGTGCCGAGCGCCCGCTCGAATTCCTCGCGGTTGCCGCAGATGAGACCGTTGCGGTGATGGGTGATCAGGTCGGTATGCGCGGGGATCGGCGAGGCGATGACCGGCAAGCCGCTCGCCATCGCGTCCAGCATCACCTGTGGCCGGCCTTCGTTGTGCTGGCTCAGGCTGATCAGGCCCGTTGCGCGCGGGTACCACTCGCTCGCGAGCGCCTCGGGTGTGACCGGGCCGTGGTAGTGGATCCAGGGTGGAATATCGAGCGCTTCCTGGAGCGGTCCGAACAGATGGAACTGGTCATTTTCCGGGTTGGAGTCGCGCGTCCACTCGAACAGGGGGCCGATCTTCTGTTTCGTAAGACGCAGGACGGTAACCCATATTCGCGGTTTGCTGACTGCTTCGCGCCTGATCCCGAACCAGTTGTCATCGACGCCGAACGGGACGTAGACGATGTCCTCGCAGACATTCCCCAGGGCGGCGGAAAGTGTTGGCACCATCCATTGGGCGTTGGGGCAGAGCACGACGCGCTTGCCGCGCAACGCAAGCGAGAGCGCGAGCTTCATGCCCGGAACATCGAGCAGCGCGATATCGCTGCCGAGTACCGTGACGAGCGCGGGCTTGCGCACCGCGAGATACCCCAGTGCGCATTGCAGCCAGTTGATGTGAAATACGTCCGCCCAGCCCCGGTTGCGGCGATAGGCATGGTGCAGGCGGCGCGTGAGTTGCGCGCCACGCAGCAGTCCCGGCACCGGTTTGCTGCGCAGCAAATGGGCAATGCCCCCCTCCGCGCCCAGGCGTTCGAGAAAACGCGAGTCGGCGCTGTCGAGCGCCGATTCCGCGTTCGGGTGCAACGGCCCCGGCGGCGCCCAGACGCGCAACGTGGTCTCGGGTGATCCGGCCAGCGCATCCGCGATTCGCCTGATGAAAATCCCTTGCCAGTCGTCTGCGGAGCGGGGATAGGAGGAGGCGGTGAGCAATACGTTTGTCATCGGCGCCACGGTATCGCCGGATGCCCGGCGCAGTTGCCATTGTGAGCCGGGGAAACTAGAATTCGCGCCCCCACGCCGGAATAGCTCAGTCGGTAGAGCAACTGATTCGTAATCAGTAGGTCGGAGGTTCGATTCCTCTTTCCGGCACCATTCTCTGCCGTAATCTGCAATTGTTCCTGACTGCACGCGCGGTCGCGGTCGGTGGTTGCTCTACGCATATTCGAGTTCCCTCCCGCACACCCGCGCATCGATCGTCTCGGCAACGAATTTCTCGACCTCCGCGATCATCTGATCGGTTACGGCGCGGGCACCCGCCACCGCGACAAAAGTCCATTGCGCGCGCTGCAGCGCATCCTGCCGATCGCTTTCGCATACCGCCATGTTGGGCTGGCGGCCAAAGCGGTCGCGCAATCCACCCAGACGCTGGCGTTTCTCTTTCAGCGAGGCGCAGCCTTCGAGATGGAAGTCCAGGGTCAGGATGGCGATATGAAGCATTTAATTCCCGCCACCCGCCCGTCGAGGCTACGCGATCATGCGCATCGACAGATCGATGGCTTTGCAGTCCTTGGTCAGCGCACCAATGGAAATATAGTCCACGCCGGTCTCGGCGATGGAGCGCAACGTGTTTTCGCTCACCCCACCGCTTGCTTCGAGCGGTGCACGGCCCGCCGTGATCGCGACCGCTTCCCGCAGCGCGGATTCCGTGAAATTATCCAGCAATACCGAGTCCGCGCCCGCTTCCAGCGCTTGCCCGAGTTGCGCGAGGTTCTCGACCTCGACTTCCACCGGCCTGCCGGGAGCGCTGTCACGCGCGGTACGAACCGCGTTTGCGATCGATCCGCAGGCCGCGATGTGATTTTCCTTGATCAGGAACGCATCGAACAGCCCGATGCGGTGATTGTGACAACCGCCGCAGCGCACGGCGTATTTCTGGGCGATGCGCAATCCCGGGATGGTCTTGCGGGTGTCGAGGAGTTTCACCGGCAGGCCCGCGACCACTCCGGCATAACGATGGCATCGGGTGGCGGTGCCGGAGAGCAACTGCAGGAAGTTCAGCGCGGTGCGCTCGCCGGTGAGCAGCGAACGCGCCGGCCCCTCGAGCTCGAGCAATACCTCGTCGGCGCTCACGGTCTCACCATCCCCGCGAAGCCATTCGATCCGTACCCGCGGGTCAATCTGTCGAAACACTTCGCTTACCCAGGGCTGACCGCACAGCACGGCATGCTCGCGGGTGACGATGCGCGCGCGGGCAAGCGTGCCGGCAGCGACCAGCATGGCCGTGACATCGCCGCTGCCGATGTCTTCGGCGAGCGCGGCCCGCACGTTTTCACGCACCGCGTCCGGAGCGGGTGATTCGAGATGCATATGCGAAGCCGTGCCGGTTGAAAATTGCATTGTAGCAGCAGTACTTGCAGGCGCCTTGCACGGCGCTCGACGCAGCCGCGATGTCCAGGATTGGCGGTGGACTCTCATCCGTTTTGTGAACGTGTTCGCGCCTGGCTTGCGCTGCCGGAGCTATGCTCGGTTCATCATGTATACTCCGTTTGCGACACGACAACTGCGTAGCCTCGAATCCGCGAGGGCACGTCGACCTGCAAGTCATCCCGGCACGCTGTGGGCAGATCACGAACGGACCACGTTGATGAATGACGCGCCGGAAGGCCGGATGGAGGCCTTGCACGAACAAGCGCGCAGAGGTCTGCAATTTCTTCTGAATTTCCTGTTTGCCAATGCCGAGCAGGCATTGATCGGCATGGCCGCCAAGTCCGACAGCAACGCCGGGCAGTCTTCCTGCTACGAGGCGATGCGCGAGCTGCGGCTCAAGCGGCGTGCGATCGAAGAACAGTTCCTGCTGAAGACCTTGGCCGGATTCGATGGCATCGGAGCGGCGCCGCCCGCAGCGATTGCACCGGACATGGCGACGCCCCCGGAAACCGAAGCCGGGGTTGCGGGGCTCGGCGTGATGCAGGACACGCTGCTCGAGGAGCGAATCGCGATCGACAGCATTGCCAGCCGCGCGCTCCATGCCAACCACGAGTTGCTGGTGCAACTCGGCAAGCGCGTTGCCGTCGAACTCGGCGAGCGCCGGTTCGACATCGACGCGCTGCCGGTCGCCCCGCTTGCCCTGACCAATGCCTTCATGGCGGCCTGCAGGGACAGTCACGTCGATCAGCGCTCACGAATGCTGTTTGCGCGGCTGTTTTCGCAGTTCGTCGTGGATCAGCTCGGACTTTTCTACGAACAATGCCTGGCGGTATTTCCGGAGCCGGAATCGCCTGCCACCAGGGCGCCGGTGGTGGTGCCAGCGCCCCATGTGCCGCAGGCATTGCCAACAAGCCAGGTGGGAGACGAATTCGCCGACCCGCTGGCGCAGGCAGCGCCGGTGCCACCCGAAATCGGCTGGGATCTGGCGCGCACGCCGCTGCTTGCGACCCCGGGCAAGGCCATGGCCATGCCCAAGACGCTGATGGACGAGATCCTTGCGACGCTGCAGCGGCAGTTGATGGACCGCAAGACCCAGCTCGGGGCGCTCAATCCGCGTGCCGGGATACAGCCTTTCGATGTCTTCGAACTGATCAATGCCGAGCTGGAGCAGCTCGGCTTTATCAGCACCATGGCCCTGCCTCCCGATGTGATCGAAGGGATCAACCTGGTACGCATGCTGTTCGAGCATGCACTGCGCGATTCGCAGGTACCACAACCCGTTCGCCGTATTGTCCGCTTGCTGCAGATACCGTTGCTGCGGGCAGCGTTGCGTGACCCGGGCGTACTCGACGATGGCGGGCATCCGGTGCGGGCGTTGTGCCGCGAGATTGGCACCGCCTCGATCGGATGGGCTCCCGAGGGCGATACCGAAAACGATGAGTTTCTGCGTTTTGTGCAACTTCTGGTGATACGCGTGATCAGCGATTTCGACCGGGATCTGGAAATTTTTCGTGAGTGCCTCGAGGATTTGCGACGTCATGCCAAGGCGCGCCAGGGACCGGCGCGGGTGCTCGAGCAGCGAACGCTCGCTGCCGAGACCGGTCGGGTGGAAGCCCAGGCCGCGCGCGAGGTTATCGCGCAACTGATCGGTGGTGCAACGGCGGATATTGCGCTGCCGAAAGTGGTGACCGGATTCCTGCGCGGCAAGTGGAGTGACGCGCTGTTCGTGATCCGGCTCCGCGACGGAGCCGCTAGCGAGGAGTGGGGTCTGGCCGTGGAAGCGACCGGCAGATTGATCGCGCTGGCAGGGGCAGCGACTCCGGCGGGCGATTTTGCACCGGTCGCTGCCGGTGTTCGTGCGGGTTTGGCGCGGCTCGGGCTCGATGAGGCCACTGTGGAATCGATGCTGGCTGACGTCGAAAGTGCACTGGGTGCCAACAAGGTTGCCGCGCCCGGCACGTCGCCGGCGCGCCCGGTGCGTGCGGCGGCCTCGCCGCGCTTCGTGCAGATCGCCGACAAACTCGCGCCCGACACCTGGATCGAGTTCCGCATGCCCGGCGTCACCACACATCGTGCCCGGTTGCTGACCAAGATTCCCCGCACCGGGCAGTTTCTGTTTGTGACCCGTGAGGGCGCCAAGGCCAGCGACTGGAGTCTCGAGGAGCTTGCACTGGCGATCGAGCATGGAGAGGCAGTGATTCTCGGTAGCGCCGGCGGCTCCGCGCCGCCGTCGCATGGTATTCCAGGGCGACGCTGAGCTATCCTTGCGCGGAGAACCTTCGGGTCCCATCCTCGGCCGGTACATTTGTGATCCTCATCCGTGATTGAACAGCGCGACACGCGTGCGCCTGATGCAACGGCGCCAGCCGGGTTTCGCCTCGGTTTCCGTGCCGATATCGAAGGACTCAGGGCGATCGCGATCCTGCTCGTCGTTGCCGCTCACGCCGGTGTGCCGTGGCTCGCGGGAGGCTACGTGGGCGTCGACGTTTTCTTCGTGCTTTCCGGATACCTGATCACCGGGTTGCTGGTCCAGGAGGTCCAGCGCCGGGGGCGGGTTCGGCTGGGCGAATTCTACGCTCGCCGGCTGCGGCGCCTGTTGCCGGCATTGCTCACGATGATCGTCGGTGTCGGCTGCGTGGCGGCGGTCCTGATTGCACCCTTCGAACAGCTTCAGCAGGCCGAGAGCGCACGCGCGGCGACGCTTTGGCTCAGCAACATGTGGTTCGCGCTGCTGAAGCTCGAGTATTTTGGCGCCGAAGTCACGACCAACCTGTTCCTGCACACCTGGTCGCTTGGCGTCGAGGAGCAGTTCTACCTGGTGTGGCCGTTGCTCGTGATGTTCATGTTCGGCGCGTGGCACTGGCAGGGCGCGAAGCGCGATCTTCGCCGCTTGCGTCTGGGCATGGTGGCGACGGTATTGCTGTGTCTTCCGCTGTCGGTGTTCCTGACGTACGCGCAGGCGTCATGGGGCTTCTACCTGATGCCCTCGCGCGCCTGGCAATTTGCATTGGGCGCGCTGGCGCTGCTCTCGACGTCGACCGCCGATGCGTCCGCCACGCCGATAAGGGTGCCGAATGCATCGCCACAGGCCAGCAGACTGCTCGGGCTCTGCGGCTGGGTGGGGATTGCCTTCATCCTGGCACCGGCGTTCCTGCTCGATGCCTCGGCGCGCTACCCCGGGGTCTGGGCGACGGTTCCCTCGCTCGGGGCGGCGCTGGTCCTGCTGTCGGGGTCGGTGCCTTCGGGATCCATGCTGCGCCGCCTGCAGTGCTCGCCGCCGATGCAGGGCGTCGGCAAGGTGTCTTACGCCTGGTACCTGTGGCATTGGCCCGTGCTGCTGTTCGGCGGCGTGGTGCTGGGATCGGGACGCCCCGTCGTTCAGTTTGCGCTGGTGGGATTGTCGCTGCTGATTGCGATTGCCTCCCATGCCCTGATCGAAAAACCCGTGCGCGGCAGCGAGTTTCTGGTGCGGCGTCCGCTGATCGCGATCGGCGGATCGCTAGCCCTGATGGCTGCAACCATTGCCCTGGCCGGCCTGTGGCAGGACAAGGCCATGGCTTGGTCGCAGTCGCCCGCGCAGAAGCGCTTCGTCGAAGTCCGCTCCGACCTGCCGGTGCTCTATGCAATGGGATGCGATGAGTGGTTTCGCTCCGCACGCGTGGTGAGTTGCGGGTTCGGTGCCGAGAACGCGGCCAATACGGTGGTGATCATGGGCGACAGCGTGATGTTGCAGTGGTTTCCCGCAATCGCCGCGATATATGACAAGCCCGACTGGCGCCTCATCGTGATTACCAAGTCATCCTGTCCGATGGTCGACGAGTCGTATGTGAACGGACGGATCGGGCGGGAATTCCTGGAGTGCGAAGTGTGGCGTCGCGATGCGCTGCGGACGCTCGCTTCCTTCAAGCCCGATATCGTGTTCCTGGGCTCGGGACTCAGCTATCCGTTTGACGAGGAACAGTGGGTCTCGGGCACCCGGCGTGTGCTCGATGCAATTGCGCCGGCAACCGGCAAGGTGTATTTGATCAGGGCTACCCATAGCTTGCCCTTCGATGGTCCGGGCTGCCTGTCGGGCCGCGCGTGGCGGGCGCCGTTGCCATCCGCTTCGAGCGAATGCAGCGCGCCCGCGGGCAGCGTTAGGGAAACAAACGTCTACACCTGGTTGGGCCGGGCGCAAGCGGCCTACGCGAATGTCGAACTGCTCGACCTCAATGCACTCGTGTGCATGGACGGACGCTGCAATGCCGAGCGCGGGGGCAGGATCATCTATCGCGATGGCACCCACCTGAGCGCCGCTTTTGTCGCCACCCTTGCCGATGCCATTGCCGGCATCATGACAAATACGGGAAACGGAAGCTGAAGGGGTCGCCGCAGGCGCGATTGACCGTGCCGGGCCCGCTCTGGCATGGTGCTTCAACGGTCGGTGGAGAACAAGCGCGTGAATATCGAGAGCGGCTGGCTGGAAGGCGTGCGCCGCATCCCGTCGCCAAATGTCAACGAACGTCCGCCGGGCAGTGTCGTGGACCTGCTCGTGGTGCACAATATCAGCCTGCCGCCCGGTGAGTTCGGCAGCGCCTACGTCGAGCAGCTGTTCACCAACTGTCTCGACTGCACTCTTCATCCATGGTTCGAACGATTGCGCGGCCTGACGGTATCGGCCCATCTGCTGATCGACCGCCTCGGGCGCATGACCCAGTTCGTACCGTTTCATCTGCGGGCATGGCATGCGGGCGCGTCGTGTTTCGAGGGCCGCGAGAACTGCAATGATTTCAGCATTGGCATCGAACTCGAGGGTGCCGATGACATACCCTATACGTCGGCCCAGTATGCGGGACTGGCACGGGTGAGCCTGGCGCTGATGCGGGAGTATCCCGCGATCTCCGTGCGGCGTATCGTTGGGCACGCGGATATCGCGCCCGGGCGCAAGAGCGATCCGGGCGCGGCGTTTGACTGGGATTTATATCGCGCGGTGCTGGCGAAAATCGCACGATCCGTTGCACACCGCACCGCGGGAGGAGCGCAGTAGTGGAATTTCTGGCAATACTGATCGCACTGGCACTGCTCCAGGTCTGGGGTTCCGGTGGCCCGGTGCAGCACGATGCATGGTTCCTGGACTTTCGGCGCTGGTTCGGTTCACGCACCGGTGGCCTGACCCGGCAACTCGGGGTGGTGCTGCTGCCGGGCGTTGCGGTTGTCGTGCTGCAGACGTGGCTTGGCGGCGTTGCCTATGGTCTCGCCGAACTCGCCCTGTTCGTGCTGGTCCTGCTCTATTCGCTGGGGCGAGGCGATCTGGGCAGCGCGATTACCGAGTACCTGCGGCGCTGGGGGCGAGGGGACTTCCAGGCTGCTTTCGAGCAGTTGCAGGACGAGGGCAGGGAGGCAGTCGCTACCGCGGTGGAGACGGATGTGCCGGATCCGCAGGCATTGCATACGCGCGCCCGGCGCCGTCTCTACTACCGGAGCTTCGAACGGCTGTTCGCGGTCTTGTTCTGGTTCGTGGTATGCGGTCCGGCCGGCGCGCTGGTTTACCGGTTGGCGGCACTGGATCGCGCCATGGTGCGCGCCGAGGCGTCAGGCGAGGCGCAAGGTCTGGCGCTGGTGCACTGGCTCGATTGGCTGCCGGTGCGCCTCGCGGGTCTGGGTTTTGCGCTGGTGGCCGATTTCGATGCCTGCACCAAGGCCTGGCGCCGGCTGGCGGACGATGTGCAGGCCGATGCCGGCGAGGTGCTGGAATGCAGTGGCAATGCGGCACTGCAGTTTGTTGACCCCGATCCCGCCGAAGAAACGCGGGAAGCGTTGATTGCGCGAGGCACTCAGCAGATCGTGGCGATCGAAGGTTTGCAACGCCGCGCGCTGCTGGTGTGGCTGGCGGTGATCGCGCTGCTGGTCATGATTTTCTGAATCACCCGGCGTTCAGTCAGGCCTCTCCATGCGCCTGTCGGATTTCGCTGCGAGGTGTCACGCCGGCGGCTTGCGTTGTTGCCAGAGCACTTCCTGGCCGCCGTCGCGCCGCGCGATCGCGCGCGCGGTGACGAACAAGAGGTCGGACAGGCGGTTGAGAAAGCGGCGTCCCTCGACATTCAGCTCCTCGAGTTCGGCCAGCCCGACCATTTCGCGTTCGGCGCGCCGGCACACGGTACGCGCCAGGTGACAGAACGCGGCGGCCCGGCTGCCACCCGGCAGAATGAAGTTCTTCAGCGGCGGGAGTTCCGCATTCAGCTCATCCGTTTGTTCCTCGAGCCATGCCACGCGTGGGGCGGCAACCATCGCGGAGCCCGGTATCGAGAGCTCGCCGCCAAGGTCGAATAGATCGTGCTGGATGACGGTGAGCATCGAAGCCAGCGGATCGTCCGCCGGCAACTCGGCCACCAGCACCCCGATCAGCGAGTTTGTTTCGTCGATCGCGCCAATGGCCTGCATCCGCGGGCTGTGCTTGCTGATGCGGCTGCGGTCGGACAAACCGGTGCTGCCGTCGTCGCCGGTGCGGGTATAGATTTTCGAAAGCCGGTGTCCCATGTTCCGGGTCCTCCTGTTTGCTGCAATCAGGGCTACAGTGCGTAACCCACGCTAAGGAACAACATGCGTTCCGGTGCCGGGTACACACTGCGGCCGTAGGGCGTGGCAGTGGTCAGGGTATCGTATTTCTCGTTCAGCAGGTTGTTGGCACGCAGGCTGGTGTACCAGTCACCGCTGGCCCAGCGCAGCGCCATGTTGACCAGGCCTTCGGAATCGACACCCGGATAGGTGTTCGCGTCATCACCCAGCGCACGCCGCGAACCGCTGTAGGCGTATTCCACGTAAGCGTTGATGCCGTATCCGAAATTCCAGGTGCCGTTGAGCGCGCCGACATGCTCCGAGACGTAGGGGATTTCATTGCCGTCGAAGGTTCCGGACGTGACCTCGGCATCGGTATAGGTATAGCTGCCGCCGATGCTCAGCCGGGACGAGGCAGTCCACTGCCATTCGAGCAACGCTCCCTGCCGGCTCGACGATTCGAGATTGATATTGGCGCCGAAGGAGCCGAACTCGGCGCTCGGACCGGGTGCGCTCGGGTCATAGAGGATTTCATCATCGAGGTCCAGATCGAACACCACGGCGCGGCCGTTGAAGCGCTCGGCGAACCACTCGATACCGCCTTCCAGCGAGGTGCCGGTCTGCGGCGCGAGAAAAGACACCGCCGGCAGGGTGAAGCTGTTCTCGTCGACGTTCGCGTAACGCAGCACTTCGTCGCGGCGCAGCAGCAAACGCATGGATTCGTGGAATTGCCAGGCGATCGACGCGGTCGTCACCGTTTCGCTATCGCTGTTGCGGGTGCCGTTGCCGCGATTTTCATCCGCGACCTCGGCCCGCCGCGCGCCTAAGGATACCTGCACGGTGGCGCTGAGCGGATGCACGATCTGCGCGTAGACGTCGCGCTGTTCCTGGCTGAAATCGGTGAGGAAGAAGTATTCCGGAATGTCGAATTCATAGTCGCTGTCGGTGGCATCGAAGCCGATGGTCACGGTGCTGAGGCCCGCCGCGCTCCGGTATTCGCCGATCAGGCGCGGGTTGGCGGTCCGTACCCGCATATCGGTGGTATTGGCCGCAAACTGATAACCATTGCCGTCGGAATTGCGCTCGGTGAGTTCCATCTCCGCCGACCAGTGTGCGCTCAGGGCATAACGCCCGCCGAGGCGCCACGAATAGGTCTCGAGATCGCCGAAGTCGTCGGGATAGATCGTCTGGCGCCGGTCCGCGGCAGCCATTTCCACCGGCAACGCGCCGGGGAATTCGAGCTGGTCGTCGATGTACTGCGCTTCCCCGAATACCCGGCCCTCACTCCACTCGTACTCCAGCAGTCCCAGCACATTGCGGTAATCGGAGGCATTGTTGTCGCGGTAATTGTCGCTGGAGCGCTGTTCCGCGCTCAGCCGCGCCCCGACGCCGTTGGCGAAGCGCTGGCTGGCGATGGCCGATACCCGCTGGCCGCCCTCGGAGCCGGCGCCGGCCTCGACCGCCAGTGCGGCTTTTTCCGGTGTGCGGGTGACGATATTGATCACTCCGCCAACCGCCTGGTCGCCGAACAGAACCCCGGCTCCACCCTGCAGGACCTCGATGCGCTCGATATCCTTCAGTGCGACGCTGTTGAGGTCGGGTGGCTGCAGCGTGGGGTTGTTGAGCTTGCGGCCGTCGACCAGGATCAGGGTATTGTTCGCCGCGTTTTCGCCAAAGCCGCGCATGCTGACCACGACCCCGCGTCCACCGTCGCCGATGGTGTCGCGAATCTGCAGGCCGGCGCGCGCGCGCAGTACATCGGCGATCGTGATCGCGCCGCTCTGCTCGATTTCCTCGCGGGTGATCACGCTGACCGCGGCCGGGCTGTTGAGTTGCAACTGCTCGGTGCGCATGCCGGTGACGATGATCTGTTCGGGTGGAGCCGCCACCGCGGCGTGCAGGATCGATGTGCCGCACAACAGTGCGAGCGGGTAAAACGGACGAATGGTCTTCATGGTGCCTCCCCGGCCCATTTACGGACATGGTCCGCGAGGAGCAGGGGAGAATGGAGGGGCTTCATGACTGAATGCCGCCTACCGATGAGCCCGCCGCTCGATCGCAGTGCTGTCACGGATGGCCGGTCTCCGGGCTCGTGAGTGGGAGAGATAGCCTTCTCCCGAATCGGCGCCTTCCCATCGGCGCGCCTGAAGCGCGTGTCCGACAGTGGCTCTGTGCCGTTCCTGCTCACTTACCGTTGCGGGGGCAGCGCTGGGTTTTCACCAGTCTTCCCGTTTCATCCGGCGCTCACCATTTCAGGCTGGCGCCGGACACCGTCCGCGATGGGGCGGCAAATTACCCGCTGGGTGCCGGTGTGTCAATCGCGCGCAGGGGGCAGCGAGTCGCGAAAGCGCTGGAGGATCTCGGCGGCTTCCGCGATCTGCGGGCCGCCGCAGATCCAGGCCCGCGTTGGCATCCGGCGCGAATCGAAGCGTCCGTCGATGGCCGGGTGATGCAGCAATTGCTGCGACATCGAGTCGTGCTCCAGATCGACCGAATCGAACAGCACCATCGAAGGCGCGTGGGCCAGCAGGTCTTCCAGCGATAGCGTGCCGTAGCCGGAAATTCCCTGCGTGGCGGCCAGATTGCGCCAGCCCGCGAGTTCGATCAGCTCATGCTTCAGGGTACCGGTACCGGGCGTGAGACCGTTTGGCAGGTACACCAGGACGAGCGGACGGGTGCCGCTTGCCACGCGGGCCTGCACGGCGGCGAGTCGTTGCTGCGTTGCCTGGCGCAAGGCCTGGCCCGCGGCCGGTTCGCCGGCCAGTGCGGCGGTTTGCTCGATGAACGCGAGCGCGGCGTCGATGGATTCCGGCATCTCCTGGGTCTCGACCCGATAGCCGAGGCGTTGCAGCACCCGGGTAGTCCCGAGCGAGGCCATCGAGCCGGCGAGAACCAGGTCGGGAGCTTTCTTCAGTACGCTCTCGACCGAGCCGTCGAAGCGCGCGATGCCGCGTGCGCGGACCGCTTGCGCCGACAGCTGCGGATCAGTGGCCAGCTGGCTCAGCATGACGATGCGTTCGCGTGGCACCAGCAGCAGCAACAGTTGATCGGTACAGAGGTTGAGCGAGACGATGCGCTGCGCGGGTGCGGCGCGCGCCGCAAGCGCCAGCAGCATGGCCAGCGCACCGCTGGCCAGCAACAGGGCTTTCGGTCTCATGCCGGCTCCAGCGCGCGGATGCGTGCGTACAGCGCATCGTTGCGGGGGCTGGCAATGCCGGCCAGATGCGCCTGGCGGCACAGGAAGCCGGTGATGTACTCGATCTCGGTGCGTTTCCCGGCATCCAGATCCTGGAGCATCGACGAGCGGTTGTGTGCGGTCGCACGCGCCACCGCGGTGGCATCTGCCTCCACCTCAAGGGCCAACTCGTTGCGTCCGAGCCCTTGAAGAATTGCGCTGATCTCGCGACACAGGGCGAGAAATTCCGCGTGGCGCGCCGGTTCGTCGAGCAGCGCGCCATTGGAGCAGCCGTGCGCCGCACTCAGCGGATTGATCGCGCAGTTCACCGCCAGCTTGCGCCACAGGGCGCTGTCGATAGCAGTCGTTACCCGGATCTCGAGACCGGTCGCCCGCAATTCGGTGGCGAGCTGTCCGGTTCGCGTGAGGTCTCCTGCCGGATAGCCTCCGACGAGCGTGTGTCCGATCCCGGCATGGCGCACCCTGAAGGGCGCTTTCAGATAGGCGCCCTCGGTCGTGAGGGCGCAGTACAGCTGTGCCCGGGGCGCGATGCGCGCGGCTTCGTCCTGGAAGCCGATGCCGTTTTGCAGCAGCACAACGCAAGCGTCGGTTGCGATGCGCGGGGCGAGCGGGCGCAGCGCGCCGCTCACCTCGTGCGCCTTGGTGCATACGAGCAGGCGGGTGAGCGGATCACCGGCATCACGCGCCTCGAGCGTCAGCTGAAATTCGCGCACCGCCGCGGCTGTCTCGAGCACGAGCTCGTGATACTCTGCGCGCGGCGGTGGTTCACGCCGGATCATCCGCACCGTGTGCCCGGACGCCAGCAGGTACGCACTCCACAAACAGGCCATGGAGCCGCTGCCGAGGATGTGCCAGGTAGGTGCCGGATTCGCTGTCATCGGGCCATTATCCATGATCGCGCGGCGCAGGCGCAGGCGCAGCGCGGCGCGAGCTGAAGGAGCAATCGAATGCCGTCATTTGACGTGATTTCCGAAGTGGATCTGCATGCGCTGACCAACGCCGTCGACCAGGCCAGCCGGGTCATCGGCAATCGTTTCGATTTCAAGGGGGTGGATGCGGAATTCGAGCGCAAGGAGCGGGTGATCGCAATGCGTGCCGAGGCCGATATCCAGCTCGAGCAGATGCTCGACATCCTGCGCGGGGCGCTGATCAAGTGCAAGATCGATCCGCGTGCAATCAAGGAAGGCGAACTGCAGAGAACCGGCAAGGTGGTGAAGCAGGAAGTAACGCTGCAGCATGGCCTCGATATCGATACCTGCCGCAAGCTCGTGAAAATGGTCAAGGAGGCGAAGCTCAAGGTGCAGGTCGCGATCCAGGGCGAGCAGGTGCGGGTGACCGGCAAGAAGCGTGATGATCTGCAGGAAGTGATTGCGCTGTTGCGCGAAACCGATCTCGGTGTGCCGCTGCAGTTCGACAATTTCAGGGATTAGCCCTGGCCCCAAAGTCGGCAGGGCAAGCTTTTTGAACGATCCATTCGCGGGCCGGACCGAGCCGGGTATCGCCGCCTCGATCTTCAATCGGCGGGTGCTGGAGTGCGTGTTTCTCGGATTCACTTCCGGGCTGCCGTTGTATGTGCTGATCCAGCTGGTACCGCTGTGGATGAAGGATGCGGGGGTCGATCTCGCGGGCATCGGCCTGTTTACCCTGGTCGGGATTCCGTACACCTGGAAATTTCTCTGGTCGCCGCTGATGGAGCGCTACCGCGTGCCGCTGCTCGGGCGCAGGCGCGGCTGGATGCTGCTGACCCAGCTGCTGTTGCTGGGCACGATCGCCTCGATCGGATTTCTCGATCCTGGCAAGACGCTGTGGCACCTGGCGGCGCTGTGTGTGGCGGTGGCATTTTTCAGTGCCAGCCAGGATATCGTGGTCGATGCCTACCGGCGCGAACTGCTGCCCGATCATGAGCTCGGTATCGGCAACGCGGTCCATGTGCAGGCCTACCGGATTGCCGGGCTGGTTCCCGGTTCGCTGGCGCTGGTGCTGGCCGAGTACCTGCCGTGGACCTCCGTTTACCTGGTGGTCGCGGGCTTCATGCTGATCGGGGTGATGAACACCCTGTTCATTCGCGAAGTGGTCGACAGGCCGGTGCTGCCGGTCTCGTTGCGTGAGGCGATTACCCGGCCCTTCCAGGAATTTTTCGGGCGCCTCGGGTGGCGGCTGGCAGTGATGACCCTGGCTTTCATGTTCCTGTACAAGCTCGGCGACAGCATGGCCACGGCCCTGTCCTACCCGTTCTACCGCGAGCTCGGGTTCAGCCTCACGGAGATTGGCGTGATCGCCAAGACCGCATCGCTCGCGGCGGTGATCATCGGCGCATTGCTGGGCGGGGTGTGGATGATCCGCCTCGGCATCAACAACGCACTTTGGCTGTTCGGGGGAGTACAGCTGCTCAGCATCCTCGGTTTTGCCCTGCTTGCCGAGACCGGCCCGGATCGAATGACGCTCGCCGTGGTGATCGTATTCGAGTACCTGGGGGTCGGGCTCGGCACGGCGGCATTCACGGCATTCATTGCGCGCTGCACCAACCCGCTGTTTGCGGCCACCCAGTTTGCGCTGCTCACGGCATTGACCGCGCTACCGCGCACCCTGGCCAATGCCGCCACCGGATTCCTCGTGGAGTGGGTCGGCTGGACGATGTTTTTCCTGCTCTGTTTCGTGCTGGCGATTCCCGGCATGTTGCTGTTGCTGAAAGTCGCGCCGTGGGAGCGGAAAACCTGAATCAGGGAACCCAGCCGAAGCGTTTCAGATCGAGCCGCGCATTGACCACCAGCACGCCCTCCGCGAGCAGCAGCGCGCGTTGCCGTTGTGCCGAGGTAGAGCCCGGGGGCAGCGAAATACGGCCTGCCGCGTTGATCACGCGGTGCCAGGGGATACGGCTGCCCGCGGGCAGCTCGCGCAGCACGCTGCCCGCAAAGCGCGCGCCGTTGGGAATGCCGGCGAGTGTCGCGACCTGTCCGTAGCTGGCGACCTTGCCCGCTGGAATCAGCGCAACGATTTGCCAGATCCGCTCGCGCGGCGAAGGCTCGCGGGCTGAAGCGCCGGGACCGGGACGATCGCGCATCGGCTACGGCCGGCTGCCGTCGTGGGTCTTGACGAGAGTCCTGTCACGTACGTCCACGCCCGATTCTCCCGAAAAGCGGTTGAAACGGCGCGAATTCTCTCCCGAAACGCGGACGCGCCGCGAATTTTTTGCTGCCGGCCCCTTGAACTGCTCTGTTATGGCCTCATATCAGGGACGCACAAACGCTCGAGCCCGGTGATCGAGACTTGACGAAACGCGTTTCCTGCATATGATTGGCACTCCCCGAGGGAGAGTGCTAACCGGGAGAGGCCAAGCCTCCCTCCAGTTTTTTTCGGGTGTTTGTAACCACAAACCATTGATTGGGAGAAAAGCGATGAAGATTCGTCCGCTGAACGACCGCGTTGTCGTGAAACGCAAAGAAGAAGAAACCGTGTCCGCTGGTGGCATCGTGCTGCCGGGTTCGGCCAAGGAAAAGCCCACCCAGGGCGATGTCCTGGCAGTCGGTACCGGCAAGGTGCTCGAGAACGGTGACGTGCGCCCGATGTCCCTGAAGGTGGGTGACAAGGTGCTGTTTGGCCAGTACTCGGGAAATACCGTCAAGATCGACGGCGAAGAAGTGGTCATCCTGAGCGAAAGCGAAGTTTATGGCGTGATCGAGTGATCGCCGGCGGCGCAGACGCCGCCCGATCGCTGGTCACAACCGCAAGTATCAAACGAGAGAAGGAACTGAACAATGGCTGCTAAAGATGTGAAATTTGGCGACTCCGCCCGCCAGAAAATGTTGAAGGGCGTGAACCTGCTGGCCGATGCGGTCAAGACCACGCTGGGCCCGCGCGGGCGCAACGTGATCCTCGACAAATCGTTCGGCGCGCCGACCGTCACCAAGGATGGCGTTTCGGTTGCCAAGGAAATCGAGCTGAAGGACAAGTTCGAGAACATGGGCGCACAGATGGTGAAGGAAGTGGCTTCCAAGGCCTCCGATACCGCCGGTGACGGCACCACCACCGCGACCGTACTGGCCCAGGCAATCGTCAACGAAGGCCTTAAGTCGGTTGCGGCCGGCATGAACCCGATGGACCTCAAGCGCGGCATCGACAAGGCCGTCATCCGCGGCCGTTGCCGAGCTCGAGAAGATGTCGACCCCCTGCGCCGATACCAAGGCGATTGCACAGGTCGGCACGATTTCCGCCAACGGCGACGAAAGCATCGGCACCATCATTGCCGAAGCCATGGAGAAAGTCGGCAAGGAAGGCGTGATCACGGTCGAGGAAGGCTCGGGCCTGAACAACGAACTCGACATCGTCGAGGGCATGCAGTTCGATCGTGGCTACCTGTCTCCGTACTTCATCAACAACCAGGAAAAGATGGTCGTTGAAGTCGAAAGCCCCTACATCCTGCTGGTCGACAAGAAGATCTCCAACATCCGCGACATGCTGCCGCTGCTCGAGCAGGTTGCCAAATCAGGCAAGCCGCTGGTCGTGGTTGCCGAGGACGTGGAAGGCGAGGCGCTGGCGACCCTGGTCGTGAACAACATGCGCGGCATCATCAAGGTAGCGGCCTGCAAGGCGCCGGGATTCGGCGACCGTCGCAAGGCCATGCTGCAGGACATCGCGATCCTGTCGGGCGCAACCGTGGTCAGCGAGGAAGTGGGTCTGGAACTCGAGACCACCACGCTCGAGCATCTCGGTACCGCCAAGCGCATCACGATGGACAAGGACAACACCACGCTGATCGATGGCGCCGGCAATGCCGCGGATATCGAAGCGCGCGTGAAGCAGATCCGCGTACAGATCGAGGAAACCTCCTCTGACTACGACCGCGAGAAACTGCAGGAGCGCGTTGCCAAGCTCTCCGGCGGCGTGGCGGTGATCAAGGTCGGCGCGGCTACCGAAGTCGAGATGAAAGAGAAGAAGGCACGCGTCGAAGACGCGCTGCATTCGACCCGTGCCGCGGTCGAGGAAGGCGTGGTTGCCGGTGGCGGTGTGGCCCTGGTGCGCGCCGTGCAGGCCATCTCGAAGCTCAAGGGCGACAACGAAGACCAGAACCACGGTATCGCGGTCTGTCTGCGCGCCATGGAAATGCCGTTGCGTGCCATCGTGGCCAATGCCGGCGCCGAGCCTTCGGTTGTGCTGGCCAAGGTCAAGGACAACAAGGGCAACTTCGGCTACAACGCGGCCAATCACGAGTACGGCGACATGATCAAGCTGGGCATCCTGGATCCCACCAAGGTCACGCGTACCGCGCTGCAGGCGGCTGTTTCCATCGCGGCCCTGATGATCACCACGGAAGTGATGATCGCCGAGCTGCCGGAAGACAAGCCGGCTGGTGGCCACGGTGGTGGCGACATGGGCGGCATGGGTGGAATGGGCGGCATGGGCGGCATGATGTAACTGTTTGCCCTGGAGGGACGGTTGCAAGACCGTCCCGGTTCGCTACGAAAACCCCGGCTTGTCCGGGGTTTTTTTATGGTGCTTGGAAATTGAAATCGCGGGGCATACACTGCTTTGATCGTCAACAAGGCCCGCGGTGTCGGCGACCGGGTACGAAAGCGATGCCGCAAACGGGAAAAGCCCGAACGACTGACGCCCGACAAGACGAATGATTGATTTCACGAAACGGAGGGAAGATGTCGATACTTTCAGCTGCCGGATTTGAATTCCTCATGCGGTGGGGACATTTTCTGGCCGGTATCACCTGGATCGGGCTGCTCTACTATTTCAACTTCGTGCAGGGCGAGTACTTCAAGGAAGCGACCCCCGACGCAAAAGCCGATGCGGTCAAGAAACTCGTACCGCGTGTGCTGTGGTGGTTTCGCTGGGGTGCGATGTTCACGTTCCTGACCGGCACGGCCATCCTGCTGCGGCGCGGGCATCCGACCAATGCCTGGACCTTCGATATCACGATCGGCGCCCTGCTCGGGACCCTGATGTTCCTGAACGTGTGGCTGATCATCTGGCCGGCGCAGAAAATCATCTGCGGTATCGTGCAGGGTGATGCGGCCGCCGCCGGGCCCAGGGCCCTGCTTGCCTCGCGTACCAACACCCTGTTCTCGGGCCCGATGCTGATGTTCATGGCCGCTTCCGCACATCTTCCCCACGGGCTGCTCGGCAGCGCCAGTCGGCCGGCCCTGTGGCTGGTGGTTGCGATCATCGCCGCGCTGCAGTTCAACGCAATGAAGGGCAAGGTCGGTCCGCTGGCTTCGGTCAAGGGCGTGATCCACTGCTCGATCGCCCTCGCGGTGCTACTGTGGCTGATCATGGACCTGTTGTGATTCCGTACTAGTTCGGCAAGAAAGGGGCCTCTGGTCCCTTTCTTGTTGAATATAATGAAACCGTTTCGAGCCGACGCGTAATTCCATGCCCAGTTCAGACGACAAGCTGACTGATATTCCGCGCATCGTCCCACAACGCGACGATGATGCCTCGTATCGGCGCCAGCGCACCGACAGCAGCAGCGAAGCACGCAAGACAGCCCGTGCCGCAAAACCTGCCGGCGAGGGTTCTGCCGCCGGGGGCTGGCGCTATGTGGCGGCGCTTGCACTGGTGGTCGCGCTTGCCGCCACGGCCATCGCCGGTTTGCTCTACCAGCAGGGCGTGCAACTCAGCGCCGCACTGGCCCAGTCGAACCTGCGCATTGCCGACCTCGAGGGACGCCTGTCGACAACCGATGACAGCGTCAACGAGTCGAGTGCCTCGATGCAGGTGAAGATCAAGGACCTGGCGGGCGAGATCGACAAGCTGTGGGCCTCGGCCTGGCGCAAGAACGGCTCGCGCATCGACGAACTCGAAGCAGCGCTGCAGAAAGCCGCGGCAGCCGGCGCCGCGGACCGTAAACAGCTCGCCGCCATTGCCGCCACCCAGCAGAAAGTCGAGCAGCAGGTGTCCGCAAACCAGGGTGTCGCGCTGATACTGGCAACCGTGAAGGAGCAGCAGGCAAAGCAGGAGTCGACGATCGCGCGCCTCGGCAGCACCGTCAACGGGCTGTCGAATACCCAGCGTGCGCAGGAGGCGCGGCTCAAGGAAAACGAGCAGTGGGTGCAGTCGAATATCGAATTCCGCAAGCAGGTTGCACAACGCCTGACGCGTCTCGAGAACCCCGCTACGGCCCTGCCCGCGCAATAGGGAGCAGGGGGCGGATCCGGGGCCCGGCGATTGTGTACAATCTGCACCCCGCATCCGGAGCAGTACCATGGCTGTGATCAAGCAGGAAGATCTGGTCGCGAGCGTGGCCGACGCGCTGCAGTTCATCTCGTATTACCATCCGGTGGACTTCATCCAGGCGATGCACAAGGCGTGGCTGCGTGAGCAGAACCCGGCCGCGCGCGATGCGATCGCGCAGATCCTGATCAATTCGCGCATGTGTGCCGAGGGCCATCGCCCCATCTGCCAGGACACGGGCATCGTGACGGTGTTCGTGCGGGTTGGCATGAACGTGCGCTGGGACGGCGCAACGCTGGCGGTCGATGAAATGATCAACGAAGGCGTGCGCCGCGCCTATCTCGATCCCGACAACGTGCTGCGCGCTTCGATCCTTTCCGATCCGGCCGGTGCGCGCAAGAACACCCGTGACAATACGCCGGCAGTGATTCATTACCAGCTGGTGCCCGGGGACACGCTGGATGTGCATGTCGCGGCCAAGGGCGGCGGCAGCGAGAACAAGTCCAAGCTCGCGATGCTCAACCCCTCCGATTCGATCGTTGACTGGGTGCTGAAGACCGTGCCGACCATGGGCGCGGGCTGGTGTCCTCCCGGGATGCTCGGCATCGGTATCGGCGGCACCGCGGAGAAGGCCGCGGTGCTGGCCAAGGAATCGTTGCTCGATCCGGTCGATATCCACGAGTTGATGGAACGCGGACCCCGCAGTCGTATCGAGGAATTGCGGCTGGAGTTGTTCGAGAAGGTGAACCAGCTCGGCATCGGTGCCCAGGGCCTCGGCGGGCTGAGCACGGTGCTCGACGTGAAGATCCGCGACTATCCGACCCACGCGGCCAGCCTGCCGGTTGCGATGATCCCCAATTGCGCCGCTACCCGCCATGCGCACTTCGTGCTCGATGGCAGCGGCCCGGTACGCCAGGAGGCACCCTCGCTCGACGCCTGGCCCGATATCACCTGGGAGGCGGGAAGCGCGCGTCGGGTGAACCTCGACGGACTGAGCCGCGAGGATCTGCAGGACTGGAAAACCGGTGAAACCGTGCTGTTGTCCGGGCACATGCTCACCGGGCGCGATGCCGCGCACAAGAAGATCACCGAGATGCTGGCGCGTGGCGAAACGCTGCCGGTCGATCTGAAAAACCGCTTCATCTATTACGTCGGCCCGGTCGATCCGGTGCGTGACGAGGTGGTAGGGCCTGCCGGGCCCACCACCGCGACCCGCATGGACAAGTTCACGCGCACGCTGCTCGAGCAAACCGGCCTGATCGGGATGATCGGCAAATCCGAGCGCGGTCCGGCCGCGATCGAGGCGATCCGCGATAACCGGGCCGTTTACCTGATGGCGGTCGGCGGCGCGGCCTACCTGGTGTCGAAGGCGATCACCAGCGCCAGGGTGCTGGCATTTCCGGAACTCGGCATGGAGGCGATATACGAATTCGAGGTCAAAGACATGCCGGTGACGGTGGCGGTGGATGCGCGCGGCGAATCCGTGCACACCACCGGCCCGAAAATCTGGCAGGCCAGGATCGCCGCCGAACATATCGCGGTAGGCTAGGAGCGCGTCGGGCCGGGGCTTCGCAAGCGGGGCTGGCTTTCGGCTCCGCCCGCACCAACGGAGACCACCCATCGGGGGCAAGGATGCAGCACACGTTCTATTGGCTCGACTACGAAACCTTCGGTGCCGATCCGGTCCGCGACCGGCCGGCGCAATTCGCGGGCGTGCGCACCGATGGGGAGCTGAATGAAATCGGCGAGTCCTTGCTTCTCTACTGCCGTCCGTCTCCGGATTATCTGCCGCACCCCGAAGCCTGCCTGATCACCGGCATAACGCCGCAGCTGGCGCGCGCGCGAGGTCTGGCCGAGCGCGATTTCATTGCGCGGATTCTCGCCGAGCTCGCCGTGCCCGGCACCTGCGGGGTCGGCTACAACAGCCTGCGCTTCGATGATGAAGTCACCCGTCACACCCTGTTCCGCAATTTCCACGACCCGTACGAGCGCGAGTGGCGCAATGGCAACACGCGCTGGGACCTGATCGATGTGCTGCGCATGACGCGCACCCTGCGCCCGCAGGGCATCGAATGGCCGTGCAAGGACGATGGGCGACCAAGCTTCCGGCTCGGGGACCTGACGCGTGCCAACGGCATCGAACATGGCGCCGCGCACGATGCACTGGCGGACGTGCGTGCCACGCTCGCGCTGGCGCGGTTGCTGCGCGCGCAGCAACCGAAGCTGTTCGAATACGCGCTGCTGGCGCGTGACAAGGCCTGGGCCAAGCGCGTGCTGAACGTGGTGGAGCGCAAGCCGTTGTTGCATTTTTCATCACGTTTTCCGGCCGAGCAGGGTTGTGCGGCGCTGGTGGTGCCGCTGGCGATCCACCCGGCGAATGCGAATTCGGTGATCAGTTGCAACCTGTTGCTCGACCCGGAGCCGCTACTCACCCTGGATGCCGAGGTATTGCGCCAGTACCTCTACACCCGGACCGGGGATCTGCCGCCGGGCATGGACCGTATCCCGCTCAAGGAAATCCATATCAACAAGTGCCCGATGGTCGTACCTGCCGCGATGCTGGATGCCGGGGCCGCCGCGCGCTGGGGAATCGATATCGAGCGCTGCCACGCCAATCTCGAGCGCCTGAACGCCGCGCCGGACCTGACGCGGAAACTGCGCGAGATTTTCACGCCGCCACGCGGACGCGAAGCCGTTGACGTGGACTTCTCCCTGTATGCAGGCAGCTTTCTCGCTGAACCCGACAAGCGGCTTGCGGCGCAGGTGCGAACACTGTCGCCGGATCAGCTGGCGGAACGCGATTTTGCCTTTGCGGACCCGCGCCTGCAGGAGCTGCTGTTCCGCTATCGTGCCCGCAACTATCCGGACACATTGAGCGCGCCGGAACGGTTGCTTTGGCAGGAGCATTGCACGGCGCGCCTGAGAGGGGCCGGGGAGAGGGGCTTGCTGAACTGCGAAAGCTACCACGCCTCGATCGCGAAGCTGCGCCAGGAGCGCGCCACCGATGCCCGCGCCCAGGCGCTGCTCGATGAGTTGCAGGACTACGCGCTCGAGCTGTCCTGTTGAGCCTTCGGACAGGAATTGCCGGGCCAGCGCAGCCACCACGCGAGATATTCGATGAGCAACGGGATTGAACACGCGCGCGAGACCCGCGCCCGCATCGGCCTGCTGAAGCCGGCGGTGGGCTTTTTGCGCCCGTACTGGAGGCGGGTAATCGCTGCTTCGGCGGCGCTGGTGTTCACGGCCGGGGTCAGCCTCAGCCTGGGGCAGGGAATGCGCATCCTGGTGGATGAGGGCTTTGTTTCGGGTTCGCAGCAGCAGCTGAACCACGCCGTGCTGGTGTTCATGGGGATCGTGCTGCTGCTGGCGGCCGGAACCTTCACCCGTTTCTACCTCGTGTCCTGGATAGGCGAGCGGGTTACCGCGGATATCCGCCGCGCGGTGTTCGATCATGTGATCCGTCTTCATCCGGCATTCTTCGAAACCAACGGCAGCGGCGAGATCCAGTCGCGGATCACCGCGGACACCACGCTGCTGCAGACCGTCATCGGCTCGACGGTGTCGATTGCGCTGCGCAACCTGCTGATATTGATCGGCGGCGTGGTGCTGCTGTTTGTATCGAATCCGCGGCTGACGGGCGTGGTGTTGCTGGCCGTGCCGCTGGTGCTGGTGCCGATCGTGGTGTTCGGGCGGCGGGTACGCAGGCTGTCGCGCAGCAGCCAGGACCGGCTCGCCGACGCCGGGGCTTATGTCGGCGAGACACTCGGCAACATAAAGACCGTGCAGGCCTTCAATCACGAGCAGGTCGATCGTGAGCGCTTCGCCGGACACGTGGAGGAAACCTTCAGGGTCGCGCGGATGCGTATCGTGCAGCGATCCTGGTTATCGACCATTGCATTCGTGCTGGTGCTGGGTGCTATCGCCGCAATGATCTGGGTAGGTGGTCACGACGTGATTTCGGGCCGGACCACGCCCGGGGAACTCACCGCATTCATTTTTTACGCGGTGATGGTGGCGATCGCCACCGGCGCATTGACCGAGGTGATCGGCGATCTGCAGCGTGCCGCCGGCGCGACCGAGCGGTTGATGGAGTTGCTGCACGAAAAGCCGCAGATCCACGCCCCGCTCGATCCGCTGCCATTGCCGGCGCGTCTCGTGGGCGAGATCACCCTGAGCGGGTTGCGTTTCGCCTACCCCTCGAATCCCGATCGGCCGGCCATCGACGGTATCAGCCTCGAGGTTCCAGCCGGCTCCAGCGTGGCGTTGGTGGGTAGTTCGGGTGCGGGGAAATCCACGCTGGTCGATCTGCTGTTGCGCTTCTACGAGCCCGACGGCGGCAGTATCCGGGTCGATGGCATCGATACGCAGCGGGTCGATCCGCAGGCACTGCGGCGCCATTTTGCGCTCGTGCCACAGCATCCGGTGCTGTTTTCCGGATCGGTGCTCGAGAACATCCGTTACGCGGTACCCGATGCCGATGAGGCGGCGATCATTGCCGCGGCCCGGGCGGCCCATGCGGCCGAATTCATCGAGCGACTTCCCGAGGGCTATGCCAGTTTCGTGGGCGAGGGCGGAGTGCGGCTCTCGGGCGGGCAACGCCAGCGCATTGCCATTGCCCGCGCGGTTCTGCGCGACCCGGCGATCCTGCTGCTCGACGAGGCCACCAGCGCACTCGATGCCGACAGCGAGTTCCATGTGCAGCAGGCATTGCAGACCCTGATGCAGGGCCGCACCACGCTGGTGATTGCGCATCGCCTGGCCACGGTACGGCGGGTTGATCGCATCGTGGTGCTGGACCATGGACGTATTGTCGCTACCGGCTCGCACGAGGAGTTGCTGGCCGGCTCGCCGCTCTACGCGCGCTGGGCGGCGCTGCAATTCGTGGATGAATGAGGCGCGGCGAGCGGGTAGACTACCGCCGGTTTGTGGGCATCTCCTGGTGGGTGGAACAGCGCAGATGGAATTCGCCGGTTCACATATTCTGTCGGTCGCACAGTTCGAGCGCGCGGATATCGAAAAGGTATTCGACGTGGCCGACTCCATGTTGCCCTACGCGCAACGGCGCCGCATCACCCGGGTGCTGGAAGGCGCGATTCTCGGCAACATGTTTTTCGAGCCCAGCACCCGTACCCGGGTGAGCTTTGGATGTGCGTTCAATCTGCTCGGCGGCGAAGTGCGCGAGACCACCGGGATCGAGAACTCCGCGATCGCCAAGGGCGAGTCGCTCTACGACACGGCGCGGGTGATCAGCGGTTACAGCGACATCATTGCAATGCGCCATCCAGGCGAGGGATCGGTGGCCGAGTTCGCGGCCGCGAGCCGGGTGCCGGTCATCAACGGCGGTGATGGCGCCAACGAACATCCGACCCAGGCATTGCTCGATCTGTACACGATCCGCAAGGAGGTCCGCCATCGCGGCGGCACCATCGACGGGCTGCGCATCGCGATGATCGGCGATTTGCGCTACGGGCGGACCGTTCACTCGCTGGCCAAGCTGTTGTGCTGCTTCCGGCGCGTCAGCCTGGTGTGCATATCTCCCGCGGAACTGCGCCTGCCCGGCGAGATCGTCGAGCAGCTGCGCGCGAGCGGACACACGGTGCTCGAGGCAGACACCATGGAGCAGTCCATTGCGCACGTCGATATTGCCTACGCAACGCGCATCCAGGAGGAACGGTTCGCGAGCCGCGAGGACGCCAATCTCTACCGTGGACGCTTTCGCCTGAACCAGGCGATCTACACCCAGTTCTGCGAGCCGAACACCGTGATCATGCACCCGCTGCCACGCGACTCGCGTTCGGAGGCCAACGAACTCGACATCGATCTCAACGAGAACCCGAATCTCGCGATTTTCCGCCAGACCGACAACGGCGTGCTGGTACGCATGGCATTGTTTGCCATGGTGCTCGATGTGACGGCGCAGGTCGCCAGCTACGCGGCGAAGGTGAGCTGGTATACGGGCAAGCGCTTCGGTGACTGAGTTCGATCGCGCCGATTTCGAGATTCTCGAGGAGTCTGTTCCCTGGGGCGGGTTCTGGAAGCTCAAGGTCTTCAGGCTGCGCCATCGCTTGTTTGCCGGTGGCTGGTCACCGACGCTGCGGCGGGAGCTGCATTGCCGCGGCGAGGCGGTAGGCGTGCTGCTCTATGACCCCTTGCTCGATGCGATCGGCGTGGTGGAGCAGTTCCGTGTCGGTGCCGCATTTCGCCCGGGCAGTCCGTGGTTGCTGGAGCTGGTTGCCGGACTGATGGAGGAAGGCGAGACGCCGCAACAGGTGGCGCGACGCGAGGCGCTCGAGGAGTCCGGGTGCGAGGTGCAGGAATTGCTGCCGGTGGCGGAGTATTTCTCCAGTCCCGGCGGCACGGACGAATATTTTCACCTGTTTTGCGCCCGCACCGACTTGAGCGATGTCGGGCTGCTGCATGGCGAGCCGGGTGAGCACGAGGATATTCGTCTGCACGTCATCGCCTTCGACGAGGCATTGCGGATGCAGCAGCAGGGACGGTTCAACAATGCCCACACCCTGATTGCGCTGCAATGGCTGGCCAGCCGGCGTGACGAGGTGCGACGCGCGTGGAGCTAGCCCGTTTTTTCCTGGCAATCGCGCCCGACGAATTGCTGCGTGGGCAGCTGGCATCCCTGTGCGCAACGCTGAAGCCGCGTTTTGCCACCGAGCCGTGGCGCTGGGTAGCGAGCGAAAACTACCATCTCACGCTGGCCTTCATCGGCACCGTGCGGCGCTCGGACATTGCCCGCACCGCTCCCCGTCTTGCCCTGGTGATGGCGGGACTCGAGCATTTCGGGTATCGCCTGACCCGTCTCGGCTGCTTTCCCGATACCCGGCGTCCGCGCGCGATCGCGGCCTTGCCTGAGCGGCAGGCGGCTTTGGAGAGCTGGCAGGTGCCGCTGGTAGCGGCTCTCGAGGCGGGGGGAATCGCGGTGGAACGACGCGCCTTTCGTGCGCATCTCACGCTCGCACGCTGGCGTGGCAGACAGGCTCCGGCCCGGCCGCTGGAGGAGACCATCGCGCTGCAGGGCGTGGCGAACGCCATCGTGATGTACGAGAGCCGTGACGGGCGTTACCTGCCGCAGTTCACTCTCGCCGCCGGCAGGGGGGCGAACCATGCCCGATAGCGCGCGGACACAGACCGGCAAGCGCCTGTTCCGCTCCAGCTTGACCGTGGGCGCGATGACCATGATCTCGCGTGTCGCCGGCCTGGTGCGCGACGTGGTGCTGGCCACGATGTTTGGTGCCGCCGCGAACGCGGATGCGTTCTATATCGCTTTCCGGATTCCACAGTTCCTGCGTCGCCTGTTCGCCGAGGGAGCTTTCTCGCAGGCCTTCGTGCCGGTGCTTTCGGAGTACCGGGCGACCCGCAGCGTGGCCGAGGTCAAGGTGCTGGTCGATGCGGTCTCCGGCGTGCTCGGGGCGGCGCTGCTCAGTGTGACGGCATTGATCGTGATCGCGGCGCCCGTGGTGACGCTGGTGTTTGCGCCCGGGTTTCTGCAGATGCCGGAAAAAATGGCGCTGACCACCCAGCTGATCCGTATCACGTTCCCGTACCTGTTCCTGATTTCGATGACGGGGTTTGCCGGCGCGGTGCTGAACAGTTATGCGCGTTTCGCGGTGCCCGCGTTCACGCCGGTATTCCTGAACCTGACGCTGATCGCCGGTGCGGTGCTGGCCTCACCGTACTTCGCCGAACCGACCTTTGCGCTCGCCTGGGCGGTGCTGGTGGCGGGCCTGGTCCAGCTGGTGTTCCAGATCCCGTTCATCGCGCGCATCGGCATGCTGCCGCGGCCACGCCTCGATATCCGTCACGAGGGGGTGCGCCGCATCCTGAAGCTGATGCTGCCGGCGCTGTTCGGGGTGTCGGTCAGCCAGATCAATCTGCTGCTCGATACCGTGCTCGCTTCGTTTTTGCCAACCGGAAGCGTGTCCTGGCTGTATTTTTCCGAGCGCCTGACCGAATTGCCGCTGGGTGTGTTCGGCATCGCGATCGCGACGGTGATCCTGCCGGGCCTGTCGCGCGAGTTCTCGACCCGGTCCGCCGAGGAATTCCGCCATACGCTCGACTGGGCGATCAGGATGATCTGCATGATCGGGCTGCCGGCGAGTTTCGCGCTGCTGATTCTTGCCCGGCCGATACTCTCCACCTTGTTCCAGTATGGAGCGCTCACCGCGCGTGATGTCGAGATGGCTTCGCTCAGCCTGTCGGCGATGGCGCTCGGCTTGCCCGCGTTCATGGTGATCAAGGTGCTGGCCTCGGCTTACTACTCGCGCCAGGACATGCGCACCCCGGTGCTGATCGGCATCAAGGCCATGGTTGCCAACATGGTGCTGAACCTGCTGTTCGTGGTGCCGTTGCACCTGCTATGGCAGGTTGGTCACGCAGGCCTGTCGTTGGCGACCACCTGTTCAGCCTATCTCAATGCCGGCTTGCTGCTGAGCGGCCTGATGCGCCGGGACATCTATCGCCCGGAGCGGGGCTTCCTGGCCGATATCGGACGGATCGCGCTGGCGACGGCGCTGATGGCAGGGGTGTTGCTGCTGGCCGGCGGCTGGCTGCACGGCCTGGCGGAGCTGCCGTGGCCGCAGCGCGTGCTGCGCCTCGCCGGGGTGTGCGGAGCGGGAATGGTCATGTATTTCGGGGCGCTGTGGCTGCAGCAGCCGCGCTTCCTGCAACATGCACGCGCTCGTAGCGGACGTTGAAACCCGTGCTCGGCTATAATCGCCCGCTTTGGCCGCGGTACCCGGGAGCGAGGGCTTGGAACTGATACGCGGGCTGCACAATCTGCGTGAGCGTCATCGCGGCAGTGTTGCGACCATCGGTGCGTTCGACGGCGTGCATCGCGGTCATCAGGCGGTGCTCGGCGATGTGCTGACGCGCGCGCGCATGCTCGGCCTGCCCGCAACCGTGATCGTGTTCGAGCCATTGCCACGGGAGTACTTCGCGCCGCTGCAATCGCCGCCGAGATTGATGAGTTTTCGCGAGAAATTCGCCGTGCTGCGCGATCTGGGCATCGATCGCGTATTGCGCATCCGCTTCGATCGGAGTTTCAGCGCCATGGGCGCGACGGAGTTCATCCGCACCGTGTTCGTGGATGGCCTCGGCGCGCGTTACATCGTGGTTGGTGATGATCTGCGCTTCGGGCACGACCGCGAGGGCAATATCGAGATGTTGCGCGAGGCGGGCGCGCGCGTTGGTTTCGAGGTCAAGGCAACCAGTACCGTGGAGGTGCAGGACGAGCGGATAAGCAGCACGCGGTTGCGCGCGGTGCTCGGCGAGGGGGATTTTGCTGCTGCCGAACGCCTGCTCGGCAGACCCTATTTCATGACGGGCAAGGTGGTCTACGGGCGCCAGCTCGGTGCGAAGATCGGCATTCCTACCGCAAACCTCGAGTTGCACCGTTACCGGGCAGCGCTCGCCGGCGTGTATATCGTCGAGGTGCGTGGTATCGGCGACGCGCTGCTGCCGGCGGTGGCCAACGTGGGCACGCGCCCGACGGTGGACGACGGGATCAAGGCAAATCTCGAGGTGCATATCCTCGACTTCGCGCAGGATATCTATGGGCGCACCATCGACGTGATTTTCCGCAAGCGGATTCGCGAGGAACGCAAGTTCGGTTCGCTCGATGAATTGAAGGCCCGGATCGGAACCGATGTCTCGATCGCGCGCACCCATTTCGGGCTCGAGCGCGGGCCACAAAAGGCATGGAACGGCTAAGGCATGGCTGATTACAAACACACCCTGAATCTTCCTCAGACCGGGTTCGCAATGAAGGCGAACCTTGCCACCCGCGAGCCCGAGACGCTCGCGCGCTGGCAGCAGGAAGGCCTCTACGAGCAGATCCGCGCTGCGCGGCGCGGGCACCCGAAATTCATCCTGCACGATGGCCCGCCCTACGCGAACGGCGAGATTCATATCGGCCATGCGGTGAACAAGATCCTGAAGGACGTGATCGTGAAGTCGCGCACGCTTGCCGGCTTCGACGCGCCCTATGTGCCGGGCTGGGACTGCCACGGGCTGCCGATAGAGCTCAACGTCGAGAAGAAGGTCGGCAAGGCCGGGGTGAAGATCTCCCATCACGAATTCCGCAGCCACTGCCGCCACTACGCGCGTGCCCAGATGGAGCGCCAGCGGGAGGACTTCATCCGTCTCGGGGTGCTGGGCGACTGGCAGAATCCGTACCTGACGATGGACTTTGCCTTCGAGGCCGACATCGTGCGCGCGCTCGGCCAGATCGTGGCCAACGGCCACCTCGAGAAGGGTTTCAAGCCGGTTCACTGGTGCATGGATTGCGGTTCCGCGCTGGCGGAGGCCGAGGTCGAGTACCTGGAAAAAACCTCACCCGCGGTGGATGTGCGTTTTGACGCGGTGGATGGTGTTGCGCTGGCAAGGTGTTTTGGCATCGAGCTGGAAGCGGGCGCGCGGGTCTCGGTGCCCATCTGGACCACCACGCCGTGGACCTTGCCGGCAAACTTGGCCGTGGCGCTGAACCCTGCGCTTCCCTATGTGCTGGTGAAATGTGCCGCCGGCGATTACCTGGTGCTGGCCCAAGCACTGGCACGCCAGGCGCTGGCGCGCTATGGCATCGACAGCTTCGAGTTGCTGGCCGAGGCGCCGGGTGCGGCGCTCGAGCGCCAGCTCCTGCGCCACCCTTTTCTCGAACGCGAGGTGCCGCTGATTCTCGGTGCGCATGTCACCACCGATGCCGGAACCGGCGCGGTGCATACCGCTCCCGGGCATGGCCTGGATGATTATGTGGTCGGCCAGGCCTATGGGCTCGAGGTGCTGAACCCGGTGGACGGACAGGGTGTGTTCGTCGAGGGCACCCCCTTCGTGGCCGGACAATACGTGTTCAAGGCCAACGCGGTCCTCGTGGAGTTGTTGCGCGCGCGCGGTGCGTTGCTGAACGATGTGGCCTACCAGCACAGCTACCCGCACTGCTGGAGGCACAAGTCGCCGGTTATTTTCCGCGCCACGCCGCAGTGGTTCGTGAGCATGAACGGCAACGGGCTGCTGGCGAGTGCGCGCAGCGCGATCGACAGCGTGCAGTTCGTGCCCTCCTGGGGGCGCGCGCGCATCGAGGGCATGCTCGAGGAGCGGCCGGACTGGTGCATCTCGCGGCAGCGCACCTGGGGTGTGCCGATCGCCCTGTTCGCGCACAAGCAGACAGGGGCGTTGCATCCGCGCACGGCGGAGCTGATCGAGACGGCGGCGCTGCGGATCGAGCAGCAGGGCATCGATGCCTGGTTTGCCATCGATGCCGAGGAGCTGCTCGGTGATGATGCCGTGCACTATGACAAGGTGCTCGACACCCTCGATGTGTGGTTCGATTCGGGCGTGACCCACGCCTGCGTGCTGAAGCGGCGCCCGGAGCTGCAGTTTCCCGCGGATCTCTATCTCGAAGGCTCGGATCAGCACCGCGGCTGGTTCCAGTCATCGCTGCTCACATCGAGCGGAATCAACGCCAGTGCGCCGTACAAGGCAGTGCTGACCCACGGGTTTACCGTTGACAGCGCCGGGCACAAGATGTCGAAGTCGCGCGGTAACGTGATTGCTCCCCAGCAGGTCATGAAGACGCTCGGCGCGGATATCCTGCGTTTGTGGGTCGCGGCCACCGATTATCGTGCCGAGATGGCGGTGTCGGACGAGATCTTCCGGCGTACTGCGGATTCCTACCGGCGCATCCGCAATACCGCGCGTTTCCTGCTGTCCAACCTGGCGGGATTCGACCCCGCTGCGCATCGTGTCGGTGCGGACCGGATGCTCGCGCTCGACCGCTGGGTGCTGGACCGCACGCTGTTGTTGCAACGCGAGATCGTCGAAGCCTACGAGAACTACCAGTTCCACCTGATCTACCAGAAGCTGCACAATTTCTGCGTGACCGATCTCGGAGGCTTCTATCTCGACGTGATCAAGGATCGCCAGTACACCACGCGCGCCGACAGCGTGGCGCGTCGTTCCGCGCAGACCGCGTTGTTCGATGTGCTGGAGGCCATGGTGCGCTGGATAGCACCGATTCTGAGTTTTACCGCCGACGAGATCTGGCGCTGCATGGCTGGCGAGCGCTCCACCCCGGTGTTTGCAGCGCTGTGGTATGAACAACTGGCCGAAATTCCCGCGGACGCCGAACTCGGGCGCGACTTCTGGCAGCTTGCGATGCAGGTCAAGAGCGAGGTGAACAGGGAGCTGGAACGTCAGCGCAACGAGGGTGCGGTTGGTGCGACCTTGTCCGCCGAGCTCACCCTCTATTGCAATCCGGCGCTGGCCGGGATGCTGGGCCGGCTCGGCGATGAGCTGCGCTTCGTGCTGATCACCTCTGCCGCGCGTATCGAATCCGATGAGCAGGCACCCGCCGCGGCCGTGGCTACCGCGATTCCGGGCCTCAAGGTGCTGGCGCGGGCATCCGCAGCCCCCAAGTGCGTGCGTTGCTGGCACCACCGCGAGGATGTGGGCAGCCATGAGGCGCACCCGGAGCTGTGCGGGCGCTGCGTGGAAAATGTCGATGGTGCGGGCGAGGTTCGCCGCCATGCCTGACCAGGTGCGGCGCCCCGTTGGCAGCGGTTCACCCCGCAACGTCCCGGACAGGTTCTGATGCACGCGCTGCGCTGGTACATGCTGAGCCTGGTCGTCGTCGTGCTCGACCACGCCACCAAGTGGCTGGCGAGCGCCAGGCTCGATTATGGCGTGCCGCTCGTGCTGGCGCCGGTATTCGATCTCACGCTGCTGCACAACCGCGGTGCGGCGTTCAGTTTTCTCAGTGACGCCGGCGGCTGGCAACGCTGGTTCTTTGGCGTGGTTGCGTTGCTGGTGAGCGGCTGGATTGCGTTGTGGATGAATCGTCTGCCACGCAACAAGCGCTGGCTCGCTGCCAGCCTGGCGCTGATTCTCGGTGGCGCGCTCGGCAACCTGATCGACCGCATGTTGCTCGGCTACGTGGTGGATTTCATTTCGGTACATTGGGGCACGAGTTATTTTCCGGCCTTCAACATCGCCGATTCCGCGATCACGCTGGGCGCGATCATGATGGCCGTCGAAGTGCTGTTTCTCGACCGGGGAGAGGATGATCGTGCAGATCAGGCTGGCTAATCCGCGCGGCTTCTGCGCCGGCGTGGATCGGGCGATCGAAATCGTCAACCGAGCGCTCGAAGTGTTCGGTGCGCCGATCTATGTGCGCCATGAAGTGGTCCACAACAAGTTCGTGGTCGATGATCTGCGCGCGCGCGGTGCGATATTCGTCGACGAGCTCGATGAAGTGCCGGACGGGGTGATCGTGATTTTCAGCGCGCACGGCGTTTCGCAGGCGGTGCAGACGGAGGCGGCCCGCCGGCGGCTCAAGGTGTTCGACGCTACCTGTCCGCTGGTGACCAAAGTCCATATGGAGGTCGCGCGCTACAGCCGTCAGGGCCATGAATGCGTGCTGATCGGGCATGCCGGGCACCCCGAAGTCGAAGGCACCATGGGCCAGTACGACGAGACAAGCGGCGGGCGCATCTATCTGGTCGAGAGCGCGGAGCAGGTGGATGCGCTGAGCGTGCGCAATCCCGAAACGCTGTCCTATGTCACCCAGACCACGCTGTCGGTGGATGACACGGCGATAGTGATCGACGCGTTGCGCCGCCGATATCCGCTGATCCAGGGGCCGCGCAAGGACGATATCTGCTACGCGACCCAGAATCGGCAGGATGCAGTCAAGCAACTTGCCGGTGAATGCGATCTGGTGCTCGTGGTCGGTTCGCCCAACAGCTCGAACTCCAATCGCCTGGCGGAACTTGCCCGCCGCATCGGCACCGAGGCGTACCTCATCGATTCGGCCGAGGATATCCGGGCGCAGTGGCTCCAGGGCAGGCAGACGATCGGGGTCACGGCGGGCGCATCCGCCCCCGAGGTGCTGGTGCGCCGCGTGGTGGAGCGCCTGCAGGCGCTTGGCGCCACGGCGCCGGAGGAAATGAGCGGGCGCATCGAGACCATCACCTTCTCCATGCCGCGCGAACTGCGGCAGGCCGAGCCCAAACACTAGTTCAGGCAACAATCGACCGCTCGTCCTCGCCCGGCAACCGTTCGTCGGACATCGGTTGCCGCGGATCGCCGTAATGTTACGGTTGGCTTGAGAACGGATCTCTCCCTTCACTGGCAAATGGAATTGCAACGGTGATGACCTCAACCAACTCCGCTATTGGACCGCGCGCACGAGCGCGCGGTTTTTCGCTGATCGAACTGGTCGTGGCGCTCGCGATGACGGGGATACTTGTCGCGATCGCATTGCCCGGTTACCGGCAACACATCCTGCGTGGCCATCGCTCCGCGGCACAGGGGCAGATGCTGGATATTGCCAACCGGCAACTTCAATTCCTGCTGGCCAACCGCGGTTACGCCGGCAGTTTCGCGGCGCTGGGATATGCGCTGCCACCCGAGCTGGCAACGCGTTACCGCTGCGAGAGCATGCTCGGCGTCGACACGGTTCCATCGTTCAGGATCAACTGTACCGCGATCGGTGCGCAGAGCGACGACGGAGACCTCAGCCTGAGCAGCGCCGGAGTCAGGGCCCCGGCAGGCAAATGGTGATGCAGCGCCATCCGCACAAGTCGCGCATGCAGCATGGCGCGCTGTTGATCGAAGTGCTGATCACCCTCGTGATCGTCGTCACGGGTTTGTGGGGCATGGCCAAAGTGCAGGCCCGCCTGCAGCTTTCCGAAATGGAGTCTTATCAGCGCGCGCAGGCCCTGTTACTGCTGAACGACATGGCGAGTCGCATGGCCACCAACCGGGCTGCCGCCGGCAGTTATGCCGTCGCGCTCGACAGCCCGCTGGGTGTGGACATGAACTGTCCCGCCGCCGGCGCAACACCTCCGGAGCGTGACCTCGCCGAATGGTGCGATGCGTTGCAGGGCGCCGCGGAAACCCTCGGGACCGGCAGTACACGCGTCGGTGCGATGATCGGCGGTCGCGGCTGCGTGGAGGATCTTGGCGGCGGACAGTTCATGGTCACGATTGCGTGGCAGGGCATGACGCCGATCGTGGCCCCGCCGGCCAGCGTGGGCTGCGGCAAGGATCGCTATGACGGGGCCCCCGGCACGCCGTGCCAGGGCGATCTGTGCCGGCGTGCGCTCACCACGCTGGTTGGCGTGGCAGCGCTGTGAAACGCATGAGCCCCGGTCGCGCCGGCCTGAATGGCGGCTTCAGCCTGCTCGAGCTGATGGTTGCGCTTGCGCTCGGACTGCTCATCATGACGGCAATGCTGGGCATGTATGTCGATATGTCGCGCATCAACCGGGAAATGGCCGGGACCAACAGCCAGATCGAGAACGCACGCTTTGCGCTGCAATTCCTGCACGGCGATATCGTTCATGGCGGCTACTGGGGCGGATTTGTTCCCGCATTCGACGATTTGAGCTTCGCCGACGTGGCCACCGATGCGCCGGTCTCGTTGCCCGATCCCTGTCTTGCCTATTCGACTCCGTGGAGCGGGGCCTATATCGACTCGCTGATGGGGATCGCAGTCCAGAGCTTCGATGCCTCGCCGGACGGGTGCACGTCGGTGGTCGCGAACATGCAGCCCGATACCGATGTGCTGGTGGTGCGTCATGCGGGAACCTGCGTTCCCGGCACCGTCGGTTGCGAGCCAGACATGGCTGGCAAACTCTATTTCCAGACGAGTTTCTGCGAGCTGGAAAATGCCACGCGCTATCTGCTCGGTACTTCGGGTTTTGGGCTGCACGGGCGCACCTGCGTGGCGGGCACGCCGGCCGGAGGGCCGCTGGCCCCGAAACGCCGCTTTGTCTCGAACATCTATTACATCCGCAATTTCTCGTTGAACCCGGGCGATGGCATCCCGACCCTCGTGCGTTCCGAATTCGATCTGTCCGGCACGACCCTGGCGCACCAGCCGGCGGTCGCGCTGATCGAGGGTATCCAGGGTTTCCGCGTCGAGCTGGGAATCGACAGTCTCGGTGACAGCGGTGCCGCAACGGATTACACCGCGGCGATTGCCTGGGCCGATCCGGAGCTTCGTGATTCGCCGACCAATCGCGGTGATGGCATTCCGGATGGCGCCTTTGTCCGCTGCACCACCGCCTCGCCCTGTACCGTGGCGCAGCTGCGTGATGTGGTCGCGGTTCGGATTTTCCTGCTGGCGCGCGCCAACGAAGTCACGCCGGGCTACACCGATACCAGGAGCTATACCCTCGGGAGTACCACGCTCGGCCCCTTCAATGACGGTTTCAAGCGCCATGTGTTTTCGCGCAGCGTGCGCCTGGTCAATGTAGCGGGCCGGAGGGAGACGCCATGAGCGGGCCACGCGCTGCGCCGCGCCGCCAGCGGGGCGTGGTTACGCTGCTGCTCAGCCTGATCATGCTGCTGCTGATCAGCGTCATGCTCACCGCCGCCTCCACGCTGAGTACCGTGAACCTGCACGGTGTGCGCAATATGCAGCTTCGCGAGGAGGCGCTGGCCGCCGCCAACATGGCAATCGAAGCGCAGCTCGGTTTGCCGTTTACCGACAGGCCGGCGCCGGTGGACGATTTCCCGATCGATATCGATCAGGATGGCGGCGCTGACTATCACGTCGCTATCGCGACTCCCGTTTGCGTGCGCGCAACCCCGGCCGTTGCCGAATCCGTCAGCAGCGTGACGCTGGCGGGAATATCCACGCCTTTCGCCTGGCAGACGATATGGGAACTCGATGCGAGCGTCACCGAGACCGGTAGCGGTGCCTCGATCAGGGTTCGCCAGGGCGTGCGCGTGCTGCTGACCCAGGCCCGGAAGGATGCGGTCTGCGCCTGAGCGCGGACCATCAGGGAGGATCCATCATGAAAAAGTGTTTCATCGCCACCTTGCTCGCGGCCCAGATCGCCGGGCATATGCCGGCTGCGGCCGAGGATATCGATCTGTTCGCGGGTGTACCACCTGGTGCCGCGGAAGTGCCCAATGTGCTGGTCATCCTCGACAACACGGCCAACTGGGATGCGGCGTTCGACAACGAAATGGCCGCGCTGTCGAAAGTCCTGGGCACTCTCCCGCCCGAGCGGTTCCGGGTCGGTTTGATGATGTTCGGCGAAACCGGTGCCGACAACTCGAACGTGGCTGGCGGCTATGTCCGGGCAGCGGTCAGGCTGTTGGACAGCGACAACCAGACCCGGTACGCGGCGCTGATCGACAGCCTGGACAAGAATGCCGACCAATCCGCGCGTGGCAGTCTCGCAATGACGATGGCCGAAGCCTATTTCTATTTTTCAGGCCTGGCGCCTCATTCGGGAAACAACAAGGACAGGACGGACTATCGCGGCAACAGTTCGGGCAGCTCCCGATCCAACGCGGTTTATGCGTTGAGTGGTAACGCACTGCTCTCTAAAGCCGGATCGCCCTATGTGAGTCCGGTCACGAGCGCTTGCGCGAGAAATTTCATTGTCTATATCAGCAACAGCGCGCTTCATCACAACGTCATCGACAATTCGCTGGCGAGCGCGCAGCTCGCCGCCGCAGGGGGCAGCACGATCGCCATTCCGCTCTCGCCCGCTGATGCGCAGGACAATATTGCCGACGAATGGGCGCGCTGGATGAAGCAGGACGCTCTCGGGCTCACCACCTATACCATCGATGTGAATCGCGCCAGCGACGGGAACGGGCCCGGTTGGAGCGCACTGCTCAGGAGCATGGCGGCCGTCAGTGGGGGGAAATACTTTGACGTTGCGGCCTCGGGCACCGCGATCGCCGATGCGCTGAACGTGGCATTTGGCGAGATCCAGGCGGTCAACAGCGTATTTGCGTCGCCGAGCCTGCCGGCCAGCGCCCATACCCGGAGTACCTTGCTCAACGAGGTATTCATCGGCATGTTCCGTCCCGATGAAAATGGCCTGTCGCGCTGGCTGGGCAATCTCAAGCACTACAAGATCGGCCTGCTCGACGGATCCCCCAGGTTGCTCGATTCCCGTGACGAGCCGGCGCTCGACAGCGGTACCGGATTCATGACGGGCTGCGCGCGCAGTTTCTGGACGCCCGCCACGACCGATACATACTGGGCCTTCAGCCCCTCGGGTTCCTGCCTTGCGGTGAGCGGATCGGATGCATCCAACTCGCCGGATGGTCCGGTCGTCGAGAAAGGCGCTCAGGCTCATGTGCTGCGCAGTGCCGTCACCCGCGACGTGCACACCTGTTCGGCGGATTTTGACTCCTGTACCGCGCTGACGTCCTTTGATACCTCGAACAGTGAAATCACCGGGGAGTTGCTCGGTGCCGCGAGTTTGGCCGAGAAAGAGGCCCTCATCGACTGGGCGCGCGGCCTCGACAACTTCGACGAGGACATCGATGGGATAACCACGGCCGAGATGCGTCCATCGCTGCACGGCGATGTGGTGCATTCGCGCCCGCTGGCGATCGATTTCGGCAGTGACACAAGCCCTCGAGTGGTGGTGTTCTACGGGGGCAACGATGGCATGTTGCGCGCCATCAATGGCAACCGCGGCACGGATATCGGCCCGGTGGGGCCGGGTGGCGAATTGTGGTCCTTCATGGCGCCGGAGTTCTACGGCAAGATCAAGCGGATTCGCGACAACACCATTGCCATCGACTACCCCGGCAGCAGCGTTCCCGGTGCGCAGCCCAAGGCCTATGGCATGGATGGACCGATTACCGCGTTCCAGGGCGCCATTGCCGGCATCGCGAAGGTATTTGTCTATGCGGGTATGCGCCGCGGCGGCCGCGCGCTGTATGCCTTTGACGTGTCGGCGCCGTCCACCCCGGCGCTGATGTGGAAGGTGGGTTGCCCCGCTATCGGCGACGATAGCGGTTGCACGGTTTCCGGCGCGCTGGATTTCAGTGGCATCGGACAAACCTGGTCGCCGGCGGTAACGATGCATGCCGCAGGGCACGGATCCGGCACCTCGGCGCTGTTGATGATGGGCGGCGGCTACGACGATTGCGAGGACGTGGACAGCGGAATGGCCAATCATGATTGCGCGACGCCGAAGGGTAACAAGATCTATGTGCTCGATGCTGAAACCGGGGCCCTGCTGAAAGTCATGGATACCGAGCGCAGCGTGGCGGGTGGAATCACCGTGGTGCCGGATGCCGTCAGTGGCCTGGCGCGTTATGCCTATGCCGCGGACACCGGCGGCAATCTCTATCGGATCGGTGGTGTCGGTGCGGGTGGGAGCGCCACCAGCCCGTTTGGCGAGAGTGCGCCGGCCGACTGGACCATCACCCGGGTGGCCTCGCTCGGCTGTGCCACGAGCGCAAGCTGTGCGGCAAACCGCAAGTTCCTGTTCGCACCCGATGTGGTCGAGGACCGCGGTTCTTTCATGATCCTGGTCGGCTCGGGTGATCGGGAAAAGCCGCTGCTGCGTTATGCCGCCACCGCCGGCGTGAAAAATTATTTTTTCGCGGTTCGCGACACGCCGGCCAACACTTCCTGGTTGAGCGAGGAAAGCTCGGGCGGCGGTGCCTGTGGGGTCGATCTGCTGTGTCTCGGTTCGCTGACGCCGGTACTGTCGAGCGCAACGCCAGGCAACTCGGACCTGGCCGCAGGCAAAGGCTGGTACCTGGGCCTGGCGGCCACGGAGCAGGTGGTGACTGCCGCAATCACGGTATCCAACCGGGTAACGTTCAGCACCTCGCAGCCACCTGCCCCGGTCGCAGGATCCTGCGGCTCGGGACTGGGAACCGCCAACGTGTACAATGTGAATTACCTCAACGCCGCGCCGCTCACCGGTGAGGAGCGTTTCGAGCATCTCACCGGCGACGGACTGCCACCTTCACCGGTAGCCGGCAGCGTCACGCTCGATGACGGGACGACGGTCCCGATCCTGATCGGCGGCAGCGCCAGCTCACCGTTCGAGGTGATGGACCCGTCCGTCACCACCTCGTTCGATCAGCCGACTACCCGGGTTTACTGGCATATCGAGCAATGAGCACATTGCCGGTCGAACGCTGTTCCGCGTCCCGCCATAAGGCAGGATGGCAGCGTTGCGCAGGGCTGACGCAGAAGGCGCTCGATCCGGGGGGGGCGGGTGCAGGGCGGTACGGTGCGATTTCGAAGGTCCCGCGAACCGGATTGGCGGTCAGCAAAGCTGCGGCGGCGCCGTCGCCGGTTCTTCGGGTCTGGCACTGCCGCAGAGTGATATCGATGATTGGTCCGTGACGAGGTGCGGGGTTCAAGCGCCGGCACAGGCCAGCGGTTTGCCGTCGCGGTCCTCGACGATTCCATCGCCATTGGTATCGACAGACGAACGCGGGCGCCCGGTCGCGCTCAGAACGAGTTGCCGCGCATGGCGCGGATCGGCGTCACGCGGGCAATAGGTGAAGTTGCCGTATTCCCCTACGCCGCCGTCTGGACGGTAGCGCAGGTAATTGCGGCCACCCGAGGCGCGCCAGCGAATCTCGCCGCTGCGGGTGAGTTCGGATACCAGCACGATGCGCTCGCCGAGGTCGGCCTGCCGGTTACTGTTCGAGTCGACAAAGACGAGCGTCGGTTTGCCGTCCCAGAGCGCTGCACACAGCACGCCGTCGCTGGTGCCACACAGGGTGACGTCGCGGTGCATCGTGATTGCGCTCTGGCGGGCGAGCCCCAGCAGCCCGCGCAATTGCAGCATGGAATTATTGGCGTGATTGCGTGCCGTGAAATCATGCATTCCCGGCAGGGAGATGCCGAGCAGTACGCACAGGATCGACAGCGCCACCAGGAGTTCCACCAGCGTGAACCCGTGCGCGATTCGACCCGTCCCTGGGTCCGTGTGGCTCATTGTGAAGCCCTCCATCCCTGATGTTGTGCCGCACCCCGGGAAGATGGACTGAAACCTCCGCTGCCATGGTTACCTGGCCGCCGTTCCCTGGTTGGCCAGCCATGGCAGCGTGGTCTGGGCCGGGTGAGACTCCTCGGCCCTGCGCCTCGTCCATGAGTTTCTCCATCCCTGGAGTTGCACGCATCCTTGCGTGCGAGGTCAACCTTAGCGACCTGGTTCACGAATGTCTGTAGGAAATATCGGATCTTTTCTGTGGCGAAAGGCAAGGATCGGGACCGCTGCGGGCACCGGCGGGAAAGCAGGAAATGCAGGCCGCAGCGGAGTCGGGACCAGGGCGCGGGAGCGGCGGAGCAGCGGCTCAGTCGATGCCGAGCTTTTTGAGGCGATAGCGCAACGAGCGGAACGTCATGCCGAGGCGTTTGGCTGCGGCGGTGCGGTTCCAGCGTTCCTGCTCGAGCGCGCGGGTGATGGCACGGCGCTCGATATCTTCCAGGAAGTGCTCGAGGCTCACGCCAGATCCGGAGTCGTAGTGGGTCGCAAGCCCGGCAACCGGATCGCCGGTTTCGATTGCCGCACCGGTCGGCAGACGCAGGTCGCGCGCGCGGATCATGTTGTCTTCGCGTAACGTGAAGGCGCGCTCGAGGATGTTTTCGAGCTCGCGGACATTACCCGGAAAACCGTATGCCTGCAGCGCCACGAGCGCGTCTTCGTGCAGTCGTGGCGCGGCGACGCCGTAATCGGTGGCAAGGCGGCTGACGCAGAATTCCGCGAGCAGCGGAATATCGGCGCTGCGTTCGCGCAGGCTGGGAACGCCAAGCTCGATCACGTTGATGCGGTAGAAAAGATCGCTGCGAAAATGGCCGTTTTCGACCTCGGCCGCGAGGTTCTTGTGGGTGGCGCTGAGAACCCGGACATCCACGCGGATTTCCTGCTCGGCGCCAACCGGTCGAATCGTCTTTTCCTGTATTGCACGCAGCAGCTTGACCTGCATTGCCAGCGGCAGGTCGCCCACCTCGTCGAGAAACAGCGTGCCCCCCTGCGCCGCCAGGAACAGGCCATGCTTGTCGCTGATCGCGCCGGTGAAACTGCCCTTGCGATGGCCGAAGAATTCACTCTCCATGAGTTCCGTGGGGATGGCGCCGCAATTGACCGGGACGAAGGACTGGCTTGCCCGCGGCCCGTTGGCGTGGATCAGGCGTGCCACCAGTTCCTTGCCGGTGCCCGATTCGCCGGTGATGTAGACCGGTGCCTGGCTGCGCGCGAGCTTGATGATCTGCTGGCGCAAATGGGCGACCGGCTCGGTTTCACCGAGCAGTTGTACCTGTTCGGGGTAGTGCAGTTCCTCCGCCACGTTCAGCCGCAGGGCATTGCTTACCAGCGCGCGCAGCCGCTCTATGTCGATCGGTTTGGACAGGAAATCGAACGCCCCGGTTTTCATCGATTCGATCGCGAGGTCCACGCTTCCGTAGGCGGTGATCACCGCTACCGGCAATCCCGCGTGCTGTTGCTGGATATGCTGGATCAGTTCGAGCCCGCTGCCATCCGGGAGTTTCATGTCGGTCAGGCAGAAATCGAAGCGCCGCCGTTCGAGCTGGCGGCGGGCGCCTTCGAGGTTGTCGGCGCAGAATGCCTCGAACCCCATGCGGCGGATGGTCATCGCGAGAAGTTCGCGAATATCGGGTTCGTCGTCGACGATCAGGATGGCGGGAGTGCTCATGCTTGTCTCAGTTCGGGGTCCATGATGGCGCGTCGTTCGGGGTGTGGAAAGTTCAGGCGAAAGCAACTGCCGTGTGCTGCATCGTTGCGATACTCGAGCCGGATCTGATTGGCTTCGCACAGTTCACGCGCGAGATACAGGCCCAGTCCGGTGCCACTGGTTTCGGTGGTAAAGAACGGCTCGAACACGTTGGATGCGCTGTGTTCGGGTATGCCCTTGCCCTGGTCGATCACGTCGAGATGGCTCAGCCCGGTTTCCCGGTCGCAGGCGCCTTTGAGACGCAGCGACGCAACGCCCGTGGCGCGCAGGCTGTAGCGCAGACCGTTCTCGCACAGGTTGTTGAGGACCTGGCGCAAATGGATCGGGTCGACGCGAACCATGATGTTGCGTGGATCGAGCGCGTAGCGGATTGCCGGCGAGACTTCGGCGTCGCGCATGCGCAGCTCCTCGACAAATCGTGCCAGCCAGTGGCCGAGATCGAATTGCTCCGGGCGCGGCTGATGGCCGCGCGACATCGTGAGCACGCTCTCTATCACGTCATTGGTACGCTTGGCATTGCCGATCACGATGTCCACGAGGCGTGCATCCTCGTCGGGCAGGTGCGCGGATTCGCGCAGCAGTTGCGCTGCATGACTGATCGAGCCGAGAGGATTGCGGATCTCATGGGCAATGCTGGCGGTGAGCCGGCCGAGCGAAGCGAGCTTGAGCTGCTGCGCCTGCTGCGCGATCTGCGAGAAATCTTCGGCGAATATCAGCGTGCCGTCGCTGCTGGGTGCGTGGATACGGGTGAACGCGAGCTGTACCAGCGGGCCGTTTTCGTTCAGGCGCAACGGCGCCGGGGCGTGGCGCGCGTCGCGGCGCCATGCGGCGAGCGGGGTACTGACACCAAGCGGCAGCGAACTGCCCCGGTCGGCGATCTCGTGCACGCCGACGGCGAGCAGTTTCGCCGCCGATTCGTTCGCGATGCGCACCCGGTCGTCGGCGTCGATGAACACGATGCCGGTACGCATCCGTTGCACGATCAACTGGTTCAGGCGCTGCAGGCCGATTACCTCGCCGGCTTTCTCCCGCGCGAGTTCCTGGCTGCTTTCCAGCCGTGCCGCCAATCGTTGCGCCAGCAGCGAGCTCGCGAACAGCAGCATCCCCAGCAGGCCAGCCGAGAACAGCGCGCCCACGCCACTGTCGTAGCGCAGCATCAGGTACAGCGCATCGAACAGGACCGCCAGGCTTGCCACCGCGGCGACCAGCGTCGCGATCTGTCCGGGCACGAAAATCGCGGCCGCCGCGATCGTTACCATCAGCAGGATGGTGAAGCCGGTGTCGATGCCACCGCTGGCATGGGTGATCAGCACCAGTGCCGCGATATCCATTACCAGCATCAGGAACAGGTGGCGGGGACGCGGGCGGCGCGGCCTGGCGAGGACCACCACCAACGCCACCAGGTTGAGAATCGCGTAGGGAATCGCGGTCCCGAGGTAGAGGAACGGAAGGAAGGGTTGGGCACCCGCGTCGCGGCTGAAGGCGAAATACACCAGCAACAGCAGCAGCGCCAGCGCGCAACGGTAGTAACTGTAGATGCGCAGCAGGCCGTAGCGATTTTCGCGTACCGAAGCGCTGCCTCCCGTCACGCGTCAGGGCTCCTGCCTGTTTGCGGCAAGATGCAGATCCCGGTGTTCCCGCGAGCAGTACCAGTGCTGCTCGTGGGCGAGCGCCGAGGACCTGGGCACATGCAGATTGCATTGGGTGCAGCGCACTATTTCCTCTCCGTTCAGCCGGGCAGGGTCAGGGTCGGCGCGGCGCGGCGTGATCAGCAGGCGATAGATGCGATAGGCAAGAAACGCGATGAGCGCGAAAAACAGCAGGCGAATCAGGATCATCGGTCTTACCGCAGGGTGTGGCACATGCTTACAGCGTAGCGCTCCGCCCGGCAGATGTGAACTGCTGCGGCGCTTTGCCTGCATGACCCTGTTTACGGGACAATGCGCGCGCTCCCGGTTCATTCAGGATGTGTTTGTCGATGACGCAGATCACGGTTGTGATGGCCCAGATCAATCCACTGGTGGGAGACATCGAGGGCAACGCCCGTCTCATCCTTGCGCAAAGCCGGCGTGCCGTGGAGTTGCACCGGGCCGATGTGGTGGTTTTCCCGGAACTCGCGCTCACTGGTTATCCTCCCGAAGACCTGTTGCTGCGCGCCAGCATCGGGCTTCGCGTCGAGCGCGCGCTCGAGGGTTTGCGGCGGGAGTTGCCGGATGTGTGGGTGCTGCTCGGCTATCCGTCGCGCGGCGCGGGTGGCCTGGAGAACGTGGCGGGCTTGTTCAAGGGTGGCAAGCTGGTGGCTGCCTACGGGAAGATGGAGTTGCCGAACTACGAGGTATTCGACGAGAAGCGCTATTTCGTCGCGGGAGTGCAGCCCCGTGTGGTCGAGATCGGTGGATTCAGGTTCGCGTTGTCGGTGTGCGAAGACATCTGGCACGAGCGTCCGACCGCGATGGCGGTCGAGGCTGGCGCTGAAATACTGCTCAACATCAATGCCTCCCCCTATCACCTCGGCAAGCACCGCGAGCGACTGCGGATCGTCGAGCGCCGCGCGTTGGCCGGCGATGTCGCCATCCTCTATGTGAACCAGGTCGGCGGCCAGGATGAGCTGGTGTTCGACGGGGGTTCCATGGCGATCGGGCGCGACGGCGGGCTTGCAGTGCTGGCGCCGCACTTTGCCGAAGGTCTGTTTCCGGTGCGTATCGGTCGCGATGCGGCGGGTCGGGTATTGCTCGAGCAGGGTCTGCAGGAGCCTGAGCCCGGGGATCGGGCGCTGGTCTACCAGGCGCTGGTCACCGGGGTGCGTGATTACGTCAACAAGAATCGCTTCAAGGGTGTGGTGCTGGGGCTGTCCGGTGGCATCGACTCGGCGCTGACACTGGCGCTGGCGGTCGATGCGCTCGGCGCCGAGCGGGTGGAGGCCGTGATGATGCCGTTTCGCTACACGGCGGGGATGAGTATCGAGGATGCGGCGGCGCAGGCCGCGGGCCTTGGCGTGCGCTACCGGAGCATCTCCATCGAGCCGATGTACGAGGCCTTCGTGAGCGCGCTGAGCGAGGAGTTTGCAGGCTGCGCGGTCGACGTGACCGAGCAGAACATCCAGGCGCGCTGTCGTGGAGTGCTGCTGATGGCGATCTCGAACAAGAAGGGTTGCCTGGTGCTCACGACCGGCAACAAGAGCGAAATGGCAGTCGGCTATTCGACGCTTTACGGCGACATGGCGGGCGGTTTCGACGTGCTGAAAGACGTGCCGAAGACCCTGGTTTTCGCACTTGCCCGTTACCGCAACTCGATCACGGCGGTCATTCCGCAGCGCGTCATCGATCGCCCGCCCTCGGCCGAACTCGCGCCGGACCAGAAAGACGAGGATTCGCTGCCGCCGTACGACATTCTCGACCAGATTCTCGAGCGTTACGTCGAGCGGGACTTCAGCGCCAATGCAATCATCGCGGACGGTTTCGATGCCGACACGGTGCGTCGCGTGGTGCGGCTCGTCGATTTGAACGAATACAAGCGACGCCAGGCGCCGATCGGGGTGCGGGTCACGCGCAAGGCATTCGGGCGCGACCGGCGCTACCCGGTGACATCGGGATGGGAGGCCGGGGACTGAGGCTCATTGGCCGGGCAGGATGTCGCGGTTGTCGAAGCTCGGCGGTTCTGCCCGGTCGAGAAAGCCGACGCTCAGGATATTCACCCACGAGCGGTCGGAATCGCCCGGGTAGGACTGGGCGATGAATTTGCCCGATTTGTCGAGCGAAGGATGCGTCGGGTAGTTCTCGCGCAGCGCGGTCACCGCATTGTCGGCCAGATCGTTCATGCCGAGGATCAGGTAGGCTTGTGCCATCACGGCGAGGCCATCGGGAACGGCCGGCGTTTCCTGGAAATTCTCCACCACAAAGCGCCCGCGATTCAGTGCCGCGACATAGGCGCGACGCTTGAAATAGTAATTGGCGACGTTGATCTCGTAGCGCGCCAGAAGGTTGCGCAGATAGACCATGCGCGCCCGGGCGTCGGCCGCATAGTCCGAATTCGGAAAGCGTGACAGCAATTGCGAGAAGTCCGCGAACGACTGCCGTGCGGGCCCCGGATCGCGCAACGTCATGTCGGTCGGCAGAAAGCGCTCGAGCAGGCCCTGGCCCTCGGTGAACGCCGACAACCCTTTCATGTAATAGGCGTAGTCCACGTTCTGCTGTTGCGGGTGCAGGCGAATGAAGCGGTCGGCAGCCGCCACTGCTTCTTCGTGATCGTAGTTGCGGTAGTGGGCGTAGATGAGTTCGATCTGTGCCTGTTCGGCATAGGGGCCGAAGGGATAACGCGCCTCCAGCAGCTGGAGGTTCTTGATCGCCAGCTCGAAGTTGCTGCTCTTGATGTTTTTCTGGGCCGCTTCATAGAGCTGGCGCTCGCCCTGGTCCGGCGGGATTTCGTCATCCTTGCCGATACCGAGCCACGAGCACCCCGCGAGGTTCAAGGCAAGCAACAGAATGGATACGGTGCGAACAAGGGACATCGATATTGTGACTCTGGGTCTGGATCCGAATCCGGATCGGGCGAAAGCGGCCTATTTAACCACACCGGCAGTGCGACGCCCAAGCAGGTGGGGTGCTAGACTCGCGAGCCCGAGCAAAATCCCCGGTTTCCGATGAAGCAGTCGATCACGCGCCGTGCCATCGTGCCTGCCACCGCGAGCGGTCAGCGCTTGGACCAGGCCGCGGCCGCGCTGTTCCCCGATTTTTCGCGGGTGCGACTGCAACGCTGGATCCGGGAGGGGTGCCTGACCGTCAATGGCCAGACCTGCCAGCCCCGGCTGGCGTTGGCCACGGGCGATGAGTTGGCGCTGGACGCCGAAGCGCAAACCGAGGGGGAATGGCAGGCCACGCCGATGCCGCTGAGTATCGTTTTCGAGGATGAGGCGATACTCGTGGTCGACAAACCGGTCGGGCTGGTGGTTCATCCCGCGGCCGGTCATGTGAACGATACGCTGCTGAACGGGCTCCTCGCCCACTGTCCGGAGATGGCCGAAGTGCCGCGTGCGGGAATTGTGCATCGCCTGGATCGCGATACCAGCGGTTTGATGGTGGTTGCCAAGACCCTGTCTGCGCAGACGCACCTGGTGGCCGCGATACAGGCGCGCGAGATGCATCGCGAATATCGTGCGGTGGTGAACGGTGTGGTCATCAGCGGTGCCACGATCGACAAGCCGATGGGGCGTCATCCACGTGATCGCCAGCGCATGGCGGTGCTCTCCAGCGGCGGCAAGAGTGCGGTCACCCATTATCGCGTGCTCGAGCGTTATCGTGCCCACAGCCTGCTCGGAGTGAACCTGGATACCGGGCGCACCCACCAGATCCGCGTGCACCTGGCGGCGATCGGTTTCCCGATCGTGGGCGATCAGGTCTACGGCGGGCGTGCGCGCGTGCCGCGTGGGGCATCGCGCGCCCTGTTGTCCTGTCTGGAGGAATTCCGCCGCCAGGCGCTGCATGCCTGCCGCTTGCGGTTTGCCCACCCGGTGCAGGGGCAAATGCTCGATTTCGCGGCCCCCCTGCCGCAGGACATGCGCCGGCTCGTGAATGCGCTGGATGCGGATCGCCGGGAATGCGCGGATGGTGGATGAGGGCAACATCATCGAGGCGTGCTGGCCCGCGCCGGGCCGGGTGAGGGCAGTGGTCAGCACCCGTCGCGGGGGTTACAGCACGGGGCCGTGGGAGTCGTTCAACCTCGGCATGCATGTGGGTGACGATGCGAACGCCGTCAGGGCCAATCGCGAGTTGCTGTGCCGCGTGCTGGGCCTTGCGGCGCAGCCACAGTGGTTGCGCCAGGTGCACGGCACGATCGTGGTGGACGCGAAAGCCGACGGGGTGCTGCGCGAGGGGGATGCCGCATACACGGATCGTCACGGTACCGTTTGCGCGGTGCTGACGGCGGATTGTTTGCCGGTGGTGATCGCCGATCGCGAGGGTACCGAAGTCGCGGTGGCGCATTGTGGCTGGCGTGGCCTTGCAGCCGGCGTGCTGGAGGCCACCGTGGCGCGGTTTCGCCGCCCGGCATCGGAACTGCAGGCGTGGCTCGGACCGGCGATTGGCCAGGCCGCCTTTGAAGTGGGTGCGGAGGTCAGAGCGGCGTTCCTGGAGACGACAGTGGGGTGCTCGGCCCGCGATGCCACCGAGGCGGCTTTCCTGCCTGCGCGCGGCGGGAAGTATCACGCCGATCTCCATGCGCTTGCCAGGCTGATACTCGAGACGAAAGGCGTATGCCGGATCAGTGGCGGTGGACGCTGTACGTTCGGCGAGAAGGAGAGTTTTTTCTCCTATCGACGCGATGGTCTCACCGGTCGCATGGCGACATTGGCATGGATCGGTGCTTAGCCCGGCACACTTGAACTGTGCCCCCAAAGCCCCCACATAGTGTGCAGCCATCCCGGGAGGCATTCCATGCGTATTGACCGTCTTACCAATCAGCTCCAGGCCGCCCTGGCCGAGGCCCAGTCCCTGGCGCTGGGGCGCGATCACAATTTCATATTGCCCGCGCACCTGTTGCTGGTTCTCCTCGATCAGAAAGGCGGGACCGTGCGTCCGCTGTTGCTGAAATGCGCGGTCGATGTGAAGGTGCTGCGCAACAGCCTCGAGGAATTGCTTGCGCGCCAGCCCCAGGTGGAAGGCACCGGCGGCGAGATACACGTTTCCAACGAGTTGTCGAAGCTGCTGAACGTGGCGGACAAGCTGGCACAAACACACAAGGACACGTTCATTTCCAGCGAGCTGGTATTGCTGGCGGCGTTGGATGACCATAGCGGAGGCGGCGCGGCGCTGCGCGCGGCAGGGCTGACGCGTGCGGCACTGGAGCAGGCAATCCAGGATGTTCGGGGAGGAGAGGCCGTGGATGATCCGGAAGCGGAAGGCAGCCGTCAGGCGCTGGAGAAATACACCATCGACATGACCGCTCGCGCCAGCGAGGGCAAGCTCGACCCGGTGATCGGACGCGACGACGAGATTCGCCGCACCATCCAGGTGCTGCAGCGGCGCACCAAGAACAATCCGGTGCTGATTGGCGAGCCGGGCGTGGGCAAGACCGCGATCGTGGAAGGCCTGGCCCAGCGAATCATCAATGGCGAGGTTCCCGAAGGGCTGAAAAACAAGCGCTTGCTCTCGCTCGACCTTGGCTCGCTGCTGGCGGGGGCCAAGTACCGCGGCGATTTCGAGGAGCGACTCAAGGCGGTGCTCAAGGAGATCGGTCGCGAGGAGGGGCGCGTGATCCTCTTCATAGACGAACTGCACACCATGGTCGGCGCCGGCAAGGCCGAGGGTGCCCTCGACGCCGGGAACATGCTCAAGCCGGCGCTGGCGCGCGGTGAACTGCATTGCGTCGGTGCCACTACCCTCAACGAGTACCGCCAGTACGTCGAGAAGGACGCGGCGCTCGAGCGGCGCTTCCAGAAGGTGCAGGTCGACGAACCGAACGAGGAGGACACGATCGCGATTCTGCGTGGCTTGCGTGAGCGCTACGAGGTGCACCATGGCGTGACCATCACGGATTCGGCAATCATTGCCGCCACCCGCCTTTCGCAGCGCTATATCACTGACCGGCAGTTGCCGGACAAGGCGATTGACCTGGTCGACGAGGCCGCCAGCCGCATCCGCATGGAGATCGATTCGAAACCGGAGGAGCTCGACCGGCTGGAGCGACGCCTCATCCAGCTCAAGATCGAACGTGAAGCGGTACGCAAGGACGAGGATCAGTCCTCGCGCCAGCGACTCGAAAAGATCGAGGGCGAAATCGCGGAACTGGAGCGCGAGTTTGCCGCGCTCGAGGAGATATGGAAGGGCGAGAAAGCGGCGGTGCAGGGCTCGCAGCAGCTCAAGAGTGAGCTCGAGCAGGCGCGCATCGACATGGAAGGCGCCCGCCGCGCGGGCGATCTGGCACGTATGTCGGAGCTGCAATACGGCGTGATCCCGGCGCTCGAGAAGCGTCTCGCCACGGCCGCGGAACCCGCCGTCGGACGCATGCAACTGCTGCGCAACAAGGTCGGTGAGGAAGAAATCGCCGAGGTGGTGTCGAAATGGACCGGCATTCCGGTCGCGAAAATGCTCGAGGGCGAGCGCGACAAGCTGCTGCGCATGGAGGAGGCGCTGCACCGGCGCGTGATCGGGCAGGAGGAGGCGATCGTCGCGGTGTCGAACGCGGTGCGCCGTGGTCGCGCGGGCCTGGCCGATCCGGCGCGGCCCAACGGTTCGTTCCTGTTCCTCGGCCCGACCGGCGTGGGCAAGACGGAATTGTGCAAGGCGCTTGCCGAGTTCCTGTTCGACAGCGATGACGCGATGGTGCGTATTGACATGTCGGAATTCATGGAAAAGCATTCCGTGGCACGCCTGATCGGTGCGCCGCCCGGTTACGTGGGCTATGAGGAAGGTGGCTACCTGACCGAGGCGGTGCGTCGCAAACCTTACTCGCTGCTGTTGCTCGATGAGGTCGAAAAGGCGCATCCGGATGTGTTCAACGTGTTGTTGCAGGTGCTCGAGGACGGGCGGCTCACGGACGGGCATGGGCGCACGGTGGATTTCCGCAACACCGTGGTGGTCATGACCTCGAATCTTGGTTCGGACCTGATCCAGGAGTTGGCGACCGAGGCCGACTACCCGCGGATGAAAGCGGCCGTGATGGAGGTTGTCGGGCGCTATTTCCGCCCGGAGTTCATCAACCGGATCGACGATACGGTGGTATTCCACCCGCTCGGCAGCGATCAGATTCGCGGTATTGCGGATATCCAGCTCGATCTGTTGCGGCGCCGTCTGGCCGAGCGCGAACTCGGGCTGGAAGTGACGGACAGGGCCGTCGAGCAACTGGCACGGGCCGGTTTCGATCCGGTGTTCGGGGCGCGTCCGCTGAAGCGTGCGATCCAGCACCAGATTGAAAACCCGCTCGCACAACTGATTCTTGCGGGCAAGTTCGTCGCCGGAGATACGGTGCTGGTCGATTGCGCTGGCAAGAAGGGTGATGAAGACCTGGTGTTCTCAAAGCGCTGACGACTGCTCCGTCATCGCTGCCCACGCGACAATCCGCCGCAATCTCGTTGCGCCGGAGTTCGGGGCTGTAGTAGGGGGGCGAGCGTGGTTCCGGGCAATGCGCCGTGTGATGCCGGAAGCGCGATCTAGGTTGCCGGCGTATCGGCGCCGGGCTTGCAGTTTTGCTCCATTGCCGCCTTGGCGCGCTCCATCTGCTCGGCCCTCTGTTCCTTGCTGAGCGTATGGACGTTGCCGTACTCGTCAGCCTGCTCGACCTCCGCTTCGCCCGCCAGCGCGTTGAAATTCTGCGTGGCCGCGCGGCAAATTTCGGCCTGCTGTTGTTCTTTTCTGTTCCTCGCTCAACTCGGCAGGATCCTGCTCCGCTGCGGTGGAATAGCCCTTCTGCACCTTGATGGCTTCGGACTGTGTCTCCGTCGGAGGTTGTTGGCCGTAATGCACGACGCCCTCGGCATCGGTCCATTTGTAGACTTTTTCACCCGCGTGAACTGTCAGCGTCATTGCCGCCGCGCAGAGCGTTGCGGCGATCAGCGGGAAGAGAGTATTTCGTTGCATATTGCTGTTCCACATCCGGGAAAGTGCGCAGCATTAGTATAGACAGAGAATTTGCGAGCGTGACCAACGCGCGAAAATGCACACAATTCATTTCGGAAACAAGGCATTGGCCCCCGGGAGCGGTAAAATTCAGGTTGACTTGCAGCGTTGCTGCCGGAAAAATTGTCTCTCCCCGGGGCTGTGCCGTGATCTCATCCGTGATCGGTACCGTCAGGGAACGCGAAAACCGCGTGTTTCCATCCCCCGGCACTCAGACACAGACGCTTATCAACTGCTCTGCACCGGGGTCACAGGCATCATTACGCTGCTGATTCGCGGATTCTGATCAGATATAACAGCAACAGACTTGCCTGGCGGGCAGGGTGCGGATGGCACGCGCCCGGGGGCCGTGGGTCGGTGGGGCTGGAAAGCGTGCGCAATGCACATCACGGAGGTGGTCGCGGTGGAACTGTTGTCGGGTGGTGAAATGGTCGTTCAGGCGCTCAAGGACGAGGGAGTCGAATATGTTTTCGGCTACCCGGGTGGCGCGGTGCTGCATATCTACGATGCGCTGTTCACTCATGGCGAAGGGCTCACTCATGTGCTGGTAAGGCACGAACAGGCGGCCACGCACGCCGCGGACGGGTATGCGCGCGCTACCGGAAAGACCGGTGTGGTGCTGGTCACGTCGGGCCCGGGGGCGACCAACGCCATCACGGGCATCGCGACGGCCTATATGGACTCGATTCCGATGGTGGTGATTTCGGGCCAGGTTCCGCGCGACAAGATCGGCGAGGACGCCTTCCAGGAAACCGATATGGTCGGTATTTCGCGACCGATCGTGAAGCACGGTTTCCTGGTGCAGCGGGCCGAGCAGATTCCGGACATCATCAAGAAGGCCTTTTATATTGCCGCGAGCGGCCGGCCAGGTCCGGTGGTCGTGGATATACCGAAGGATGTGACCAGTCCGGCGGAGAAATTCGAGTACGTCTATCCGGAGCGTGTGCGGATGCGCTCCTACAACCCGGTCACCCGCGGGCACAGCGGCCAGATACGCAAGGCGGTGCAGATGCTGCTCGGCGCACGTCGTCCCGTGATCTACAGCGGCGGCGGGGTGGTGCTCGGCAATGCCTCGGCGCAACTGCGCAAGCTGGCGCGCACGCTGGATTATCCGGTAACCAGCACGCTGATGGGGCTGGGGGCCTACCCGGGCACGGATCGGCAGTTTCTCGGCATGCTCGGCATGCACGGCACCTACGAAGCCAACATGACGATGCACCACAGCGATCTGATCATCGCGATCGGTGCCCGTTTCGATGACCGGGTGACCAACACGCCGACGAAATTCTGCCCCGATGCGAAGATCATCCACATCGATGTGGACCCCACCTCGATTTCCAAGACCGTGGTGGCGGACCTTCCGATCACCGGGCCGGTTGATGCGGTTCTCGACGAGATGCTGTCGCAGATCGAGGAGTTGCGGCGCGGCAATGAGGGCGAACCCGATCGCGATGCGCTTGTCCAGTGGTGGGAGAAGATCGATGGCTGGCGCGAAGCGCATGGTTTCCATGTACGGCCGCGCTATAACACCGGGGGTTCGATGATCATGCCGCAGGACGTGATCAAGACGCTCTATGAGGTCACCCGCGGGGAGGCGTACGTCACTTCCGATGTGGGACAGCACCAGATGTTTGCGGCGCAGTATTATCGGTTCGACGAACCGCGCCGCTGGATCAATTCCGGCGGTCTCGGCACCATGGGCTTTGGTTTGCCGGCGGCAATGGGGGTCAAGCTCGCGCATCCTGCGGCGGATGTCGCCTGTGTCACCGGTGAAGGCAGTATCCAGATGTGTATCCAGGAGCTTGCCACCTGCACCCATTACTCGTTGCCGCTCAAGATCATCAACCTCAACAACGGCTATCTCGGCATGGTCAAGCAATGGCAGGACATGCAGTATGCCGGGCGCCACTCGCACAGCACCTACCAGGATTCGCTGCCGGACTTCGTGAAGCTGGCCGAAGCCTATGGCCATGTTGGAATGAAAATCGAGAGCAAGGAGGAGCTTCGCCCGGCCATGGAGCGCGCCTTTGCACTGAAAGATCGCCTGGTGTTCATGGATATCATGGTCGACCCGCACGAGCATGTGTATCCGATGCTCATCGCATCCGCGGGATCAATGCGTGACATGTGGCTCAGCAAGACGGAGAGAACCTAGATGCGCCATATCATCTCGTTGTTGATGGAAAACGAATCCGGTGCCCTCTCGCGTGTGGTGGGCCTGTTCTCGCAGCGCGGCTACAACATCGAGACGCTGAACGTGGCGCCCACCGAGGACCCGACGCTCTCGCGGCTCACGCTGACCACCGTTGGTGATGATCGCGTGATCGAGCAGATCACCAAGCAACTCAACAAGCTGATCGATGTGGTGAAGCTGACCGACCTCACGGAGGGCGCGCACATCGAGCGGGAGCTGATGCTGATCAAGGTGCGTGCGACGGGTACCCAGCGCGATGAAGTCAAGCGCTGCGCGGATATCTTCCGCGGCCAGATCGTGGACGTGACCAGCTCGCTTTACACCATCCTGCTCACCGGAACCCAGCAGAAGCTCGACGCTTTTGTGCAGGCGGTGGGCGATGCGGTGATCCTCGAAGTGGTCCGCAGCGGCGTATCCGGCATCGCGCGCGGCGACCGCGTTCTCAGCCCGTAGCCCGGGCGGGAACGCGGCGCCGGCGCCGCGGGAATCAGATGATTTTCTTCATCGCCGTCATGTGCGAGCGCAGCGTGCGGCCAACGAGTTCCACCGGATGACTGCGGATCGCGGTGTTCACCACGATCAGTTCCTGATTGTCCACGCGATTGTCGCCCGCCAGTCCCTTGCCGATCACGTCGGTGTCGACATCCTTCATGAAGCCGGCGAGCAACGGTACCGCGGCATGCGCGAACAGGTAGCAACCGTACTCGGCGGTGTCGGAGATCACCTTGTTCATTTCATAGAGCTTCTTGCGCGCGATCAGGTTGGCGATCAGCGGGGTCTCGTGCAGTGACTCGTAGTAGGCCGACTCGGCGATGATGCCGCTCGATACCATCGTCTCGAAGGCAAGCTCGACGCCGGCCTTGATCATTGCGACCATCAGGATTCCCTGATCGAAATATTGCTGTTCGCCGATGCTGCCCTTGGCATCCGAGGGTGTGGTTTCAAATGCGCTCCTGCCGGTTTCTTCGCGCCACCCGAGCAGGTTGCGGTCATCGGCAGCCCAGTCCGCCATCATGGTGCGGGAGAATTCACCGGTGATGATGTCGTCCATATGCTTGCAGAACAGCGGTCGCAGGATCTTCTTCAACTGCTCGGCGAGATTGTAGGCTTCGATCTTCGCCGGATTTGCCAGCCGGTCCATCATGTTGGTGATGCCGCCGTGCTTCAGCGCCTCGGTGACGGTTTCCCAGCCATACTGCACCAGCGTTGCCGCGCGACCGGGCGCAATGCCGCGCTCGAGCATCTTGTCGAAACACAGCAGCGATCCGGCCTGCAGCATGCCGCAGAGAATGGTCTGCTCGCCCATCAGGTCCGATTTGACCTCCGCGATGAAGGAAGACTCGAGCACCCCGGCACGATGCCCGCCGGTGCCGGCGGCATAAGCTTTGGCGATCTCGAGCCCATTGCCTTGGGGGTCGTTTTCCGGATGCACTGCAATCAGCGTGGGTACGCCGAATCCGCGCTTGTATTCCTCGCGCACTTCAGTGCCCGGGCACTTCGGCGCGACCATGATCACGGTGATGTCGGGGCGAATCTGCATGCCCTCTTCGACGATATTGAAGCCGTGGGAATAGGCCAGGCATGCGCCCTGCTTCATCAGCGGCATGATCTCGGTGACGACTGCGCTGTGCTGCTTGTCGGGAGTCAGGTTGCACACCAGGTCGGCCGTGGGAATGAGTTCGGCGTAGGTGCCGACCCGGAAGCCGTTCTCGCTGGCGTTTTGCCACGACTGGCGTTTCTCGGCGATCGCGCTGTCGCGCAGCGTGTAGCTCACGTCGAGACCGCTGTCGCGCATGTTGAGTCCCTGGTTGAGACCCTGCGCGCCGCAACCCACGATGACGATCTTCTTGCCGCGCAGCATCTCGGTCTCGTGCGCAAACTCTTCGCGGTCCATGAAGCGGCATTTGCCGAGTTGCTCGAGTTGCTGGCGCAATACCAGCGTATTGAAGTAGTTGGCACCCATGTGGCTTCTCCTGTGGTGAGCCGGTACGCCCTGATGAGCGAGGAGCGGCACGATACGCCCGGTGATGTATTGCGTAAAGTGATATATTGGAAATGTGATGATGCATGAAATGCAACGATATGGATATTCATTCCCTGAAGGTTTTCGTCGCTCTTGCCGGCACCCTGCATTTCGGACGCGCCGCGGCGCAATGTCACCTGTCGGCGTCTGCATTGAGTCGCAGCATCCAGCGGCTGGAACAGGAACTCGGCTGCAGGCTGTTCGAACGCAACAACCGCGAGGTGCGCCTGACGCAGCAGGGGCGTGTGCTGCAGGCGCAGGCGGAAGACCTGATCGAGCGCCTGCGGGCGCTGCAGCGCAAACTGGACGATCAGTCCGCGGAACTGCGTGGTGCCGTCAGTCTCTATTGCTCGGTCACGGCGAGCTACAGCCTGCTCGCCGGTTTGCTGCCGGAGTTCCGCGAGCATTACCCAAGTGTGGAGATAAGGGTGCATACCGGTGACGAGGCCAGTGCCCTGGGGCGGATAATGCAAGGCTTGGAGGACGTTGCAATTGCCGCGAGACCGGAAAAACTGCCAGCGCGGATCGCGTTCCTGGAGTTGATCAGCACGCCGCTGGTATTCATAGCGCAGGCTTCGCTGGCAGCCAGAGGGGATCTGCTGCCGGTGTCCGCGCGGCCTGCCTGGGCTGGATTACCGCTGATCCTGCAGGAGTCCGGCCTGGCACGCGAGCATGTGGACCGGTGGTTCGGTGCACAGGGAATCGAGCCGCATGTATATGCGGAGGTGTCCGGCAACGAGGCGATTGTCGGGATGGTGGCGCTTGGCTGCGGCCTGGGGGTCGTACCCTTGCTGGTGCTGAAGTCGAGCCCGTTTCGCGACAGCGTGCGCGTACTCGAGGTGATGCCGCAGTTGCCCGGCTTTCGCATCGGCCTGTGCTGTTTGAAGCAGGCTCTCGGAAATCCTCTGGTGGCGGCGCTGTGGAAGCTCGCCGGTGAAAGGGGGCGGCGCGGCTGACACTGTCGGTTGCAGTGCTCTATAGTACGGTCGGACATATTTCGGGAGAGTCAGGTGGAGCAGGACAGGGAGCAGCAGGAAGGAGACCGGTCCGGAGAAGTCGAGCTCGGCTTGCCGGTCGACGAGCACGAGGAAGAAGTGTCCGTGGGCGGACAGAAAGTCCGCATGCGTGGCGTTTATCTGCTGCCGAATCTGCTGACCACGGGTGCGCTGTTCGCGGGGTTCTACGCAATAGTTGCCGGCATGAACGGGCAATTCGAAGCAGCGTCCATCGCGATTTTCGTGGCCATGTTTTTCGATGGGCTGGATGGACGGGTCGCTCGCCTCACCAATACCCAGAGTGCCTTCGGAGTGCAGTACGACAGCCTGTCGGATATGGTTTCGTTCGGCGTTGCGCCGGCCCTGGTGAGTTTCAGCTGGGCGCTTTCCTCGATGGGGAAATTCGGCTGGGCCGCTACGTTCATCTATGTTGCCGGAGCGGCGTTGCGTCTGGCGCGATTCAATACCCAGGCAGGCACCACCGACAACAGTTTTTTTCGCGGGCTTGCCAGCCCCGCTGCCGCTGCGCTGCTGGCGTCGCTGGTATGGTCGTGCAGCGACCCGGAGCTCGGCCTGATCGGGGACGACATCCCGGTGGCAGTGAAGTTCATTGTCGCGCTGGTAACCGCCGGAGCGGGTCTGCTGATGGTCAGCAATTTTCGCTATTACAGCTTCAAGAAATTCGATCTGAAGAAGCGCGTACCGTTCGCGCTGATGCTGGTGCTGGTATTGGTGGTGGGTGTCGTGACGATCGATCCGCCGCGAATCCTCTTGCTGATTGCGATCAGCTATGCGTTGTCCGGGCCGGGGCAGCTTCTTTGGCAGCGATTGCAGGGGCGCCGTCTTTCCTCCTGAACTTGTCAAGGCGAATGGCGAAATTCGCCGGTGTGAAAATTTACTGGTGCATTGCTGTATTCGCGCTTGCCATGCGGAGTTCGATCCCTATAATGCGCGTTCCCTGACGACAGGTCAGGGATAAAGGTGGCTTCCGAGCGAGGCTGCGGTTGTTTAAGAAATCAACGATCAAGCAATTTGTGTGGGCGCTTGTGTTGGGGGGTTTCGGTGAAGAGACCATCGGCGCAAGTGACCTGTGTAGATTCATTTGTATACAGTTGTTCTTGTTGCTGAGCCGGGTTTTGAGTGATTGTCCGGGTTTTTGGATAAACGCTCCCTCTTGCTGAAAGGCAGAGGCTAAAGATTGAACTGAAGAGTTTGATCATGGCTCAGATTGAACGCTGGCGGCAGGCCTAACACATGCAAGTCGAACGCGAAAGTCACTTCGGTGGCGAGTAGAGTGGCGGACGGGTGAGTAACGCGTAGGAATCTGCCCTGTAGTGGGGGATAACCCGGGGAAACTCGGGCTAATACCGCATACGCCCTACGGGGAAAGCGGGGGATCCTTCGGGACCTCGCGCTATAGGAAGAGCCTGCGTCGGATTAGCTAGTTGGTAGGGTAAAGGCCTACCAAGGCGACGATCCGTAGCTGGTCTGAGAGGATGATCAGCCACACCGGAACTGAGACACGGTCCGGACTCCTACGGGAGGCAGCAGTGGGGAATATTGCGCAATGGGCGAAAGCCTGACGCAGCCATGCCGCGTGTGTGAAGAAGGCCTTCGGGTTGTAAAGCACTTTCAGTGGGGAGGAAAGAGCCCAGGCTAATACCCTGGGTCGTTGACGCTACCCACAGAAGAAGCACCGGCTAATTCCGTGCCAGCAGCCGCGGTAATACGGAAGGTGCGAGCGTTAATCGGAATTACTGGGCGTAAAGCGCGCGTAGGCGGCTTGGTAAGTCGGATGTGAAAGCCCCGGGCTCAACCTGGGAACTGCATTCGATACTGTTAAGCTGGAGTACGATAGAGGACGAAAGCGTGGGGAGCAAACAGGATTAGATACCCTGGTAGTCCACGCTGTAAACGATGTCTGCTAGCCGTTGGGATCCTTGAGGTCTCGGTGGCGCAGCTAACGCGATAAGCAGACCGCCTGGGGAGTACGGCCGCAAGGTTAAAACTCAAATGAATTGACGGGGGGCCCGCACAAGCGGTGGAGCATGTGGTTTAATTCGATGCAACGCGAAGAACCTTACCAGGTCTTGACATCCAGAGAACTTTCCAGAGATGGATGGGTGCCTTCGGGAACTCTGAGACAGGTGCTGCATGGCTGTCGTCAGCTCGTGTCGTGAGATGTTGGGTTAAGTCCCGTAACGAGCGCAACCCTTGTCCTTAGTTGCTAGCGATTCGGTCGAGCACTCTAGGGAGACTGCCGGTGACAAACCGGAGGAAGGTGGGGACGACGTCAAGTCATCATGGCCCTTACGACCTGGGCTACACACGTGCTACAATGGCCGGTACAAAGGGCGGCGAAACCGCGAGGTGGAGCGAATCCTTTAAAACCGGTCGTAGTCCGGATCGGAGTCTGCAACTCGACTCCGTGAAGTCGGAATCGCTAGTAATCGTGAATCAGCACGTCACGGTGAATACGTTCCCGGGCCTTGTACACACCGCCCGTCACACCATGGGAGTTGGCTGCACCAGAAGTAGGTAGCTTAACCGCAAGGAGAGCGCTTACCACGGTGTGGTCAATGACTGGGGTGAAGTCGTAACAAGGTAGCCGTAGGGGAACCTGCGGCTGGATCACCTCCTTAAACGCTGAGCCGCACCCGCTGGCGCAAGCGTCCACACCAATTGCTTGATCGATGAGACTACAGGGGTCTGTAGCTCAGGTGGTTAGAGCGCACCCCTGATAAGGGTGAGGTCGGTGGTTCGAGTCCACCCAGACCCACCAACTAGGGGCAAGAGGCAAGAGGCAAGAGGTTCTCTTTCTTGATGCTTGCTTCTTGATTCTGGCTTCTTGACGGGGCTGTAGCTCAGCTGGGAGAGCGCCTGCCTTGCACGCAGGAGGTCAGCGGTTCGATCCCGCTCAGCTCCACCAACCAGAGGGTGGCGATGTGAATGCAGACCGAAGCGACCCGGCGCGGGTGGCTTCGGTCTGGGTTACACACCTGGAGAGTTCTTTAAAAAGGTGGAAGTGTGATAGCGAAGATTGCGGAAGTGTGATGCTTCTGTAATCGGTAGTTGTATGTGTGTGGTACACACACGTACGGCGAGTCAAGCGTAATATCCGGTGAGAGGTGCTGCGAGCGTGGTCGCACGTGGCACCGAATGAGTATTTGCAGCTGTATAGCGGACGATTGTTTCGGTATATGGTCAAGCGAATAAGCGCACACGGTGGATGCCTTGGCAGCTGGAGGCGATGAAGGACGTTGGAGCCTGCGAAAAGCTTCGGGGAGTCGGCAACCAGACTTTGATCCGGAGATATCCGAATGGGGAAACCCACTGGCATAAGCCAGTATTCCTGGACTGAATACATAGGACCAGGGAGGCGAACGCGGGGAACTGAAACATCTAAGTACCCGCAGGAAAAGAAATCAACCGAGATTCCCCTAGTAGCGGCGAGCGAACGGGGAAGAGCCCAGCACTTGTATCGCGACACGTCATAGGAGAAGGGCCTGGAAAGGCCGGCCATAGTGGGTGATAGCCCCGTATCCGAAATGGCGTGTCGAGTTGAGTGCGATGAGTAGGTCGGGACACGTGGTATCTTGACTGAACATGGGGGGACCATCCTCCAAGGCTAAATACTCCCAGCTGACCGATAGTGAACCAGTACCGTGAGGGAAAGGCGAAAAGAACCCCGGAGAGGGGAGTGAAATAGATCCTGAAACCGTGTGCGTACAAGCAGTGGGAGCCCGCAAGGGTGACCGCGTACCTTTTGTATAATGGGTCAGCGACTTACTGTCAGTGGCGAGCTTAACCGTCTAGGGGAGGCGTAGGGAAACCGAGTCTTAATAGGGCGTTTCAGTCGCTGGTAGTAGACCCGAAACCGGGCGATCTAGCCATGGACAGGGTGAAGGTTCGGTAACACGGACTGGAGGCCCGAACCGGGATCTGTTGAAAAGATTCGGATGATCTGTGGCTAGGAGTGAAAGGCTAATCAAGCCCGGAGATAGCTGGTTCTCCGCGAAAGCTATTTAGGTAGCGCGTCAGGTGATTACCCTCGGGGTAGAGCACTGTTTCGGCTAGGGGTCATCCCGACTTACCAAACCGTTGCAAACTCCGAATACCGAGGAGTACAGCCTGGCAGACACACGGCGGGTGCTAACGTCCGTCGTGAAGAGGGAAACAACCCAGACCGCCAGCTAAGGTCCCCAATACTGGTTAAGTGGGAAACGATGTGGGAAGGCTCAGACAGCTAGGAGGTTGGCTTAGAAGCAGCCATCCTTTAAAGAAAGCGTAATAGCTCACTAGTCGAGTCGGCCTGCGCGGAAGATTTAACGGGGCTAAACCAGTAACCGAAGCTGCGGGTGCGTGCACTTCACTTAACGCCATCATCCTGGAGCTTGTCCTCGCGCGTGAGCGCGAGGACCAAGCATTCATCACGTTGAGTCGTGATGAAGGGGGTCAATGGGGCGATGCGGTGGTGTTAAGGAAGTGCATGCGCGGTAGCGGAGCGTTCCGTAAGCCTGTGAAGGAGAATCGGGAGGTTCTCTGGAGGTATCGGAAGTGCGAATGCTGACATGAGTAACGACAAGGGAGGTGAAAAACCTCCCCGCCGGAAGACCAAGGGTTCCTGCGCAACGGTAATCGGCGCAGGGTGAGTCGGCCCCTAAGGCGAGGGCGAAAGCCGTAGTCGATGGGAAGTTGGTTAATATTCCAACACCTTTTGTTACTGCGATGGGGGGACGGAGAAGGCTAGGCCAGCGCGGCGTTGGTTGTCCGCGTTCAAGCGAGTAGGGAGATCTCTTAGGTAAATCCGGGGGGTCAATTCCGAGACGCGATAACGAGCTGTCAAGGCTTCGGTCTGACGGTGAAGTGGTTGATGCCATGCTTCCAGGAAAAGCCTCTAAGCTTCAGGTAACAAGGGACCGTACCCCAAACCGACACAGGTGGTCAGGTAGAGAATACCAAGGCGCTTGAGAGAACTCGGGTGAAGGAACTAGGCAAAATGGTACCGTAACTTCGGGAGAAGGTACGCCGCTTGGGGTGATCGGACTTGCTCCGTGAGCTCCGGGCGGTCGAAGTGACCAGGTGGCTGCGACTGTTTATTAAAAACACAGCACTCTGCAAACACGAAAGTGGACGTATAGGGTGTGACGCCTGCCCGGTGCCGGAAGGTTAATTGATGGGGTCAGCCGCAAGGCGAAGCTCTTGATCGAAGCCCCGGTAAACGGCGGCCGTAACTATAACGGTCCTAAGGTAGCGAAATTCCTTGTCGGGTAAGTTCCGACCTGCACGAATGGCGTAACGATGGCCACACTGTCTCCACCCGAGACTCAGTGAAATTGAACTCGCTGTGAAGATGCAGTGTACCCGCGGCTAGACGGAAAGACCCCGTGAACCTTTACTACAGCTTTGCACTGGACTCTGAATCTGTTTGTGTAGGATAGGTGGGAGGCTATGAAGCCGGAACGCTAGTTCTGGTGGAGCCAACCTTGAAATACCACCCTGACATATTTGGGGTTCTAACCCAGGCCCGTTATCCGGGTCGGGGACAGTGTATGGTGGGTAGTTTGACTGGGGCGGTCTCCTCCCAAAGAGTAACGGAGGAGCACGAAGGTACCCTCAGCGTGGTCGGAAATCACGCTTTTGAGTGCAAAGGCATAAGGGTGCTTGACTGCGAGAGCGACGGCTCGAGCAGGTGCGAAAGCAGGTCTTAGTGATCCGGTGGTTCTGAATGGAAGGGCCATCGCTCAACGGATAAAAGGTACTCCGGGGATAACAGGCTGATACCGCCCAAGAGTTCATATCGACGGCGGTGTTTGGCACCTCGATGTCGGCTCATCACATCCTGGGGCTGAAGCCGGTCCCAAGGGTATGGCTGTTCGCCATTTAAAGTGGTACGCGAGCTGGGTTTAGAACGTCGTGAGACAGTTCGGTCCCTATCTGCCGTGGGCGTTGGAGATTTGAGGAAAGCTGCTCCTAGTACGAGAGGACCGGAGTGGACGAACCTCTGGTGTTCGGGTTGTCACGCCAGTGGCATTGCCCGGTAGCTACGTTCGGACGGGATAACCGCTGAAAGCATCTAAGCGGGAAGCCTCTTCCAAGATGAGATCTCCCCGGGGACTCGATCCCCCTGAAGGGTTGTTCAAGACCAGGACGTTGATAGGTGGGGTGTGTAAGCGCTGTGAGGCGTTGAGCTAACCCATACTAATTGCCCGTGCGGCTTGACCATATAACCCAAACGATCAACGACAACTGCGAATACACAACGGATATGAGCTCGACTCGACCGCGCTATCACCCTTCAACCGAATTTGCCGCAAGGCAATCCCGTTTGCCTGGCGACCATAGAGACGTGGAACCACCTGATCCCTTACCGAACTCAGAAGTGAAACGCGTCATCGCCGATGGTAGTGTGGGGTCTCCCCATGTGAGAGTAGGTCATCGCCAGGCACTTAAACAAAAAAGGCTCACCCGTAACGGTGGGCCTTTTTTCATTGTGCGGCGGGGAGATTTTTTGCAGGTCCGCAACGCTGCAAGGAACTCGACAAACTCGCCAGCCGCATTTCATCATTCATCGCGCTCGCCGCAGCGTTCATCTGGTTGGATTGAATGTCAGCAGATCCTGGAATGAATTGGGTGATACACCGACGCAAGCTGATTGCCTTGGCAGTAGCAGTGCCTGGTGTGTGGATGTTCTCGCGGCTCGTTCCACGATGTGGTGTCCTCGACGAATCCCGGATTCGTTCAGACTTCGATTCAGGACGAACGGTTATCGTGAATGGCTGGCTCATGTCCCAGCATGAGGCGGATCAACACGCGCGGTGCTCGAAGTGACCATTGTCAAACCAGATGCTCAGGTGCTGCCAGACTACGATGTGTGCATTTTGGGCGCTGGAATAGCGGGCATCATTGCGGCGCTGGAACTTGCAAAGCAGCGACCGGATTACCGTATTTGCCTTGTCGAAAGCGGTGCAAAAGAGAGAAACCAGATCTACCAGAAATATTGCCAGGGAGAAAACAGAAGTCCGGTGCTGAGTGAAGCCGAGGACCCAGGTATATCTCGCGTTCGCGCTTTGGGTGGCACGAGCCACATATGGGGTGGGTATATTTCTCCCCTCGATACGGAGTCATTTGAGCGCCAGGCTTGGCGACCAAAAAGCGGCTGGCCCATTTCGAAGGAGGATTTGGACCCTTTCTATTTTATTGCATCGTCGTATTTTCAAGTCGATCCTTACTTCGATACTGCCCATTGGCTAGACCAGAGCCATTATTCGGCGAGCTTCAGGGGACATGGACTAACTCAAAAAATCTGGCAGTTCCATGGATTGAATTTCGCATCCATTTATGGCAATGCGCTGGAACTGTCAGCGCAGATTGATGTGTTTGTCGAAACGACCTGCGTCGGACTGCGCTTGGATAGCAACGGTCGTATTGTTCAGGCCAACTGTGCACATAACGGCGCTTTGGTTTCAGTCGCAGCCGGGATATTCGTCGTATCGATGGGCGGGCTCGAGAACGCCCGCTTCTTGCTGAATCAAAAAGCGGAAAATCCGGATTTCCTGCCAGTAACGCACGTTAATGTAGGACGTTACTTCAGTGTTCATCCGGTGTATTTCTGGGGAAAGGTGCTGTTAACCGGAGCTTTGGCAGAATCAAAACTCTACGCCAGAAACTCGATGAAGCCTGTCTCCGGAAGTGGACTGAGTGCGTTTCTCAAGGTTTCCGACGAGATACGGAGGACGCGAAACTGGTTGGACTGTGTTTTCGAAATCGTATTGCCCATGCCACCACAGGAATCGCGCGCGCTGGATCCGGAGATAATTGGTCATCTCACATCCAGGAATCACGTATTGATGCAATTCTTGCTGTTGATCAACGAAATGGAGACGCGCTTTGATAACCATGTCGGATTGACCGATTCTTTGGACGATTTCGGTCAGCGCCGTCTGTATATCGACTTGAGTGTGACCCCGAACGAGATTCGTTCGAGTTACGAGCAGTTGCTGTTTTTCGGTCGGCAACTTGGTTCGAATGATCTTGGCAGGATCTGGCTCGATCAGGATGCAATCAGGAAAACGATGAGCGGGGAGCTGAAATTCTGGGGTGGACATCACCACATGTGTACTACGCGCATGTCACATACCCCAGACGACGGAGTGGTAAACGGCGACTGTCGATTCCACGATCATGAAAATCTGTTCGCGCTCGGTTCCTCGGTATTTACTACCACTGGCTGCGCGAACCCGACTTTTACCATTGGGGCATTGGCAATACGGCTTGCGCACCATTTGGCTGCGAACGAGCGTTTTGCCCCGGCCTCCTTGGCCCCGGTGTAAGATAATCTCTCCACAGAGGGGCGAGACATGGCGCAGAAGAACAGATTGTCGATCGAGAAACGCATCGAGGCGGTGTGGCCGCTGCAGCGGTTTCAGCCAACTCCTGCGTGGGAGTTCAGGCGTGATAGCAGCCACGCCAATCTGCGTGGCAAGTAACTGCGCAGGCGGCCGGTTGACGCTTGGCATTGAATCGACCTGAAATTCATGGGACTCATGCAACTGCGTCAGAAGACAGCGCTGGTATTGGGGGCGACATCGAATCTGGCCAAGGCGATCAGCCGGGAGCTGGCCGTACGCGGTTATGCACTGATCCTGGTGGCGCGCGATCGGGAGCGCGTCCAGCTATTTGCAGACGAGATCGTCCGTGGGGGCGGCGTGGTTCTCCAGTGGCACCAGCTGGATTTTCTCGATGAACCCGCAATGAACAGGGTATTTGCTGACATTTGCGCCCGGGCTCCCGTGGATGTGGCGCTGGTCGCCCAGGGTTTGATGGCCAGCGATCAGGCGTGCAGAGACGAGCCCGGAAAATTCAATCTCATGGTGCAAACCAATCTGACCAGCGCGGCGCTGTGTGCCGAGCGCTGTATTCCGTTGTTCGATTCACGCCGCGGTGGTGACCTGGTGCTGATCTCTTCGATCTCCGGCGATCGCGTACGCGCCAGGAACTATTTCTACGGGGCGACCAAGGCGGGCTTGGACGCCTTTGTCCAGGGGCTGCGCCTGGCTGATTCGGGCAGCGCGGTAAATATTCTCAATCTGAAGCCGGGGCCGCTGGAAATCATGATGGGTGGAGGAATCCGCAAGGGCCTGCTCCAGTCATCGCCAGATGAGGTTGCACGGCTGGCTTGCGACGCACTCGGCAAGGGACGGCATGTGCTCTACGCGCCGCGATACTGGCGATGGCTCATGTGGGTGTTGCGCCGAATGCCGGAGCGTCTGCTGTCCTGGTCCGGGATCTGACATGGGCGGCCGGCTCGCAAAGCACGTCGACAACGGCTGCAGCTACCGCTTGATGTGCCAAGCCAGAAAATTCACGTTTACTGCGGCGCGACGCTCAACCTGCGGTATTCTCGTGCCTTCCGAGATTTGCATGCTCTACGACTCAACCGGTTTTCCATGATTGTTTCGATGCCTGATTCCATCGTCCGGCGATTGCAGACAAACCAGCCGTTTCTTCATTGGGTGGTCGGCACGGCCGACGGCGACACGCGACCGTTGTTGGTGCGCGGCGGAGAAGAGTCGCTTTGTGGCGCAGCCCGGTCCCGATGGTAATGCAGAAGCAGGTGCTGCCGTTATGCTCCGGAATCCGGCGCGGCGACGGGCAGTCGCCCCTCGAGAATGAAGCCGTGATTGCGGTCGATGTCACGCCGTTGCTTCCTGGCGGCGGAAATGGCGGTGCCAAGGTGTTCGTCTGCGAGCTGTTGCCGGAGCTTGGGCGGCTCGCGCCGTGCTGGAAGTTCGTGTTGCTCACCCGGGCCGAGTCACACGGTGAACTGGCGGGGCTCGACGCTTCCAATATCGAGCGTCTGCAAGTGTTGGAACAGTCCCGGGGCGTCGTTGCCGACTCTCTGGTATTCAAGGCCTGGAAACGGTTGTTACCCTATCTTCCAACCAGAGTTAAGCATCTTGTAGTCCGCATGGGCGCTTGCCTGCGCCGGAGACAAAAGCGGCCGCACGGGCGCAGCCTGCTGCGCGAATCGGGTGCGGACCTTCTATTCTGTCCCTTTGGAGCAACAGTCTACGCGGTGCCGGGTGTCCCTGCGGTGAGTACCATCCACGACCTTCAATACAAATCCTACCCGCAGTTTTTTGCTGCCGAGGAGGTGGCACACCGTGATTACGCGTTCGTCACCGCCTGCCGGGAGGCAACCAGACTCGTGGCAATATCGGAATACACGCGTCGATCGGCGATTCATCATGGGAAGCTCGGAGAGCATCGCATCCGGACGATTCCCCATCGTCTCGCCCGAAGGCTCGGTGACGCGGCCAGCGGGGATCCCTCGCTGTTGTTGCGGCTCGGCCTGGGCGGCACGCGTTATCTGGTGTACCCGGCCAACTTCTGGAAGCACAAGAACCATGAATTGCTGCTGACAGCGTTCGGTGTGGCGGCGTCGGGCGCATTACCCGCCGACGTTCGTCTGGTCTGTACGGGTGCCGCGGGGGATCGATGCGATTTCCTGATGAATGCGGCACGCACCATGGGCTTGCAGGAGCGAATTCTGTTTCCCGGCTATTTGAGCACCGCGGAGCTGGCGGCATTGATGCGCGGCAGCCTGGGTATGGTTTTTCCCTCGCTGTACGAAGGGTTCGGCCTGCCGGTACTCGAGGCCATGGACGCGGGTGTTCCGGTGGCGTGCAGCAATGCCACGTCGCTTCCCGAGGTGGCGGCAGGGGCGGCCATACTCTTCGATCCCGGATCGGTTCGGGAAATTGCCGACGCGATCCTGCTGCTGGCGACCGACGCAACGGTCGCCGAAGACCTGGTGAGGGCGGGTCGATTGCGCGCTGCCGGCTATTCGGACACGCGGCAGATGGCTAATGACTATCTGGTGTGTTTTGGCGAAGCCATGTCACTGGGGCGAACCGCGAGTCAACTCGTTGGAGTGTACGCTGACAATTGGGTCGGCAACGAACTGGAACTTGATGTGGTCGCACCCGGCGAGAATGTGCAATTGCGCATGGAGTTGGTGGTTCCTGACTGGATTCCCCACAAGAGCGTGGATGTGGAATTGCGTGTCCGTAGTGGCATGAGCCACGCGAGGCATATCCGCCTTCGACGCGGGGAGTCCCGGCTATGGAGCGTTCCGGTGAGTGATGGGCTGCTCGATGTGTGTCTGAAGCCCTCGTTCGTTCCGGCTCTCTGTGGTCATGGAGAGGATCCGCGCGAACTCACATTGAAGCTGAAACACTGTTCCGTACGCCGCGACGATGGTGACGGCGACCTTCTGTGGGGAGAATCACAAGGGTGAAAGTCAGTATCGTCACGCCTTCGTTCAACCAGGGCCGGTTCATCGAACGAACCCTGGTGAGCGTGGCCCACCAGGATATCGACGGTCTGGAACATCTGGTAATGGATGGTGGCAGCAAGGACGAGACGGTGCGGGTTCTGCGCGATTTTGATCCTCCGGTGCGCTGGCGGTCCGAGCCGGATCGCGGACAGACTGATGCGCTCAACAAGGGCCTGCGCGAAGCGGCAGGCGAGATCATCGGCTGGCTGAATTCCGATGATGTCTATTATCCGGGAGCAATAAAACGCGTGCTCGAAGTATTCGAGGAGCACCCGGAAGTCGATGTCGTCTACGGGATGGCGGATCACATCGACGAGAATGACCGGGCATTCGAGGCCTATCCGACCGAGCCGTGGGATCTGACGCGCCTGCAGGATACCTGCTTCATTTGCCAGCCCGCGCTGTTCATGCGGCGCAGCGTACTGGAGAGATACGGGTATCCCGATGACAATCTGCACTATTGCATGGACTACGAGTACTGGATGCGGCTCGGGTTGCAAGGGGCAAGATTCCACTATCTCGAGAGCAAGCTGGCGGGCTCGCGCATGTACGGCGAGAACAAGACGCTCGGCGCACGGGTCGCGGTGCATCGCGAGATCAACAGTGTCATGAAACGGCTGCTCGGCCGGGTACCCGATCGCTGGCTCTTCAATTACGCTCACGCGGTGGTGGAGCCGCGCATCGACAGAACCCGGCGCCCGCGGCTGTTCCTGCTGTGTCTGGCGTGGCATGCCTGCGCGACCTCGCTGCGCTGGAACCGGAGTGTGAGCCGGGGAATGCGCGCTTCGATGGTGGAGTGGAGTCGGCATGCATATCGGGTTTGATGTGTCGCAGACCGGCAGCAGCAAGGCCGGTTGCGGCTATTACGCGCATGCGCTCGCCCGCGCCCTTCTCGACCACGGGGCCGATCACCGCTGGTCGTTTTATCCGGACTTTGGCGACTTCTACTTCGATGCGCGCATGCCGATGGTCAATCCCTACGCGTCGGCGCGCAGCAGCTACGGACCGCGGCACCTCACACGCGAGGCGGCGGCACGGTTCTGGAACTCGGATGAACTGGAGACAGCGCTCGGCGCGCCACAGATCGTGCATGCCAATAATTTCTGGTGCCCGCTGCAACTGCATTCGAGCCGTCTCGTCTACACGCTTTACGATCTGGGGTTTCTGCTGACCCCCGCCTGGAGTACCGAGGAGAATCGCGTGGGTTGCTTTGATGGCGTGTTTCGTGCCTCGCTGGCGGCTGACTGGATCGTGGCGATTTCGCAGGCATCGCGTGATCACTATCTCGCCACTTTTCCGCATTTTCCGGCGGATCGGATCCGCGTGATACCTCCCTGCTCGCGCTTTGTCGACGAGGTGCCAGCCGCCCAGCGTCCGGCGGCCCTGCAGGGCGTTGCGGAAGGAGGATTCTGGCTGTGTGTGGGCACCATCGAGCCGCGCAAGAATCAGCGCCGGCTGGTGGATGCCTATTGCGAGTACCTTGGGCGCGGAGGCCCGCCGATGCCACTGGTGTTTGCCGGGGGCGCGGGCTGGCGCATGGATGATTTCCCGCGTTACCTGGAGGAGCGCGGGGTTGCGGGCCGAGTGATCCTGACGGGCTATGTCTCGGATCAGGAACTGGTATGGCTCTACCGGCATTGTCACGCGAACCTGTACCCCTCGCTGTTCGAAGGTTTCGGCTTGCCGATACTCGAGGGAATGCAGTTTGGCGCGCCTTCGCTGGTTGCGGATAATTCATCGTTGCCGGAAGTCGCCGGCGAGGCAGCGCAACTGCTGCCCAGTGACGACACGGAGGCCTGGGCCGCGGCAATGCTGCACCTGGCCGGTGATCCTGCACGACGAGAAACCATGGGCCGGAAATCGCGCCTGCAAGCGGCGCGTTTCGACTGGCGCAAGGGAGCGGGTGATCTTCTGGCCCTGTACGAGGAGGCGGCTGCTACGCCCAGGAGGAGCGAGTCGTGCCCACGGCATTGATTACCGGAATCACCGGTCAGGACGGATCCTATCTGGCCGAGATGTTGCTCGAAAAGGGATACACGGTATACGGGCTTGCACGGCGCGAGAGCTGGTTCCGCCAGAACAACGCGAGCCATCTTCGCAACAGCATACAGGTGCTGTTTGGCGACATGGCCGAGGGCGTGGATCTCGCCACCGCGGTGCAGGATGCGCGTCCGGACGAGATCTACAATCTTGCCGCGCAATCGCGCCCGGGTGAATCCTGGGCGCGCTCTTCGGAGACGCTGGTCATCAATGGTCTGGCAGCGATCCGGTTGTTCGAGGCTGTGCGTCATGTGCGTCCGGAATGCCGCGTCTACCACGCCTCCTCATCGGAAATGTTCGGCCGCGCGTCGAGCGCTCCGCAAGACGAATCCACGCCGTTCAACCCGCAGAATCCCTATGCGGCCGCCAAGGTGTACGCGCACCATATGGCGCGCATCTACCGGGAAAGCTACGGTTTGTTTATTGCGACGGGCATATTGTTCAACCACGAAAGCGAGCGCAGACCGCTGCATTTCGTGACCCAGAAAATCGCTTATGGCGCTGCGTGCGCTGCCCTGGGTGTCAGGGATTCTCCGGAGCTCAACGAACTCGGCAGCCCTATCGTCGAGAACGGCAAGCTCGCGCTCGGCAATCTGGATATCGAGAGGGACTGGGGGCACGCGCGTGATTTCGTGCGCGCGATGTGGCTGATCCTGCAGCAATCCGAGGCTGCCGACTATGTGGTTGGCACGGGCGTATTGCACACCCTGCGCGATCTCTGCGAACTCGCGTACCGGCACGTGGGGCTGAACTGGCGCGATCACGTGGTCACGAATGCGCAACTGGCGCGTCCGCTGGAGACCGTATGTACTGTCGCGGATCCCGCCCGGGCGCATGCCAGTCTCGGGTGGAGCCCTGCCCTCGGATTCGACGAGATGGTGCAGGACATGGTCAACGCACAGATCCGGCGTTTGCGCGCCGTCATGGAATGAGCCGCACAGTGGCGCGAATCGGGGAGGAAGGGAATTGATGAAAAAGGCGCTGATCACGGGCATTACCGGGCAGGACGGGGCGTACCTGGCCGAGTTGCTGCTGGAGAAGGGTTACGAGGTGCACGGGATCAAGCGGCGCGCCTCGCTGCTCAATACCGATCGTATCGATCATCTCTACCAGGATCCGCATGAAACGGAGCGCAGGATGTTCCTGCATTATGGTGATCTCACGGACGCGACCAATCTGATCCGCGTGATCCAGCAGATCCAGCCCGATGAGATCTACAATCTCGGTGCGATGAGCCATGTCGCGGTGAGCTTTGAAGTCCCGGAGTACACGGCCAACGCCGACGGGCTCGGCACGCTGCGCATTCTGGAAGCGATTCGCCTGCTGGGCCTGGAGAGCAAAACGCGTTTTTACCAGGCATCCAGTTCCGAACTGTACGGACTGGTGCGCGAGGTGCCGCAAAAGGAGACCACGCCATTCTATCCGCGCAGTCCCTATGCGGTTGCCAAGCTCTACGCTTACTGGATCACGGTCAACTACCGCGAAGCCTATGGCATGTATGCCTGCAATGGCATCCTCTTCAATCACGAATCGCCGATCCGCGGCGAGACCTTCGTCACGCGCAAGATCACGCGCGCACTGGCACGTATCAAGCTCGGGCTCCAGGACTGCCTCTACCTCGGCAATCTCGATGCGCTGCGCGATTGGGGGCATGCGCGCGATTATGTCGAGATGCAGTGGCTTATGCTGCAGCAGCAAAGTGCCGAGGATTACGTGATCTCTACCGGAATACAGCACAGTGTCAGGGACTTCGTGAATGCGGCAGCCGCCGAGCTGGGTCTTAGCCTCAATTGGTCGGGTCGCGGAACGGAAGAAACGGGCGCGGACCAGCGCGGCAAGGTCATCGTTCGGGTTGACCCGCGTTATTTCAGGCCAACCGAAGTCGACACCCTGCTTGGCGATTCGACAAAGGCGCGCGAAAAACTGCGCTGGACACCACGGACCAGTTTCAACGATCTGGTGGTGGAAATGATTCGCGAGGATCTGAAGAGTGCCGAGCGTGACGAACTGGTGCGCAAGCACGGGTATTCGACCTACGATCATCACGAGTGAATGCAGTGGACAAAAACATGCGTATTTATGTGGCCGGTCACAGGGGCATGGCAGGCTCGGCGATCGTGCGGCGATTGCAGTCTGCCGGCTTCCAAAACCTGATCCTGCGCTCGCATGCGGAACTCGACCTCGTCGACCAGGCGGCGGTGGAGCGTTTTTTCCGGGACGAGCGCCCGGACCATGTGTTCCTCGCTGCCGCCAGGGTTGGCGGCATACTGGCAAACAACACCTTCCGCGCCGAATTTCTGTACCAGAACATCATGATCGAGAGCAACATAATCCAGGCCGCATGGAGCAGCGGCGTCCGGCACCTGCTGTTTCTCGGCTCCAGCTGCATCTACCCCCGCGATTGCCCGCAGCCAATTCGAGAGGACTATTTGCTGACCGGCCCGTTGGAACATACCAACGAGCCCTATGCGATCGCCAAGATCGCAGGTATCAAGCTTTGCGAGAGCTATAACCGGCAGTACGGCACCCGTTACGTGGCGGCAATGCCGACCAATCTCTACGGTCCCGCTGACAATTATGACCTCGAAACGAGTCATGTTCTGCCTGCGCTGATTCGCAAGGCACACGAGGCAAAGCTGTGCGGAGACAGCGAGTTCGTGGTCTGGGGTTCGGGTCGGCCGCTCCGGGAGTTTCTGTATGTTGACGACATGGCCGATGCCTGCGTGTTCCTGATGGAGCATGAAATCGACGACGGATTGTTCAACATAGGGTGCGGTGCGGATATCAGTATCCGCGAGCTGGCCGAGACGGTCATGGACGTGGTCGGGTTCAGGGGAAATATCGTCTTCGATGCCAGCAAGCCCGATGGTACGCCACGCAAGCTGCTCGACGTCAGTCGCATGGCGGGGCTTGGCTGGCGTGCGTCGACCTCGCTCGAGGCGGGAATTGCGCTTGCCTACCGCGACTTCCTGAACCGCTACGGATGATCGGCACACCCCGGGAGTCGCTGGTAACAGTGGCAGTGCCCTCATTCAATCAGGCGGAATTCCTGGGCGAGGCGCTCGACTCGATATTCATGCAGGATGTTCCGGCCGAGGTATTCGTTGCCGATGGGGGCTCATCTGACGCCTCCGTCAGTATCATCGAGTCGCGAGAAGGGCATTTGGCGGGCTGGAGAAGTCACGCTGACAAGGGGCAATCGGCCGCGATCAACGAATGCATCGATCGCGGGCGGGCACCCTTCGTGTGCTGGCTGAACAGCGACGACCTGTTGTTGCCCGGTGCGCTGCGCACGCTGGTGGATGCACTGCAGGGAAACCCCATGGCGCCGGTCGCATACGGTCAGGCGTGGAATCAACGCCAGCGCGATGGCAGACGCAGCAAGGTGTGGGTTGAATCGTTTGACGAGCGTCGGCTTGCGCTGCGCTGTTTCATTGCGCAACCCGCGACGCTGATACGCCGCAGCGCGTGGGACGCGGTGGGAGGGCTCGATGAGCGACTGCACATGGCAATGGATTATGATTTGTGGTGGCGTCTTTACCGGCATGCAGGCCCGTTTCGTTACGTCGACTCCGTGCTGGCGGTGAACCGCGAGCACGATTGGACGAAAACGCGCAACAACCGCCGGCTTCACTACCGCGAGGCGATGCAGGTGGTGCGCAGGCATTACGGGCGCGTGCCACTCAAGTGGTGGCTCTACCAACCGTATTCCGTCTGGTTCAAGGCGTTGCGCAGATGACCGGCCTCGCCGCGGCCACCATCCGGGAAGGATGCGGGATCCATCGAAACTTGCCTTCGCACAGCCGTTTTTCGCCGTATTCGTGTCCAGTTGCGAAGCGCGGGGCAACAAACCGTGTCGCCAATCGATGATTCGAATCCTGCACGTCTATCGTACCTACTTTCCCGATACCCAGGGTGGGCTCGAGGATGTGATTCGCACGCTTGCCAGCGGGCTTGCGCGCGATCGCTTCGATGTGGTGGTGTTTTGTCCCTCGCGCCAGGTGCGATGTGTGGAGGAAGTCGAGGTCGATGGGGTGCGCGTCTGCCGCGTGCCCGAATTGTTCGAAGTCGCCTCCTGTAACGTGTTCCTGTGCGGACTCGGTGCATTCCGGCGCTGGGCGCGCTGGGCGGACATTGTCCATTACCATTTCCCATGGCCGTTCGCGGATATTCTCCATCTCCTGGTCGCGGGGCACCCGCGCCCGAAGTCGGTGCTCACCTACCATTCCGATATCGTGCGCCAACGCCTGCTCGGGCGCATCTATGCTCCCCTCATGCGCCGATTCCTGCGTTCGGTCGACCGTATCGTCGCGACGTCCGAGCCCTATATGCGTGGCAGTGCGCTGCTCGGCGAGTTCGCGCCAGGGGTGCGCGTCATTCCGATCGGAATAGATGCAGCACGTGTCGAGCGCGCACAGTCCGCGCGGTTGCAAGCGTGGCGTTCGCAGGTGGGGGAAGGCTTCTTTTTCTTTGTCGGCGTGTTGCGCTACTACAAGGGCCTGGAGGTGCTGTTGCACGCGGTGGCGGGCACCGGGCTGCGGGTGGTGATTGCCGGGGACGGTCCCGAGGGGCCGCGGCTGCGCGCCCTTGCCGAGCGGCTCGGTGCCGGGAATGTACAGTTTGCCGGGCGCATCGCGGATGCCGACAAATGGGCGCTGCTCGAGTTGTCCAGGGCCATGGTGTTTCCCTCGAATGTCCGCTCGGAAGCCTATGGAGTGGCGTTGCTCGAAGCCATGGCCTGCGCCCGGCCGGTGATCAGTGTCGATATCGACTCCGGGATGAATTTTGTAAACGTGCCGGGAGAGACCGGATTGTGGGTCGCTCCCGATGACCCTGCTGCTCTGCGCGGCGCCATGCTGCAACTCGAGGGCGACGATGTGTTGTGCAAGAGACTCGGTCTTGCCGGGCGCCAGCGCGTCGCGACCACGCTGAGCGCCCGACGGATGATCGATGCCTACCAGTCGCTGTATTGCGAGCTGCTCGGGGAAGTTGTGGTGTGAAAGTCACATCGGGCGTCGGTGACCGCAATTTTTCGGGCTGTTACAATTCCGGACTTTCGGCGTTTGGAGCAACCGCGTGCTGATGCAACTGGTTCGAGCCGCATGGAGCTTTCGAGGTTTCATCGCGGGCAGCGTCAAGCGCGAGTTCGTCGCGAAATACCGCAGTTCGTTGCTCGGCGCGGGCTGGGCGGTGATCAACCCGCTCGCGATGGTGATCATTTACACGGTGGTGTTTTCGCAGATCATGCAGGCTCGCCTGCCGGGCAGTTCGGGGACCTTCGAGTACGGAATCTATCTCTGTGCCGGAATTTTCGCCTGGAATTTCTTTGCGGAAATCATCCAGCGAAGCATGTCGATGTTCCTCGACAACGCCGGCATGATCAAGAAAATGAATTTTCCCCGCATCTGTCTGCCGGTCATCGTGGTACTCAACGCGGGGATGAATTACGCGATCATATCCGCGCTGTTCCTGCTGCTTCTGCTGGTCCTCGGGAGCTTTCCCGGTGCATTTCTCGTGGCGATGCTGCCGGTTGTCGCCGTGGTGTGCCTGCTGGCGACGAGTCTCGGAATAATCATCGGGGTGCTGAATGTGTTCTTCAGGGATGCGGGGCAGTTGTTCACGATCCTGCTGCAGTTCTGGTTCTGGTTTACCCCCATCGTCTACCCGATATCGATCCTGCCGGAAAGTATCGCGTCCCTGGTCAGGGCCAACCCGCTGACGCCGCTGATCAGCGCGCAACAAGGCATCGCCCTGGGCACCGGGTGGCCCGACTGGTCGAGTCTGGTTTCCCCGTTGCTGCTGGCGATCGTTCTCGCTGCTTTGGCGCTGATGCTGTTCAGGCGGCGTTCGTTTGAAATGGTGGACGAACTATGAGCATCACCGTCGAGGCCCGGAGCGTCGGCAAAGCCTACCGGCATTACCCGAATCACTGGTCGCGGCTTGGAGAGTGGCTGCTGCCTTTCGCGGGCCCCCGGCACCAGCTCACATGGGCGTTGCGCGATGTGAGCTTCGAGGTGGCTGCCGGGGAGGCGCTGGGGATCGTCGGCTTCAACGGCGCAGGCAAGAGCACTCTGCTGAAGATCATCTGTGGTACCACGGGCGCGACGGAAGGTTCGGTCCGCCTGCAGGGGCGAGTGGCGGCATTGCTCGAACTCGGCATGGGGTTCCATCCCGAATTCAGCGGCAGGCAGAACGTGCTGATTGCCGGGCAACTGCTTGGTTTGGGGCGCGCGGAAATCGATGAATTACTGCCGGAAATCGAGGATTTTGCCGAAATAGGCGCGTATTTCGACGAACCCTTGCGCATCTATTCCAGTGGCATGGCGATGCGGCTCGCTTTCAGCCTGGCGACCGCGCGGCGCCCGGAACTCCTGATAGTCGACGAGGCATTGTCGGTAGGGGACGCGTACTTCCAGCACAAGAGTTTTTCGCGGATTCGCCAGTTCCGCGAGCAAGGCACCACACTGCTGATCGTTTCCCATGACCGGCATTCCATACAGTCCCTTTGCAATCGCGCCCTGCTGCTGCATGAAGGGCGACTCCATCAGCAGGGCGAACCTGCGGTGGTCATGGATTACTATCACGCACTGATGGCCGACCGCACCTTTGCCATGATCCGCCGTGAACTGAACGCACAGGGCCTGGAGCAGACCGTATCCGGCACCGGAGAGGCGACGATCGTCTCGGTTACGCTGCAGAATTCCGCGGGCAGGTCGAGCGATGCCGCGAAAGTCGGTGAGCAGGTGTCGATTTGCGTGCGCATCCGCGTGCATGTCGAATTGCCCTCGCTGGTCGTGGGAGTGTTGGTGAAGGATCGGCTGGGACAGGAGATCTTCGGGATAAACAGCCACCGGCTGACCATTCCGATAGGCCATCTCGCGGCTGGTACCGAGCACGTGTTCCGTCTGGGTTTCGTGATGAATATCGGGGAGGGGCACTATTCGGTCTCTGCCGCGCTCACCCGCTCGGACTCGCACATCGACCGCACCTATGAGTGGAGAGATCGGGCGCTGATCTTTCACGTCATGAATGTCGAGTATCCGCGGTTCGTGGGCTGCAACTGGCTGGCGCCCACGGGGAGTTTCGCGAGCGTGGCTGGTGAGCCGTGACCATGCAGTTCCTGCTTTACTCGCGCATAAACGCCCGCGACATCGGGAGTGCGCTCGGTGCACCCGAATACAGCTATTATTTTCTGCTGGCGGAATTCCGTTCGGTCTTCGAACAGCTGGGTACCGTCACGGTGATCGAGGACGCGCTCGCCGAGGCGGACGAACTCTACGCGAAGCATCGTGCGAACGGCCAGGACTGCGTGCTGGTGGCGTTTACGGCGCCGCACAATATGCCGCGTCCCGCTGCTTGTCCGGTCATTCCCCTGTTCGCCTGGGAATTCGAGCGTATTCCCGACGAGGTGTGGGGCGGCAATCCGGACAATGACTGGCGTAACCCGCTGGCGCGCTGCGGTCGTGCGATCACCCTGTCGGAACACGCGCTGCGCGCGGTAAAGGCAGCCATGGGCGAAGACTTTCCGGTGTTGGCGGTGCCGGTGCCGATCTGGGAGCGAATGGCGCCGGCGCAGGCGATGTGTCGCGGGGAGAGTGCACTCACCGCCGGCATCGTGGTCGACGGCGCATTGCTGAGCACGCGCGATTTCGTTGTGGGCGCAGATTCGTTTCACAGCCAACGTCCGCTGTCCTCGTTCACGTTCGAGGTCTGGGACGGCTCGGAGCAAACGCTCGATTTTCGCCTGCACGCGCCGGGCACCGGTGCGCTGGACGGCTTTTTTCCTCCCGAACCCTGGGGTGCCTGGTCGCGCAATGCCGAGGTCTCGGTGGTGCTGCCGTGGTTGCTGCACGGCGATGTCACCATCGAGATAGTGGCACGCGCCTACGGGACCAACCAGGGGCGTCCATTGCTGATCGGGATCGGCAGCGAATTCCAGGTGCTGCGTATCGGCGACCGTGACGAAACACATTCGTTCACGTTCAGCCTGTCGCATCCGGCGCGTCTGCTTGTAATAACGGGCATCGATGTCATGCACCCGCCCGACGGGACGGACCAGCGCACGCTCGGCATCGGCTTGCTGGGGCTGAGCGTGCGTCGTGCCGAGGGCACCACGGTGCCCGCGGCTCCCGTGTCCCTGGATTTTTGCGCAGGCTCATCCGACGGCCCCTTGCTGCACGGTTTCTGGGCTCCCGATGACTGGGGAAGCTGGTCCTCCGCCGAGGCGCCGTGGGTCATGTTGCCCCGGCCGGTGACCGGGCGTGTGGCCGTGGAGATTGAATTGTGCGGCTTCGGCCTCAATGCCGGCAGCCGGATTGCCGTCTATCTCGGCAAACAGACGAGAGAAGTCGTGCTGTCGTCCGTGGTCGAAATGTACCACTTCGAGTTCGATCTCGCGGAACCCGCCCAGATTTTCGGATTTATCGGAGTCCGGCTGTGCCCGGTCGGGGAGCCGGGTGACCCCCGGTTGCTCGGAATCGGCCTGCGAAGTCTGTTGATTCGCCCCTTGTCCGATCCCCTCGGCTCGCGCCAGGCGCTGTTGCGCTCTCTTGCACCGGCACACGTGCGGCACTGTGCGAGGCTCGAGGGTGTGGTCTACACCAGCGTTCTCAATCCCTGCGATGACCGCAAGAACTGGCGACTGCTGGTGTCCGCATTCGGCATGGCTTTCGCCGATTGCGCGGATGCGACGCTGGTTCTCAAGATGACGCACCATTCGCAGTCCAGTTACCTTTTTGAATTCCATCACCTGTTGCAGCGCATGCCGCCGTTTGCCTGCAATATCGTCCTGATACATGGATTTCTCGACAGCGAAAACTACAGGAACCTGATTGCGCGCACCGACTTTTATGTCAATGTCTCCAAGGCCGAAGGTCTGTGCATTCCCATCATGGAGTTCATGATTTGCGGGAAGCCCGCCATCGCGCCGCGTCACACCTCCCTTTGCGATTACCTCGACGATGCAAACTCGATAACAGTCGATGCGAGCGTCGAGCCGTGTATCTGGCCGCATGATGAGCGGGAGGTGTTGCGCACGCTGCAATACCGGGTGAATCCGCAGTCGGTGGTTCTGGCGTTGAGGCGAAGCCATGAACTGTTGCGCAGCGAACCCGAGGCGTACCGGCGCATGGGCGACGCCGCAATGAACCGCATGCGCCGCTATTGCGGATTCGACAGCGTACTGGGTCGGATGCGGGCGTTCGTTGGTGGCGGGGAGCGCGAGAGCGCGGTCCATGACCGCGGCGCCGATTCGGGCCACGAGGAGCCGGCGAGATGATGTTTCTCGTGCACGCGAATTTTGCCGCCGAGACGATCGAGGGCGATCTCGGCAAGGAGGACTACAGCTATTACTTCGTGCTGCGATCCTATGTGCCGGTACTGCAGGCGTTGGGGACGGTCGTGGAACTGCGCGATCCGCACACCGAGGCAGACGTGTGGCACAGCCAGTGTGCCGCACGCGGTGAATACTGCGTGCTGCTCGCGTTCTCGCCGCCGCACCGCATTCCGATGGGACTGCGCTGCCCGGTCGTGCCGGTATTCGCATGGGAATACGACAGCATTCCCGACGAGAGCTGGCGCCATGACCGCGAAACGGATTGGTCGAGAATACTTGCTCTCCACGGCCGCGCGATCACCCACTCGGAATTCGCCGTGAGCTCGGTGCGCGGTTCGATTCGCGCCGATTTCCCGATCGTCTCCATACCGGCGCCGGTGTGGGACAGGTACACCTGCGCCGCCGCCCGCGATCCGCTGCAGGAGCCCGGCGCCGCGCGCAAGCTCGTTGTGCAAGGGGCCGTGCTCGACAGTCGGGTGGACGATTTGCGCGCGGATGATGCCGAACTGCTGCGTGCCTGCGCGCCGCGAGAGCAGGAGTTGACGCTCGACGGCGTGGTCTATACCGCAATATTCTGCCCGATGGACGGGCGCAAGAACTGGGAAGATCTCGTTACGGCATTTTGCTGGGCGTTCCGGGACAAGGCCGATTGCACCCTGGTCCTGAAGCTCGTGCACCATGACCGCGAGGAGGCCATCGCCGAGGTGCTCCTGGCGATGAGGCGTCTGCCGCGCTGTTTGGCGCGTATTCTCGTCGTGCACGCATTCCTCGATGACGAGCAGTACGGGCAGCTGGTCCGGGGCAGCGATTTCATCGTGAACTCCTCGCTCGGAGAGGGGCAGTGCCTGCCGCTGATGGAATTCATGTCGGCGGGTGTGCCCGCCATCGCTCCCGGACACACCGCCATGCTCGATTATCTCGATGACACCTGTGGTTTCGTCGTGCGGGCTTTTCCCGAGTGGTGCAACTGGCCGCAGGATTTGCGCGAGATGCTGCGCACACGGCGCCATCGTCCGGAGTGGGAGTCGCTGATGTCGGCCTACGTTGCGAGTCGCGAGTTGCGTCTGCTGGATCCGCCCGCGTACTGGCGTATGTCGCAGCAGGCGCGCGGGCGTCAGCGCAGGCATTGTTCGCAGGATGTGGCGCGGGCGAAGCTGCTGCATTTTTTCCGCGCGCATGCCCGAAGCCTGCAGGATGCAGACCATCAGCCGCAGCTGCCCGGGGCGTCTGGCGCAGTGGTGGGCGAGCACTTTCCGGCCAGGTCCGGGCTGGTGGGGACATTTCTTCGCGACAAACTGCGGCGCCTGCTGTTTTCACTGCGCGAGTCCGCGCTCCTGCGTGGCGCAAACCTGCGTGCCGACCCGCGGGCGAGTGGTCTTTCCGACATGGTGCGCAGCGGCTGGTGCAACGCCGCTGCCGGCGAACTGTTCGGCGGGTTCGCGGTGGGTGTGGACGACACCGTGCTGGATGTCGGCTGCGGCGACGGGCTGGCCGTGACGTTCTGCGCCCAACAGGGCGCCCATGTCGATTTCTGCGACATCGATCCCGACAAGATACGTGCGCTCGGGCGGCACCTTGACGAGCGCGGGCTGACTCGTCATGCAGGTCATGTCGTGCGTGGCGACAGGCTGCCGTTCGCCGATGCCTCGATGAGCCGGGTCATCGCGACGGAGGTTCTGGAGCACGTCGACGATCCGCGGGCGCTGCTCATGGAGCTCGTGCGCGTCGGCAAGCCGGGTGCGAAATACCTGATCAGCGTTCCCGATGCTGCCTGCGAAACGTTCCAGATGCCGTTCGCGTCGGCCGCCTATTTTGCACCGCCGAACCATGTGCGTATCATCGAGCCGGCGGAACTCGAGGCCCTCGTCGTCGATTGCGGACTCGTGGTGGAGAGCCGCGGGCAATGGGGTTTCTACTGGTTCATGTGGATGAGCTTTTACTGGGCCGCCCAGGGGCAGGCAGCCGGTGATGTGCCCACGCTGGACCAGATCAAACCGCCCTATCATCCATTGCTCGAGAGCTGGTCGGAAACCTGGACGCGGTTTCTCGAACTGCCGGGGGCACAGGCCATGCATCGCTCGTTCAACGAGTTGATGCCGAAGAGCCGGGTGATCGTCGCGCGCCGTGCCTGAATCTATGCCGGGCGCGCCCTCGCAGGCGAGGGCGCGGGGCAGGGAAATCAAGAGTGGGGAGAGACATGTTCAAACGCAACGCGAACCGGTTGACGCAAAGCAACAACGACGCGGCGACGCAACTGGCAGCGCTGGCGTCACGCCTTGCGGAACTGGAGCGGCAGTGCGCGGGGATCGCGCCGCAACTCGGCACGCTTGGCTCGCGTTTCGATGCCATGGAGGCACTGCTTCGCGGTCAGACGGCCGCCGTCGTTCAGCAGCCGAACTATGTCGACCGCGGCACCCAGCAACTGCTGGCAATGGAGTACCGGCGCGACGCCCGCACCGGGGTGGCGCACGATTTCGAGAGCGTCGAGTTCCGCAATCATTCCCAGAACGGCGAGGACGGAATACTCCATTACATCTTCAGCGTTATCGGCACCACCAACAAGTACGTGGTGGAGATGTGTGCCGGGGACGGTCGTGAATGCAATGCGGCAAACCTGATCATCAACCACGGCTGGCACGCGCTGCTGTGCGACGGCAGCGAGGAGAACATCCGCACGGCGACCGCATTCTACTGGCGCCATCCGGATACCATGAGGATTCCTCCGGCGATCTCCCGCGAATGGCTGACCGCCGAAAACGTCAACGAGGTGATCAGCCGCCATGGCTTCGACCAGCAGATCGATCTTCTGTCCATCGATGTTGATGGCAACGACTATTGGCTGTGGAGAGCCATCCAGGTGGCCAATCCGCGCGTGGTGATCATCGAGATCCAGGCCGGCTGGATGAGCGATGCGAGCGTGACAGTGCCTTACGACCCCGGCTTCTGCGTGCGCAAGCTGGTCGATCCGGAGCAGCACATCGAGGTCGACTATTGCGGGGCGTCGCTCCCGGCGATGGTCAAGCTCGGGCGCGAGAAAGGTTACCGGCTGGTCGGAGCCAACCGCTACGGTTTCAACGTGATATTCCTGCGCGATGATATCGCCGCGGGCCTGCTTCCGGAGATTCCCGCGGAGCATTGCTTCCGCCATCCGGTCGCGCGTTGGCAATATGGTCGGGTGCAGCATTTGCTGAGAGCCGAACCCTGGGATGAAATCTGAACCCATGGTTGCCCCCGGCCCGATTTCCGCGCGCCGACACCTGGGCTGGTATCTTCCGGCGGCGCTGCTGTTCTTGCTCTGTGTGCTGTTCTGGAGGGCGGCGCTGCTGCACGACAGAATCCTGATTCATGGCGAGACGATCCATTTCGACCTGTTGATGCTGCTGCTGCAGTCGCAGGCGCTGGAGGTGGACCCGGGAATCCTGTGGAACGACAAGCTCTACGGTGGATTTCCGTTGTTTGCCGAGGGACAGGCTGCATTCGCCCAGCCGCTCAAGCTCGCGCTCGCGCTGCTGCTCGGGCCCGCGTCGGCGATGATGGCCTATCATTTCCTGGCCATGTTCGGCGCCGCGCTGGGTACGCTGCTGCTCGGACGGGAAATCGGTCTCAGCCGGTCGGCGGCCTGTTTTGCCGGCCTCGGGACGGGTTTTTCGATTGTCTTTGTTTTTTTTCACAACAACATGGTTTGCGCCGGCACCCTGACCTGGGTGCCGTGGGTGCTGCTTGGCGTGGAGCGCTGGTTGCGGCGCCCGGACATCGCGAGCGTGCTTTGGCTCGCATTGCCCGCGACGCTGCTGGTGTTGTCGGGCTATCCGCATTTTGCCCATGGGGTCGCGATATATATCGTATGCCGGGTGTTTGTCGAGGCCTGCTACCGGGACGGGCGGGCACAGGCGCGCGCGCAGTGGCGGCGCTTGCTGCTCATGGGCGCCGCAGGGGTGATTCTCGCTATCGGCCTGGCCGCAGTGCAACTGCTCCCGCTGGCGGAACTGGTGAGCGAGTCCCATCGCAGCGAAGGCATAGGCCTGTTGTATCCGAGCTCGCTCACGATGCATGTGCGCGGTTTGCTGTTCTCCTTTATTGGCCACTATAGCGACCCGTCCGCGCCGAATTTGCAGAGCCTCGGAAGCGCGTTTGTATCCTCCCTGTTCCTGTGCGGCCTGGTTGTATGCCGCGACCGGCGCATCGTGGCGCACGGCATTGCCGCGCTGGTGCTCTACAACCTGGGTGTCCAGGAGCTTTCACCGCTGTTCAGGGTAGTGTACGAGCACTCTCTGGTTCCCGGCATCCACGCATTTCGCTTCATGTGGGCATACGTGGCGATATTCGTCGTCGGTGCCTCGCTGGTGGCGGGCGGAGCGCTCGATGCGCTGGGGGGGCGCGCGGCGCAGCGCGGCTTTGCTCGCATCGAAGCACGCGTTTTCGGGGGCGGTGTACTGCTGCTGAGCGCGGTTGCCATCGGCGCCCTGGTGATTTCGTATTACCATCCCGAGTATGGGAGAACGCAACTGGTCATGGCCCTGATGTTTGCGCCCGCGTGCGTGCTGCCGCTGGCCATGCGACGTCCGGCCTGGACGGCGCGGTTCGCCGTGGGACTGTTGATCCTGGAGTGTGTGGCTTTGCGTTTCGACGTATTTCATTTTGCAGACCGCAACATCCTGGCAGAGCCCCGGCAAATGGAGGCGATCCGGGCGGATCGGAGGGCGGTTGACGATTACCGGGTCATGGACATGACGGCAGCCAGCAGCTTTGGCTACATGCCGCCGGATTCACCCGGTCTCGAGCGGGGTTTCCGCAGCATGATCAACTCGCTTACGCCGATGGCGAACCTGCTCTGGCAATTGCCCTCCATTGACTCGGTTTCCTCGCTCGGGCTGCACCGGCGCCATCTTCTGTACGAGTTGACCCGGAACGAATTTCATGAACAGACCGGGACACCCGGGCGGCGGTTCATCGACGTCCTCGGGGTGCGCTATGTGACGGCAGGTTCCGGTATGGATCTCGCGCATGCGCAGGCAATATACGGCGCTCCCCAGGACTGGAGTGTCTACCGCAATTCCCATGCGTTGCCGCGGTTCCAGCTCTATTCCGCGGCACGTGCCTTTCCGACGCCCGAGGAGGCAATCGCACATTGGGCGGAACGCGCTGTCGATGAACTCTTCATCGATTCCCCCGGCCCGGGGTTCAGCGCCGGGGCATCCGGGCCCGGAGCCTCGACGGCGAGCCTGGCGGTGCTCCGGCACACCCCATCGCGCAGCGTGGTGCGGGTAAAGTCGACCTCGCCCGTTTGGTTGTTCATGGCGGATGCGAACTATCCCGGCTGGCGCGTGCGCATCGGCGGGCAGCTCGCGCCGCTCTTCAGTGCCCAGGTTCTTGGCAAGGCAGTCGAGGTTCCGGCGGGGGACAACACGGTGGAATTCGAGTTTCTGCCATGGAGTTTCCGGGCGGGACTGGTTCTCAGTCTGCTGAGCATGGTGGCAATCCTGGTGTTGCTGGCCGTGCATCTCGGGGGGCGGCGGCAATCGCGCAGCTCTTGTGTCAACCGGTTGCCGCCAGCCTCGCCTGGCCAGTGAGATAAAAACGTGCAGGTCGCGGTCGTCATCCCCTGTTATCGGGTAAGAGAGCACATCGAAGCGGTGCTCGCGGCATTGGGTCCGGAGGTTCAGCGTGTCTATGTGATCGACGATGCTTGTCCGGAACGCACCGGAGAATACGTGCGCGAGCGGGTATCCGATCCACGCGTCAGGGTGCTGCTCAATACGCAAAACCTTGGCGTTGGCGGGGCGGTCATCGAAGGTTACCGGGCAGCACTCGCCGACGGCGCCGATATCGTGGTCAAGATCGACGGAGACGGTCAGATGAATCCGTCGCTGATACCCGATTTCATAGAACCAATTCGCGCATTCGAAGCCGACTACACCAAGGGCAACCGGTTTTTCCATCCGGACGATCTGGCTGGCATGCCACTGATACGGCTGTTTGGCAATGCCGCGCTGTCGTTCATGACCAAGCTCTCCAGCGGTTACTGGAACATCTTCGATCCGACCAATGGTTTTACCGCGATACACGCCGAGGTGTTACGGCTGCTGCCGCTCGGGAAGCTTTCCCGGCGTTACTTTTTCGAATCCGACATGTTGTTCCGCCTGAACACGATTCGCGCCCGGGTCGTGGACATCCCGATGCGCTCGGTTTACGACAAGGAGACGAGCGGTTTGCGCCCCGGGCGCGTGTTGCTGGAGTTTTTGTTGCTGCATTTGCGCAATACCGCGAAGCGACTGGTCTACAACTACTTCCTGCGCGATTTCTCCATTGCTTCACTGGCGCTGGTTTTTGGCCTGATCCTGTTCGTGTTCGGTATCGTGTTCGGCCTTTCGCAATGGTATTTCTACTGGAAGGTCCAGCAGTATGCGAGTACCGGAACGGTGATGCTCGCGGTACTGCCTGCCCTGAGCGGGCTGCAACTGCTGCTCTCGTTCGTCAATTTCGATGTTGCAGCGGTCCCGGACACGGCGTTGTGCAGACTGAAGGCATTTCGACGCAAGGCAGGGGTGCCGAAATGAGGCCCGATCCGTCCCATGAAGAATACATGCGCCAGTGGGTATCGCTTTACGAGGCAACCAACTACGACCAGGGGCTGGCTGGCTACTTTCTCTCCAGAAGCCACGCGTGGCTAGAGAATGCTTTTGCGCCGGACCGGGAGTTCCCGCGGGTGCTCGAGGTGGGCGCCGGAACCGGCATTCATCTGCGCCATGTTCGTCACCGTTTCCGCGAGTACGTTCTGACTGACGGCAGCGCCGACATGCTGCGCCAGGTGCAACTGCCCGCGGATCGCGCAGGCTCGGTGCAGCTGCGCGTTGCCGATGCCTGTCATCTCGAGTTCGAGGACGATGGCTTCGACCGCCTCATCGCCACGCATGTGCTCGAGCACCTGGAGCGACCCTGGGAGGTGCTGCGCGAGTGGCACCGGGTAGTGAAACCGGGGGGAGTGATATCGCTGATTCTTCCCTGCGATCCCGGGCTCGGCTGGCGGCTGGGGCGCCAGCTCGTCGCGCGTGGCAAGTTTGTGAAGGCGGGCATGGAATACGACTACTGGATGGCGCGCGAGCACATCAATCCGATAAACAACCTCGTCGCATTGCTCCGCTATTATTTTCCCGAGCGCCAGGAATCGTGGGCGCCGTTGCGTATACCTTCGATGGACCTCAACCTGTTCTATCTCGCGCATCTGAAGGTGCAGAAATGAAGCTCTATTCTTCCGGGCCGATCGTGGCGATTGTCTGCGTGATGATGATCAGTGCGGGGCAACTGCTTTTCCGGCAGACGAGCCTGGCGATCGAGCGCCGCGGAGCATGGCTCGACAGCGAGGTGCTGCTGTTGCTGGGCACCGCGCTGCTGACCTACGGCCTGGCCACACTGCTCTGGATTCACCTGCTCCGCACCACGCCGTTGTCGGTTGCCTATCCATTCATGGGGCTGAGTTTCGTGTTCGTACCGTTGCTTGGAATGCTGGTATTCCAGGAGTCGATCAGCCTCAATCAGGCGCTTGGCGCCGGGTTGATCCTCGCCGGCGTGTCGCTGTCCAATCTCTGATCTGTCTTCATCGACGCGAATCCTCGCAGCGCAATACGAGCACGCTCGAGGCGTCGCTGCAGGATCTCGAGCGGCATCGAGAGCAGCAGGCAGACGAGGATGGCGCAGAGCACGAAACTCGCGCTGGCCCGCACCGGCATTCCGGTCACATGCTCGATGATGAAAAATCCCAGGCAATGGGTGATGAATATCGGGTAAGCGAGATTTCCGAGACGTTCATCCAGCGCCTTGATGCGCCCCGGCCAGGCATGCCCGCGCAGATGCATGGTGGTTGCCAGCAGCGGCAGGGCAACGCTGGCCCCGAGCAGCACTTCGCGCGCCCGTTGCTGGTGGATGAGGGTGTCCGTGAACGCGCAGCCTGCGAGGCCGAGATACAGCAGCCATAGCACAACCGCCAGCGGCCGCCGTCCACCGCTATCGTCGGCATACAGGTAGCCCATCAGGAAAACCGGCAGCACGCCGAATATATAGCGGTAACCCAGGTTGTCGCTGTTGAAGCGTGTGGATTCATGGACAAAGCCGAAAATTTGTACGGCAAGTGTTGCCAGCAGCATTACCATGAACAGACTCCGCCATCGGTAAAGCAGCGGGAGCAGGAGGTAGAAATGGAATTCCGTTGCCAGCGACCAGGCGGGAGGCACCAGGGGGTGGGGCAGCAATTCGCTGATCACCAGCGGTTCGAAAACATAGTTCGCGGGCAGCAGAAGCAGGTTCCACAGCAGTTTGAGCGGGGAAAGCTGCTGGTTCATCAACCAGAATCCGGGCGATGCACCCCACAGCCAGAGCAGGCCGACGGTGATCGCGAGCACCACGAGGTATTGCGGGAACAGCTTCAGCACGCGGTCCACGATGAAGTCACGCACCGGGGTCTGCGCCAAGCGGGTAAACCGTTGGTAGCTGCAGCGCATCAGGTAGCCGCTGATACAGTAAAAGCAGATCACCGCGACAACGCCTGGATTCAACGCCCAGTCGAAACCCGGAACATGCGAGAGCAACACGGCGAGCGCGAGCGCGAAGCGGATCAGGCCGAGCAAAGCCGGCGACTCCGGAAATATGCTGCTACGGGTATCCAGCCGGTGTTCGGGACGGAATCACGGGACTTGCGAGCGGTGCGCGGTATGTGCAGCATAAGACCCCTTGTTGGGTTCGCACGCACATTAATGCAGACCTCCGGTCGTTACAAGCAGGCTTGCGTCCCCCGTTCCATGGTTTGCACCAGGACCAGCACATGACAAAAAAGATTCAGGATATCGAGGTCCTGCGCGGTATCGCTGTGCTGTTCGTGTGCGTGGAGCACATGCACATGAACCTGTTTGCCTGGGTGCCCGGTCAGTGGCACCAGATGTTTTACGGCTGGAGCGGAATGTGGTCGGGCGTGGATCTGTTTTTTGTGATCTCCGGCTTCGTGATCGCGCGCGACCTGGTGCCGCGGCTGGCGGCAACAGGCTCCACGCATGAGCGGCTGGTGGTCTCGGTCGCGTTCTGGATCCGCCGCGCGTGGCGGTTGATTCCATCGGCCTGGTGGTGGCTCGGCGTGATTCTCGTCGCCTGTGTGGTGTTTGATCGCTCGGGCGCCTGGGGTTCGTTGCGGGCGAATTTCGAGGGGGCGCTCGCCGCGATATTCCAGGTAGCGAACCTGCGCGTCATGGCGACTTACGGGGTTCACGAAGCCGGAGCGACATTCCCTTACTGGAGCCTTTCACTCGAGGAGCAGTTCTACCTGTTTTTTCCGTTCCTCATCTGGATGAGCGGACGGCGCCTGCCGCTGGTGCTGGCGGTCATAGTCGTCGCGCAATTGGTATTGCCGCGCACGCCGCTCGGCATCATCTGCCGTACCGATGCGCTGGGGCTGGGCGTGCTGATCGCCCTATGGTCGAGCCGCGACAGCTACCGGCTGTTCGAGCCTCGCTTCATGGCGAACCGCTGGGTCCGGGCCACTCTGGTGCTGATACTTCTGGTCGGGCTCGCGTTCATTGGCGGCGAGGATATCCATATCCCGATCGAAATCAGCATGGTGGCGATCATCGCGGCCATTCTGGTGTTCCTGGCATCGTTCGATCGGGACTATATCCTCGCGCGCGGATGGCTGAAGAATGTGCTGCAATGGGTCGGAGGGCGTTCCTATGCCATCTATCTCATCCACATTCCGGCGTATTTCGCGACCCGCGAAATCTGGTTTCGCCTGGAGCCGGAGGGGACCGTGTTCAGTCCCGCCTACATGCCGCTTTTCCTCGCAACCGCGGTGGCCCTGATTGTCGGGTGTGCCGAAATAAACTATCGGCTGCTCGAGGTTCCGTTGCGCAGGCGCGGCGCGGTGATTTCGGAGCGCTACCGGAACGAGCGCAATGTATCGCGAATGCCTGCTGATCGCGAGGCACCACAGCACCGGTTGGCGGAGACCGACCCGGATTCCGCTGCCGGCGCTGCTCAAAGCGCAAGGATTTCAGGCCAGAAATCGGCGGGCTTGCCATAGAACCGGAGGAACCGGGCGGCATCGGGGGACACCTCGGTTCGGGTGAGTTCCCGCGCTCTCGCGTCCCAGTGGACCGCTTCCCGAAAGTGCCGCCTCAGACCCAGAGGGGCGAGCAGCCGGTCCTGGTTTCGTGCCGGCACCAGGGAAATTGCCTGGCCACTGAATTCGTGGTTTCTCAACCAGCGCAGCACCCTGGTATCGATGTATTTCCGCTCCCCGGCATTCAGTGCAGCGGCCGGAATATCCCGCGCAGGACTTTCGTCCAGGCCCAGGAAGCCGAAGCACGCCCGCAATACGGATTCGCGGGCACGGGCGAGATCCTCCAGGAAGACGACCAGAATCCGTTGATCGCCGAACACCGCACGGTACTTCGAGATACGTTCCCAGTACAGGCTGTCTTTTGTCATCTGGGGCAGCATGTCGAGAGCATCCGACAAGCGGTAAGGCGTATCAAAGCCGAACAGCGGTGAGCTGTGATGCATCTCGCGAAAGCTCGATTCGATGCGCTTTTTCGGATCGCGGGCAATGAATATGAAGCGCGCACCGGGGCAGTGTTCGTGAATGCGCTCTACGCACATATCCTCGGACAGGTAGGAGGAATACTGTGGCGTGCCGTCCAGAAGCAGTTGTCCCGGACGATGGCCTGCGTAGTGCCCATGCAGTTCGGCCCAGCGGGAATCGTAGTCGGGGGTGCAAAAAAACCAGGTCTCCTTGGCCTCGGGAACGAATATCCCGGGATGTCTGCCCAGCAGTGCACAGAGGGTGGTGGTGCCGCATTTTCCGAAACCCGCGACGAACACGTCTATCTGCAAGGTTGCTGCCTCATGGTTGTCCGGATCCCGGCCTCAAAGGGCCGCTATTTCTCATTGATCGATGCGCCCGGCGTGGTCGCGCACCCTGGCGTGTCAGGCGCGACAGTCTAGCAATTTCCGCCGTTGCGCGACCCCGGGCGAACGGTACCGGGTCCCGGCTCACCCGGGGCGCGGTACAATGTCGGGTATGCGTGCCCCGAGCTTGGCAAGCGTCGGCTATTTTGCTTACCATCGGCATACTGCTATCCGGAACGGTCGCTGGACAATTACCCGATGAGATCGAGAATCGCCAATCAATCCGCGCCGAGTGCATTCCATGCGCCGCGCCTGCTGGTACTCCTCCTGCCCTGAGGGGCAGCACACACGTCTCTACAATTCCATAGTCGCGAGAAGTTCAATAGGATGGGTGCCCACGTGCGCCTGTTCGCACCCGAGGAATGACCATGAGCAAGGATCGGTTGATCATATTCGATACGACGATGCGCGACGGCGAGCAGAGCCCCGGCGCATCGATGACCAAGGACGAGAAAATCCGCATTGCACGGGCGCTCGAGCGCCTGAATGTCGATGTCATCGAGGCCGGGTTCGCGATTGCGAGCCCAGGCGATTTCGAGGCCGTGAAGGCAGTGGCCGCGACGGTACGAAATTGCACCGTGGCCTCGCTGGCGCGGGCCGCATACCGCGATATCGAGCAGGCCGCCGCCGCGCTCGAGGGCGCCGCGCTGCCGCGTATCCACACCTTTATCGCGACCTCGCCGATCCATATGCAGTACAAGCTGCAGATGACGCCCGAGCAGGTGCTCGATCAGGCGGTGCGCTCGGTCACCCAGGCACGCGGACACACGGACGATGTGGAGTTCTCCTGCGAGGATGCGAGCCGCTCGGAATTCGAGTTCCTGTGCCGCATCATCGAGGCCACGATCAAGGCCGGCGCACGCACCATCAACCTGCCCGACACCGTTGGCTACGGCGAGCCGGGCGAGTACGGCGCCTATATCGGGCGCCTGATGAACACCATACCGAATGCCGACAAGGCGGTGTTTTCGGTGCACTGCCACAACGATCTCGGGCTGGCGGTGGCCAACTCCCTGGCGGCGGTGCTGCACGGCGCGCGCCAGATCGAGTGCACCATCAACGGTCTTGGCGAGCGTGCCGGAAATGCCTCGCTCGAGGAGATCGTGATGGCGGTTCGCACCCGCGCGGATATCTTCCCGGTCGAAACGCGAATCGTGACCGAGGAGATCGTGCCGATTTCGCGCCTGGTTTCGAGCATCACCGGCTTTCCGGTGCAGCCGAACAAGGCCATCGTCGGGGCCAATGCATTCGCCCACGAGGCGGGAATCCACCAGGACGGGGTGCTGAAGCACCGCGAGACCTACGAAATCATGCGCGCCCAGGATGTGGGCTGGAGCACCAACCGCCTGGTGCTGGGCAAGCACTCGGGCCGTGCCGCGGTGCGCGCCCGCTTCGATGAACTCGGCATTACCTTCGAGACCCCGGAAGAGCTCGACCTGGCGTTCAAGCGCTTCAAGGAACTCGCCGACAAGAAACACGAGATCTTCGACGAGGATCTGCAGGCGCTGGCCAGCAATGTGAGCAGCGAGGAAGCCGCGGATCGGTACCAGTTCGTGGCGCTGGAGGCGGTTTCCCATACCGGCAAAAAGCCCCATGCGCGGGTCACGATGAGTATCGATGGTGCCGAGCGCGAAAGCTATTCCGATGGGGACGGGCCGGTCGATGCCGTGTTCAGGGCGATCGAGAACGAGGTGAACAGCGGGACCCGGTTGCTGCTGTTCTCGATCAACGCGATCACCACCGGCACCGATTCGCAGGCCGAGGTGATGGTGCGCCTGGAGCGCGACAACCGCATCGTGAATGGCAATGGCGCTGACACCGACATCATCGTGGCTTCGGCCAAGGCCTATCTGCATGCGCTGAACGCGATGAGTGGCGCGACCCGCGCGCATCCGCAGATCAGCGGAATCTGAACTCATGGAGGAGAGCCTGCGCCTTGCGTATCTCGCCGCGATGGATATCCCGGTGTGGCTGTTGCGCGCCGCGGATCCGGTGTTGCTCGAAGATGAGCCGGAGCAGCACGCGTCCGCGCACACCGAGGCACTCGAGACGGCGGCGCCGCCTGGCGCACACCGGGCCCGCGACCTGCTCGGCAGCAGCGCGTCGCCACGCATTGCCCCTCCCCGGGCAGTGACGGAGCGCGCGCGTTCCGTGCCGCAGGGGCCGGCAGAGGAGAGTGGCTGTGCGTTGCTGCTGGTACCGGCCGGATACACCCTGTTCATCGATCAGGCGCCGCCGCAGGGCAGCGAGCGCAGGGTGCTGGAACTGATTGCGGCGCTTGCGTTTGCCATCGGCGGCGGGCGCGTGGCGCCGCAACCCTATCCGTTTGCCTGGCCGCCGCGCGGCGTGGCCTATGATCGGGCACAGGCGCGCGATGCGGTGCTCGGCTTGATGGCCAAGCTGCGCGAGTCCAGGCGCTTCGAGCAGGTGATCGTGATGGGCGAGCAGGCCGCCGCGCTGTTGCTCGGCTGGAATGGCGAGCAGTACCGCGCGCGCGAGTCGCGATCGCAGCGCGTCCCTGGCATCGATGCCCCGTTGCTGGTGACCCACTCGGCTGCGGGGTTGCTGGAGAATCCCTTGCTCAAGCGTGCGAGCTGGGCGGACATCCAGGCGGGTAGATCCGGTGGTGTCTGAAGGCGTGCGTGAGGCCTGCGCAACGGATGCCCGCAGACTCGCCGAAATCGACGCTTTGCAGAATCCGGGCCCGTGGAGCGAGACCCTGTTTCGCGACAGTATTGCCGCAGGACAGTGTCGGCTGGCGGTCGATGCCAGCGGACGGATCTGCGGCTTCGTGGTATTTCAAACGGTCCTCGACGAGTGCGAGATCCTCGGCATCGCGGTCGAACCTGGCCAGCAGCGACGCGGTATCGGCACGCGCTTGTTGTCCGCGGCGCTCGCGGAGGCGCGCGCGCAGGGCGCGCGCGCCTGTTATCTCGAGGTGCGCGTATCGAACGAGGCCGCGCAATCGCTCTACCTTGCGCACGGTTTCGTGCCGAACGGGCTGCGCAAGGCTTATTATGGCGCCGGTGCGGCACGCGAGGATGCACTCCTGCTGCGCCTGGAAATGGCTGCGAGAGAACCCTGATGCAAATGCTCGAAACCGATTGGTGGACCATCGAACTGCCGCCCGAATGGGAGGCGGAGCAGGATGACGAGGTGGTGGTGATCGAGGACGAGGACGGCGTGAGCTGCATCGAGATTTCGAGCCTGGTGCGCGAGGACGGCGTGGTTAGCGATGCCGATCTCGCGGGCTTCAGTCTCGATTTGCGCGAGGAAGGACATACGTCGCGACCGGTCAGCGTGGGTGCATGGCGTGGCGAGCTGTTCGTGCACGATGACGCGGAGCATCACTGGCGCGAGTGGTTCCTGCGCCAGGGTGGGCATTTCGTCTATATCGCCTATCACTGCCTGCTCGAGCACAAGCACATGGACGATGCCGCGGTGGACGAGATCCTCGCGACCCTCGAGCCGCGCAACGCCGCCTGAGGCCGCTCAGGCGTTTTTTCCAGCGGCGCGCAGAATCGCGCGTCGCCCCGGGTATTCACACAGATCGCTGATCACGCACTCCGCGCAATGCGGCGCGCGCGCGGTGCAGACATAGCGACCGTGCAGGATCAGCCAGTGATGGGCATCTTTCAGGTACTCGGGCGGGGTGGTGCGCAGCAGGCGGTCCTCGACCTCACGCACCGTCTTTCCGGGCGCCAGGCGAATGCGGTTGGCGAGCCGGAAGATATGCGTATCGACCGCAAAGGTGGGTTCGCCGAACGCGGTGTTGAGTATCACGTTGGCGGTTTTGCGGCCCACACCCGGTAATGATTCGAGTGCCGCGCGATCCCGCGGCACCTGTGATCCGTGTTGTTCGATCAGTATCCGGCAGGCTGCAATGATGTTTTTTGCCTTGCTGTTGAACAGGCCGATACTGCGGATATAACGCTTCAGGCCCTCCTCGCCGAGCGCGAAAATGGCCTCCGGGGTATTGGCAACCGGATACAGTTTGTGGGTGGCCTTGTTGACGCCCACATCGGTGGCCTGGGCAGACAGGATCACCGCGACCAGTAACTCGAAAGGGGTGTGGTATTCGAGCTCGGTCGTCGGCGTCGGGTTCTGTTCGCGCAGCCGACGAAATATCTCGTGGCGCTTGTCCCTGTTCATGGTTGAATTGCGCCGCTGCGCACGCGCCGCGAGCCCGGTGCCGGCGCAGGTTGCGATGATCGACTCGCGGAGGCGCGACGTGAATCGACGAGATTCTTCAGCGCCAGCAGCAACCCCGCGAACAGGAATGCGCCGGGCGGCAGGATCGCCAGCAGGAATCTGCCCTGTCCGGCGAAGGGCTGCAGTTTCCAGCCGGCGGCCGTGGCGCCGAACAGCAACTCCATGTCCGCCAACACGGTTCCGTTGCCGAGCAATTCACGCAGCGCGCCGAGCAGCAGCATCGCGCCGAGCAAGCCGCCGCCCGTGAACAATGCGTCGGAAGCGGCGTGCGCCACCGGATTGCGGCTGGCGACGCTTTCGGCACGCTGCAGCACCAGGCAGCTCGCGGCGATCAGCGGCAGATAAATACCCAGCGCCTGGTGCAGTTGCCAGGCGAATGCCTGCATCAGCAACTCCACGCTGCAAACGCTGGCGGCAATGAGCAGCAACCACACCAGCAGGCGCAGGGGATGCGCCAGGTGCTTGCGCAGCAGCGCGATCAGCACGCTGGAAACCAGCATCACGCCGAGCATCGCAAGGCCCAACGCCAGCGCGGTGACCAGGCTGTGGCTCATCGCGAGCAAGGGGCACAAGCCGAGCAGTTTCACCGCCGCCGGGTTGGCATCCGATTGCCACTTCGGCAAGACGATTTGTTCTTCCAGGTCACTCATGAATCTCTCCGGCAAAAAGCCCGGGGTTGGCCTCGGCATACTGCAGCGCGTGTTTCAGGGCCGCGGTCACCGCGCGCGGCGTGACGGTTGCACCGCTCAGCTGATCGAATTCGCCGCCGTCGCGGCGCACGGCCCAGCGTTCCCGTTCCGGGTCGCGTAGCGAGCGACCGACGAATTGGCGCAGCCAGTTGCCGTGCCGCGCTTCGATTTGCGCGCCCATGCCCGGCGTTTCATGGTGCGCCAGCACCCGTACGCCGGTGATCACACCTTCGCGGTCGATGCCGACCAGCAGTTCGATCGCGCCGGCATAGCCAGCGGTCGCGACCACCGGCAGCAGCACTGCCTCGATGCGGCCATCGAGCCGCGCGATATACGCGGCTCGCTCGCGGGCAAAGCCAAGCAGCACGGGGTCAGCCACCCGCACGGTATCATCGCCGGGCGAATTGTCGAAGCGCGCGCGCGGCAGCAATTCGGCGAATGCCGCGGCGCGTGCGCTGCGCTCCGCATCTCCGATACGCTCGCGCAACAATGACCAGCCGCTGCCGAGCAGCACCGCCACGGTACAGGCTGTCAGCATCGGCAACACCAGCGCGCGCGGGTGCATCACACGGTCTTTCCCGGTTCACGAGCGATCAGCACACGGTCCAGCAGCGGCGCCACCACGTTCATCAGCAGCACCGCAAACGCGAGCCCGTCGGGGTAGTTGCCCCAATGCCGGACAAGGTACACCAGCACCCCGACCAATGCGCCGCACAGCAGGCGCGCGCGCGCGCTGCTGGCACCGCTGACCGGATCGGTAATGATAAAAAACGCGCCCAGCATGGTGGCGCCGCTGAACAGATGAAACAGTGGTGAGCCACCGCTCGATGAGCTGCCGCCAGCGTAGAACAGCAGCGCCATCAGCAGCATCGCCCCCAGCATCCCGAGCGGTGCCTGCCAGTCGATGATGCGGCGCCCGAGCAGCCAGAGGCCACCGGCCAGGAAACCGGCGTTGACCCACTCCCAGCCGATGCCACCCAGCGTACCGAACTGCGGATACACCGCCGCCAGCTCTCCCATCATGCGGGCGTGCTCATGACGCAGCACAGCGAGGGGTGTGGCCATGCTCAGTGCGTCGAGTTGCGTCGCTTCGAACAGCCCGAGGGATGCCTGCATCGCGCCGAGCGGCGAGATCAGTGCCTGTCCCGCGCCGAGCGCGCCAGCGGGGGCCAGCCAACGGTTCATCTCGAGGGGAAAGGACACCAGCAGCACTGCATAACCCACCATCGCCGGATTGAACACGTTGTGTCCGATGCCGCCATAGAGATGCTTGGCCACCAGGATCGCGCCCGCGATTCCGGTTGCGATCAGCCACCACGGAGCGGCGGGTGGCAGCGCGATCGCCAGCAGCACCGCGCTCAGCAGCGCGCTGCCATCGCGCAGCCCTGCCTGGACCGCGCGCCCGCGCAGGCGCAGTGCCAGTGATTCGAACAGCAGCGCGATCGGCACTGCCCACAGGATATTGATCAGCGTGCCCCAGCCAAAAAACGCGCTGAGCATCAGGATGCCGGGGGTGGTCGCCAGCGCCACTTCGCGCATGATGCCGGCGCTGCTCATGGGCGAATGTGCGTCACGCGGCGGGCTCATGCGTCCGCTCCTTGCAGGCCACCGAGATCATGGCGGGCGGCTGCCAGGCGCTGTTCGAGACGCGTGATCGCCTGTGCCAGCAACGCCGCGGTTTCGGCGTCGGCCGCGGCCGAGGCCGCCGCGAGTTTCTGCCGTGCGCGCTGCAGCTTGCGCTCGGTCATGCTGACCAGCCGCTGCAGGCTCTCGACCGAAGGCGGTGACCTGCCGGCTTGCGTGTCGAGCGGCGCCATTTTTGCCACGCGTTCGAGGGCCTTGTGGCGCGCCCGTTCGACGGCGCTCGTTACCGTCGGCGTCTGCGCATCGGGTGTTTGCAGTGTGCGGGCGCGCACCCGTGCCACGGCAGCTTCCACCTGCGCCGCTCGCGTAGTGGCGCGCTCGCGCTCGCTGCGTCGCACCTGTTCCAGCTGGCGGGCATCATGGTCACGGGCTTGTCTTGCCTCGAAGCGCTGGCGGGCCAGCTGTGCAAGCTGTTGTTGTTCCTGCGCGTTGCGCAACCCGCGCTTGGCATCGCGATACACCGCCACCAGCGGGATCTGGCTGGGACACACGCGCGAGCAGGCACCGCACTCGATGCAATCGGACAGACCGTAGCGCTCCAGGGCTGCGTGTTCGGCGCTGCGCGCGTACCAGTAGAGTTGCTGGGGCAGCAGCGAGACCGGGCAGACGCGCTCGCAGTGGCCGCAGCGGATGCATTCGCTGACCGCCTGCGCGGAGGGTTCCTGCGCCGTATTGTCCGCGGGCAGCACCCGCATCTCGATGCAGTCGACCGGGCAGGGTTCCACGCACAGATCGCAACCGGTGCACTGCGCCGCGATCACGGTGTGCATCTGGCCACTGGCGCCGACGATCGCATCGACCGGGCAAGCCGCAATGCATTTCACGCAGCCGATACATTCCGCCTCGCGGATATAGGCGACTTCGCGCGGCTTGTGGCTGCCGTGGAGCGGATCGAGCCCCAGTTGCGGCACATCGAGCAGGTGTGCCAGCGCGCGGAGGGTGGCGTTGCCGCCCGGTGGACAGCGGTTGATCGGAGCGCCGGCGACTATCGCCTCGGCATAGGGGCGGCAACCCGGGTGGCCGCACTGACCGCACTGGGTTTGTGGCAGGCAGCGCAGGATGGCCTCGGTCACCGTATCCGGTCGGCGCGCCAGCAGGATGGCGGCAAGGCTCAGCAGCAGCGCGCAGCACAGCGTGGTCGCACCGACGACCAGCAGCGAGGCGAATACCGGATGGATGGGGGCGAGCGCAAGCATGGGTTCAGGCGAGGCCGGCAAATCCCATGAACGCCAGCGACATCAGGCCCAGCGTGACCAGGCCGATCGCCGCGCCGCGAAACGGCTCCGGCACAGCGGCGGCCGCGATGCGCTCGCGCAACGCCCAGGACAGCAACATCACCAGCGCGAGCGCTCCCGCTGCCCCGATTCCGTGCACCATCGCATGCGCAAAGTCGTATTCGCGTTGCACATTCAGCAGCGCGACGCCGAGTGCCGCGCAATTCACGGTGAGCAGCGGCTGGAATCCATCGAACAGGTGTTGTGCCAGTGCTTCGCGGCTGCGCGCGTACTGTTGCACGAGTTGTACCGAGGTTGCGATGAGCAGGACGAAGACCAGCGTGCGCAGGTACGCCAGGCCAAGTGGCGCCAGCACATGGTGAAACACCAGATGAGTCAGCAGGGCAGCCAGCGTCAGCACCACGGCGCTGGCGAGGCACATGCCGAGCAGCGGCGCGAGGCGGTTCGGGCCAGCCAGGGCAGGGCCGACGCCGAGGAACTGCGTCAGTACGATGTTGTTTGCCAGCACCGTTCCGATCAGGAGCAGCGCCAGTTCCCCGATCATGACCGTGATTCCGCGCTCATTTCACTTGCATGCCTGGCTCGGCACCGCTGTCCGGTGCCAGCAGCCAGATCTCCTTGCCGCCCGGCCCCGCCGCCAGCACCATGCCTTCCGAGGTACCAAAGCGCATCTTGCGCGGCGCCAGGTTCGCGACCACCACGGTCAGCCGTCCCGGCAGCTCGGCCGGGTCATAAGCGGACTTGATGCCGGCGAATACATTGCGCGTGCCGTCACCGAGATCCAGCGTCAGCGCCAGCAACTTGTCGGCACCCTCCACCGGTTCGGCCTTGACGATGCGCGCGATACGCAGATCGATCCGGGCAAAGTCCTCGATCGAAATGGTCTCGGCGATGGGAGCGATTGCGCGGGCCGGTGCCGCGGGTGCCGGGGGCGATTGCATGGTGCTTTCCTTGCTGGCATCGACCATGGCCTGGACCCGGTCGGGATCGATGCGGTTCATCAACGGCACAAAGGTCTCGATCCGTGTGCCGAGCAGCGGCTGATCCAGCGCCTCCCAGTCGAGCGGCGAGGCGAGAAAGGCTTCGGCGCGCTGTGCCATCGCCGGCAGCACCGGTTTCAGATAGACCATCAGTACCCGGAACAGGTTGATACCCATGGTGCATACCTCCTGCACCCGGGCCTGCTGATCAGGGTCCTTGGCCAGTTGCCACGGCTTTTCGTGATCGATGTACTGGTTGGCACGGTCGGCGAGCGCCATTACCGCGCGCAGCGCCTTGCTGAATTCGCGTTGTTCGTAATGCGTCGCGATCGCTTCGCGTGCCGCGCTGAATTCCGTCAGCAGGGCGGGTTGCGCCGCCGCGCTCGCGAGCATGCCGTCGAAACGCTTGCCGATGAAGCCCGCGCAGCGGCTGGCGATGTTCACCACCTTGCCGACCAGGTCCGAGTTCACGCGCTGCACGAAATCCTCGAGGTTCAGATCGATGTCATCGACGCCGGAGCCGAGCTTGGCGGCGATGTAGTAGCGGAAATACTCGGCACCGAGATGCTCGAGGTAGGTGCGCGCCATGATGAAGGTGCCGCGCGATTTCGACATCTTCTGGCCGTTCACGGTCAGAAAGCCGTGGCAGAAAACCGCCGTGGGCAGGCGGAATCCCGCCCCTTCGAGCATTGCCGGCCAGAACAGCGTGTGGAAATACGCGATGTCCTTGCCGATGAAGTGGTACAGCTCGGCGGTGCTGTCCGGTGCCCAGAAGCTGTCGAAGTCGCGGCCGGTACGCGCGCACAGATGGTGCATGCTGGACATATAACCGATCGGGGCTTCCAGCCACACATAGAAATACTTGCCCGGTTCAGCGGGAATCTCGAAGCCAAAATACGGTGCATCGCGCGAGATGTCCCAGTCCTGCAGGCCCTGGTCGAACCACTCGGCGAGCTTGTTGGAGATCTCCGGCTGCACCTGCGCTCCCGAGGTCCATTCGCGCAGCATGGCTTCAAACGCACCGAGCCGGAAAAAGAAATGCTCGGATTCGCGGGTGACCGGGGTCGCACCCGAGAGCACCGATACCGGGTTCAGCAGATCCATCGGGGTGTAGGTTGCGCCACAGGCTTCGCAGGAATCGCCGTACTGATCGGCGGCGGCGCAGCGCGGGCAGACGCCCCTGATATAGCGATCGGGCAGGAACAGGCCTTTTTCGGGGTCGAATGCCTGGGCAATCGAGCGCCGCGCGATAAAGCCCGCCTCCTTGAGGCGCGTGTAGAACAGCTCCGCGTAGTGGCGGTTCTCGGGCGAGTGCGTGGTGTGGAAATTGTCGAAGTTGATCAGGAAGTCGGCCGAATCGCGCCGGTGGCCCGCCTGGATGCGCTCGATCAGTGCCTCGGGTGTGCAGCCTTCGAGTTCGGCCCGCAGCATGATCGGTGTGCCGTGCGCATCGCTGGCGCAGACATACAGGCATTCATGGCCGCGAAGCCGTTGGTAACGCACCCAGATATCGGTCTGGATCTGCTCGACCATATGCCCCAGGTGCACCGGCCCGTTGGCATAGGGCAGCGCGCTGGTGACCAGGATACGTCGTCGCTTGGTGCTCATCTGGCGCTTGTCCTTGGGGCGGATCTTGCCGGGTAAAAGGCCGGAAATATAACGATTTCGCGGCCCCATTGCACCCGCCCGGGGCGTGACCTGCTTTCGTGGCTGCGAGCAGGCCGGTAATATGCGTGCTCCCTCGAATGTGGAGTGAAGCATGAGTCCTACCGAAATGCAGGCTGTAGAACAGGCGTTGGCGAATTGCCGGGTCGATGAGCTCGATATCCGCCTGCTCGAGATCGCGCAGGTTGCCGGGGTCGAGCGCCGCAGCGGCCTGTTGCTGGTGAAGATCGAATGCCGGGTTGCGCTGGCCGGGTTGCGCGAACCGATTGCCGCCGCGGTCGAACAGGCGCTCTCATCGCTGGCCGCGGGGGCGACGGTGCGGGTGGAGCTTGCCTGGTGTATCGCCCCGGGTGCCCGCCGCAGTGCAGTACCGGCGCTGGAGAACGTGCGCAATATCATCGCCGTTGCCTCCGGCAAGGGTGGCGTCGGCAAATCCACCACCGCGGTCAACCTGGCGCTCGCGCTGCAGGCGGAAGGCGCGCGCGTGGGTTTGCTCGACGCCGATATCTATGGCCCGAGCCAGCAGATCATGCTGGGTATCCCCGAACACCAGCGCCCCGAATCGCGCGGCAACCAGATGCTGGAGCCGGTGATGGCGCACGGGCTGCAGACCATGTCGATGGGTTACCTGATCACCGAGAAGACCGCCATGGTCTGGCGCGGGCCGATGGCCAGCAGTGCCTTGCAGCAGATGCTGTCGCAGACGGCGTGGGAAGGGCTCGATTACCTGATCGTCGACATGCCGCCCGGTACTGGCGATATTCAACTCACGCTGGCGCAGAAAGTGCCGGTCAGCGGCGCGGTGATCGTGACCACCCCGCAGGACATCGCCCTGCTCGACTGCAAGAAAGGCATCGAGATGTTCGCCAAGGTGGATATCCCGGTGCTCGGCGTGGTCGAGAACATGGCGGTGCATGTGTGCACGCGGTGCGGCCACGCCGAGCACCTGTTCGGCGCCGGCGGCGGCGAACGTATTGCCTGTGAATACGGGGTGCCGTTGCTCGGTTCGCTGCCACTCGACATACGCATCCGGGAACAGACCGATGGCGGCACGCCCACCGTCGTGGCCGATCCGCAGGGCGCATTGGCCGCGGATTATCGCCAGATCGCCCGCCGCGCCGCTCTCGAACTCGCGCGTCGCAGTGCGGGCCCGGCGCCGACGATTCCCACTATCACGATCAGCAATGATTGATTCCGATGGCGCGGTCCAGTGACCGGGCAGCGACTGTAAGCGGACAGCTCCGGTCGCCCTGGGCAACTGCGCTCAGCTGATCCGCCGCAGGCGAACCGGGATCGCGCTCTGGCGCGGCATTCCCACCCAGGGATCGAAGTCGCGATCGGTCGCGACGAGCACATTCACGGGGGTGCCCTGCGTGCGCGGATCACCCGGCGCGGCGGGGTCACCGCCGAAGGCGTGCGCCATCGAGACCACGCCTGGCTGCAAGCCGTCGTCCGCCTCGACCACCGCCACCACGCGCGCATGGTCGGACTCGATCTCGACGAGTTCGCCCGGTACCGCGCCGAGGCTCGCCAGGTCTCCCGGGTTCACGAACGCCGGATTTGCACGTCCCTTGCTTCGCGGGAGATCGTGGCACAGCGAGTTGTTGACGTGCTTCATGCGCCGCGAGATGAGCAGGTGCGTGAAGCGCCCGTCACGCCCGAAGCGACCCGGCTCGGGAACGGGCTCCGCGCGCAGGGCGTGCAGTTCGTCGGCGATACCCTCCGGAGCGACGCACAGCCGGCCTTCGAGCCCGGGGATCGGCGCCGTTACGCGAATGTCGATGTCGTCGAACACGTGCCCGCCCTCGTAGCGGGCGAGGGTACGCATGGGGACCTTGGACTGCGGGTACAGGAGTTCGAGAACGTCGAGGGTCGTGGGTTTAGCGCCCAGGTCGAGTTCGCCGCCCGGCAGCACGAGCTTCTTCCCCATGCGCTGCGCGAGCGCCGCGAACACGTACCACTCGTCGAGCAGGTCGCCGTCCGGTGCGACGAGTGCATCGGTGTACTGCGCGAACGGCCGCTCGTAGAGCATGTCCTGGTAGGCCGCCACGTCGGCACGCTGCAGCATGTGCCGGGCGGCAAGTACATGGTGCGCGCGGCGGCACGTCGGGGTGAGCGCGATGTCGACGCACACGAGGAGATCGAGTGACTCGAGCGCCCGCGCCAGCCGCACGGGATCCGCGCACGCGGCGAGCGGGTTGCCGCCGGTCACGATCAGTGCCCGCACCTGCCCTTCTCCGGGCTCCAGGATCTCGTCGGCGAGCGCGGGTGTCGGCATCTCCTGGTTGATCTGCCGCAGCTGGCGCAACCGCGATCGCTCCCGGTTCGCCTCGGGATTGAGTTCGGGTGGCAGCAGCGATGGCGGGAAGGCCTGCGCCGGGCGCGGGAAGTCCGGAGTGAGCAGGCTCGGTACGTTCACGCGCTCACCCTCGCGGTTCCAGCGGCCGCAGAGCGTATCGAGGCAGAGAACGAGATGTTCGGTCAATGTCGGATGAAGCGACATGTTCGGCCCGGTACCCGCGGTGGCGACGCCGCGCGGCCCACGCGCGAACAGTCGCGCTGCCTCGGCGATCAGTTCCGCTGCGAGGCCCGTTCGTCGCGCGACGTAATCCTCGGTAAAGGCTGCCACGGCGTCACGCAATTCGTCGAGACCCGCGACGTGCGCGTCGCAAAACGCGCGATCGTGGAGTTCCTCGGCGAGGATCAGCCGGATCATTCCTGCAAGCAGCGTGGCATCCTCTCCGGGCTGGATCGCCAGGTGCAGGTCGGCCAGCTCGGCTGTCTCGGTGCGCCGCGGGTCGACCACGATCACCCGCAGTCCGCGTTCGCGCTGCGCGCGCCGGATGTCGCCGGGATGGAAACCCGGCGGGCCGCCGTGGACGTGAAAGGCAGAGACCAGGGGATTGGTCCCGATGAGTATCACCACGTTCGCGGATTCAAACGAGTGCCCTCCTCCAGCCCACAGCCCGTGGCGCATGATCGCGATGATCTTTCCCGGCTGGTCGAGAGTGATTGTCGTGAATCGCATCGGCGAGCCAATTGCCTCGTGGAATGCGCGGGTGATGCCAATCGCCGTGCCATTCATGTAGGCCGCGGTGCCGGAGTACGTGGCGATCGCGCGCGGACCGTGCGTCTCGAGGATCAAACGCAGGCGCGCTCCGATCGCATCCAGCGCCGCCTCGCTCGCGATCGGTGCGAACGTGCCGTCGGTGCGCCGCTCGAGGCAGCTGCGAAGCCGCTCCGGGTTGTGCAGATGGGCGCCGAGCTGGCGCCCCTTCTCGCAGGTATAGCCACGGCTCATCGGGTGCGCGAAGTCCCCGCGTACCGAGAGCACGCGCCCGGCGTCGATCTCGACGTCAATTCCGCACAGGGCCTGGCAGATGCGGCAGAAAGTCTTGTGTGTTCCGGGCATGGTCGAGTTCTCCGCGAGAGTCTTGATCCGTACGCATCCACTGCATCAGGATGCCACGCCGGCCGCTTGCAGCCACGCGTAGGGAATGTCGAGCAGGTCGGCAAGCACCTGCGTTGCCGGGTTGTTGATGGGCATGTTCATCGACGCCGGCACCAGGCCCGCATCGGTGCTGCGCTGGCAGGTGCGGATCATTACGGTCGTGAACCGGGCGGCGGCGAACACCTCGTGGTAGAACGGGTTGCCCACGGTGCGACCCGCATGCCGTTCGTACAGGGCAATCTGCTCTTCCCGCGTGGGTTCGCCTTCCAGGCGTGGCTGGCCACTGCTCTCGTGCGCGAAGCGATCGAACATCAGCCACCAGCCCAGATCGAGCTCGGCCGGACCCAGTGCAGCCGCCTCCCAGTCGTTCACGGCGACACAGTCGAAGTCGCGGAAGATCATGTTCCCGATGCGCGCATCGCCCCAACTCGGCACGATCGTGCCGTCCGCCCCGGACTCCCGTGCCAGCCACGCGAATGCGTGCGCCAGGATCGGGTGTGTGCGCTCGCCGAGTAGCTCGCTCGCGTAACGCGCGTAGATCTCGAGCTGGCGGCCAAGACCGGGACGCGCGTCCCCGGCGAGCCAGTCGAGCCCTGCACGGGTGGAATCGATGGCGTGCAGGCGGGCGAGTGCGGCCAGCCCGCTGTCGATCATCCGCAGACGTTGTGCGGCATTGGCTGCGACGAAGAATCCTTCCTTCGTGTAGATCGGATTGTCCTTCGGTACGTCGCCGGCCACGAAACCCATCACGTAGAAGGGGCCACCCAGGAACGTATCGCTGTTCTCGTAGGCGACGAGAGGCGCGACCGGGACGCCATTGGCGCCCGCGATGGCCTGCATCACCCGGTACTGCAGTGCCACCGAGGTCAGCGCCTGGGCGCATTGCACGGGATACACCGGAGGCGTTCGTGGCTCGATGCGGGCCACGTAGCGTCCCTCGTGCAATGCCGCGCCTTCACACCATCGTGCGCGGAAGAAGACGGTTTCGTTGGAGTATCCCGACGAACTCGGCCTGCTGATCTCGTCCACACGAATCCCGGTCGCGCGGGGATTGTGTTCCGCGAACCACGCGGCGAGAGGGCCGCCGTGATCAGTGCATGCGAGGGCAGGATCGCGGTTCGCAGCCATGGTCGATCGCCCCTTCGTGCCGAACGGTGGCGGCGCCTATTTGTCCAGACCGAGCCACTTTACCGGGCCGCTCGCAACGAATACCTGATGTCCGGCACTGCGCGGCGCCAGCTTGCCGTCCACGGTGATGGCGCACGGCGCCTCGCGGTGCCCGGGAATACGCAGCTCGCCGTTCGGACGCACAACCCGCTCGGGATGGGTGATGTCGTATATATCGTGCTCGACCACGTACTCGCCGCGATGGAAACCCAGTCCCTTGTCGTCGTTCCATCCCCAGTCGTAGCCGGTGCCATCCATGGACCAGTAACCTATGACCGGTTCCGCCACGAGTTCGACCGTGGATCCGTCGTATCCGCGCAGCCGCGTGCGCAGTCGCTTGTAGATACGCGTGCCCGGATGCAGTTCCACCTCGACTTCGGCGTCTGCGACGATGAAGCGGCGCCCCGTCTGCGGCCACACGATTTCACCGTCCGTGAAGATGCGGGTCCTGTCGCCCAGGAACTGCAGTTGCACATAGCCCCCGCACTCGCCGTCATTGAAGGTGAGCCAGTAATACACGTATCCCGCGGCGGCGAGCTGCGCTTCCGTGCCGGGTCCGGTCGCCGGCTCGTAGCCGCCGACCTGCGAGCGTACGCCCCAGGAGTGATCGCGTCCGGCCCACCAGTCGTCGACGTCGAAAACCTGATCCCCGAGTTGCACCACGCCCGTGCCGCGACCTGCCTGCGTGTAGCGGTGATAGTCCTGGAATACGCGGCCGTTGACGCGATTGAAGTGGTGCTTCTCCTCGCTCGGCGGCAGGAACGCCGTCCACTCGAGATCGAAGCTGAGCGGAAGTTCTCCCGCCTCGCAGCCGAGGCGAATGCGCTGGAACGGCTCCTCGATCCGAACCCGGAGAGGACCGACCCTCGTCTCGTCCAGGTCCGGGCGCAGCGCCCGCGACAGGCGAAAATTGTGTTGCTCGATCCCACCGTCCGCACGCGGCAGCTGAATGGCACAAAACCCGTCCATCACGTTCGTGTTCATGTACTGTGCCATGCCACAGACCAGCGCCATGCGACCCCGGGGGTCGTAGACGCCGAACCAATAGCGATCGAAGAAGCGGTGATCGCTCGTGCCCGCGTGGTCGAATGTGGTGGCAATCTGGTGGCGCAGCGTCTCGTCAAGGGCAGTCAGCACGGTCGCTTCTCCTTATTTTCTGTTCGACGTGAGCAAAGCCCATACACCGCCGCGGCACCCATGCCCGCTTCGCCGACGGACTCCAGCAGCAGAATACCCGTCCCGTACAAAAGAAGTCACTACGCTGCGTATGACAGGATCGTCACCTCCCGGTAATGCCCTGCCGCCGGCAGGATGCACCCCGACCCTACCTGCGGTCTGGCACCTGCGGGCTGGCACTGTTGCCGGCACCGGCTTGCGGCTACCATGTCGCCCCGGATTCCCGCGCCTGGAGTAACAGCGTTTCATGTCGATCAAACCGGACAGATGGATTCGCCGCATGGCGACCGAACAGGGGATGATCAGCCCCTTCGAACCCGACCAGGTGCGCAGCACCGCCGCGGGCAAGGTGATCTCCTACGGCACCTCGAGCTATGGCTACGATGTGCGTTGCTCGGACGATTTCAAGATTTTCACCAACGTGCATTCGGCGACCGTCGATCCGAAGAATTTCGACCCCAAGAGTTTTGTCGATATCAAGGCCGATTACTGCATCATCCCGCCCAACTCCTTTGTGCTGGCGCGCACCGTGGAATACTTCCGTATTCCGCGCAGCGTGCTGACGATCTGTCTCGGCAAGTCGACCTATGCGCGGTGCGGTATCATCGTGAACGTCACCCCGCTCGAACCCGAGTGGGAAGGGCATGTCACGCTGGAGTTCTCGAATACCACCAACCTGCCGGCGAAAATCTACGCCAACGAGGGTGTGGCGCAGATGCTGTTTTTTGAAAGCGACGAGGTCTGCGAAACCTCGTATCGCGATCGCGGCGGCAAATACCAGGGCCAGACCGGCGTCACGCTGCCCAGGGCCTGAGGGCGCTGTCGGCGGCGCACGAAACGCCACCGACGGGCTTCCATCTACAGCAACCATCACTTGGTCACGACCTGTTGCGGCGTCGGTTGCAGCGGCAGGCGCGGCATCGTCTGCAGCGCGCTCACCACGCCGTTGCTCTCGACGGTACAATAAATACGCGGGCGCATGGCGCTCGGGTTCGCGCCGATCCGGGCATCGAGCGTGATCATCCTGCGCTCATTGCTCAGCCGGAATGTACCCGCCCCGAGCAGCTCGAGATCGCCATTGTCAATCGCCAGGCCGTGTTCGGCACGTGCCATGCAGGCCTCGAGTTCCGCTGCCGCGGGTGGCGCCGCGAAGCTGTTCAGGCTGGCCGCGAACAAGCCGGCAGCCACGACGGCGCGCAAGCTGAATTGACTGTTCATGATGACTTCTCCTGTACGGTTGGGGTTGGAATTGCGTTCGGTTGCGGATTGGCCGGGGGCCTGCGCCACCTGGCGTCCTCACGCGCAATGGCGGTGTCGCCCGGCGCGGCAAGCTGCAGTGGCAGGTTTGCCAGCCGGTCTGCCAGTTTTGCCTCGAGCAGCCGCTCGATCGGCACCTGCCATCGGGGAGGGGTTGCGGGCTCCGCCGCGTGGATCTGTGCCGCCAGTCCGGCCGCCATCAGGGCGGCCGCGAGCAGCAGCGCCGAGTTGCGGCGTGCGCGCGTAAGTGAGTGTGTGCGCGTATGGATTGTGGCGTTCATGGTCCTCTCCAGTAGTTGCGGATGCGCCGGCGGCGTATCCGCGTATCCCCGGCAGCGACCGCTACCGGCGGTTTGGTGTTGGGAATGCCTGCGGCGCCGCGGCGCGAGTGGCATTGCATTCCCGTGAATAAGCGAGTCAACCAACTCAATTTTTACAAAAAATATGTTAGTCATCTGACTTAAATTCTGCGAAAAAAATATCATAAGACCTCGACCATCCGCTTCAGGCGTGCCAGTTCGCCGCGCATGATCTCGGGGTCGTGCATCGCGAGTGACAGGATGCTCGAGCCCTGGACCGTGGAGACCAGTTGAATGGCCAGTTCATGGGCATCGCGGCGCCCCATCTCCTCGAATTGTCGCTGCACCCAGTTGACGATTTTCAGCAGCAACAGGTTCGCATCCTCGCGCAACGCCGTGTCGCGCTTGCCGAACTCGATGCACAGCGAGCCCATCGGACAGCCGCTGTCCGCGATCGAGCCGCAATTGCAGGCCATGCTGTCGAGCATGCTGACGATGCGCTCACGCGGGGCCGGCAGCTTTTCCGCCTGGCGGGCGATGGTTCCGAGATACGCCGAGTGTTCAGCGATCACGGCCGCCGCGATATCCTCCTTGGTCTTGAAGTAGTAGTAGACATTGCCCACCGGCACGCCCGATTCGCGTGCGATTTCCGCCAGGCTGGTCTCGCCGAAGCCCTTGTGATGGAACAGCACCCGTGCGGCATCGACGAGTCGTTCGCGTTTGTCAACTGACCTGGTGGCGCTCATGTTGCTGCCCGGAGTTAGTCATGGCGCTTACTATCCGCTGCTGAACATATTTAGTCAAGCAACTAACTTAGTTCTTTTTTTCATAACGTCAGGCGAAAAATTTCGATCACGGGAATTTGGAGCGGAAGTGGGGGAGATCAGTCCGGAAAGGGCAAACCCGTTGCCGGTAGCGCTTCGCCATCGAGCAGGGCGCGCCCGTCGACCAGACGCAAGCGACCTTCGGCAAACAGGCGCACCGCGTGGGGATAGATCCGGTGTTCCTGTCCGAGTACACGGGCGGCGAGCGTCTCGGGCGTATCGCCCGTGTGCACCGGCACCCGCGCCTGCACGATTGCCGGGCCGACATCGAGTTCCTCGCCAACGAAATGCACCGTGGCGCCGTGTTCGCTGTCGCCAGCTTCCAGTGCGCGTTGATGGGTGTGCAGCCCGGGATAAAGAGGCAGCAGCGAGGGATGGATGTTGATCAGCCGCCCGGCGTAATGGCGCACGAAGTCCGCGCTGAGGATGCGCATGAAACCGGCCAGCACCACGAGCCCGGGTTCGTGGCGGTCGATCTCGCGCAGCAATGCCGCATCGAAGCTGGCGCGATCGGGGAAGGACTTGTGATCCAGGATCGCGGTAGCGATGCCGGCGCGGCGCGCGCGTTCCAGTCCGCCGGCGTCGGGACGGTTGCTGATCACCGCGGCAATCGAGGCCGGAAACTCCCCGGTTTCGCAGCTATCGATCAATGCCTGAAGATTGCTGCCACCACCCGAGATCAGCACCACGAGGCGGCAGCGCCGTGCCTCGTGCGGTTCAGCAGCCAAGCAGGCGCACCCGCTCGCTGCCCGTCGGGGCCGCATCGATATGGCCAAGCCGCCAGGCGTTCTCGCCTGCCGTGCGCAACAGCGCGAGTGCTGCGGCGGATTGTTCGGCTGCCACGCAGATCACCATGCCCACACCGCAGTTGAAAGTACGGTACATTTCCATCCGCTCTACGTTTCCCGCCCGCGCCAGCCAGCGGAATAACTCCGGTTCCACCCAGCTGGCGGTATCGATAACCGCCTGGCAGCCGTCGGGGATCACCCGCGGAATATTCTCCAGCAGGCCGCCTCCGGTGATATGCGCCATCGCTTTCACTTCGCAGGCTTCGATCAGCTTCAGCAGCGACCTGACGTAGATGCGGGTAGGTGCGAGCAGGGCCTCGCCAAGCGGGCGCCCGTCGAAGTCGCTGTCGAGATCCGCGCCGCTGCGTTCGAGAATCCTGCGGATGAGCGAGTAGCCGTTCGAATGCGCGCCACTCGAGCCCAGACCGATCAGCACATCGCCGGCGCGCACCTGGCTGCCGTTGATGATGCGACTCTTTTCCACCACCCCGACACAGAAGCCGGCGAGATCGTAATCCTCGCCGTGGTACATGCCGGGCATCTCGGCGGTCTCGCCGCCGACCAGTGCACACCCGGCCTGCGCACAACCCTCGCCGATACCCTGCACCACGCGGGTTGCGATAGCGACATCGAGACGGCCGGTGGCGTAGTAATCGAGAAAGAACAGCGGCTCGGCGCCGCTCACCACCAGGTCATTGACGCACATCGCCACCAGGTCGATGCCGATGGTGTCGTGCCTGCCGAGCTGCATCGCCAGCCGCAGCTTGGTGCCGACGCCATCGGTTCCGGACACCAGTACCGGCTCGTGGTATTTTTTGGGAATCTCGCACAGTGCACCAAAACCGCCCAGCCCACCGAGCACTTCCGGGCGCGCGGTGCGTCGCGCCACGCTCTTGATGTTTGCGACCAGCGCGTCGCCCGCATCGATATCGACCCCCGCATCCTTGTAGGAGAGGGGCTTGTTGCTGGTATCGGGCATGCGTTTTTCGCCTTTTTCGCCTGTCGCTGGGGCGGGCGATTCTAGCAGCAGCCGATCCGGGCCAGCAAACCGCCCGGGCGTGCTTTGTGGAGGCTGGCGCCACCTTGCTAGAATGCGCCGCTCACCTTCATCACCGGCCCAGTGCATGAGTAGCCAGATCGCCCTTCGCGGCATCCTTGCGATGCTGCTCGTCCAGTTTGCGCTGGTTGCCTTTGCCGAGCCGGTGAGCGGCTTGTACGAGGCGGAAGTGGCAGTTGCGGACCAGGAGCCAGCAACGCGCAATGCGGCCGCACGAACCGGATTCGCAATGGTGCTGGTCAAGGTCTCGGGTTCGGCCCAGGTATTGCAGAATCCGGTGGTCAGCGCCGCGCTGGCCGACGGGCCATCGCTGCTGCAGCAATTCTATTTCCGGCGCTCGGACCTTCCACCACGCGACAATGCCACCGCTCCCGAACTGTTGCTGCACATGAGTTATGCGCCGGCCGCCGTGCTGGAAATCCTGCGTCGGGCCGGTGAGCCGCAACTCTCGCCCAATCGTCCGGGTACGCTGTTGTGGCTCGCGCTCGATGAGGGCGCAGGGCCGCGAATTGTGAGCCCGGAAACCGATGGCACGGTTGCCGGATGGTTGCGCATGGATGGCGCGCGTCGTGGCATTCCGCTGCTGTTCCCCGCGCTCGACCTGGAAGACAGCCTGGCGGTCAGCGTCGAGCAGGTTGCGGCGCTCGATGCCTCGGTGCTGGTGCCCGCATCGCAGCGTTACGGCGCCGACGCCATCGTGATCGGGCACCTGGTGCGCGCGATCGATGGGCAGTGGCAAGGCGAGTGGCAGCAGCAGATAGATGGCGAGACGGTCTTCGGACAGGCCACTGCGGCTTCGGTCGATGCGCTCGGTGCGCAGCTGGTGGACGCGCTCGCCGAGACGCTGGCGCAGCGTTACGCCGTGCGTCCCGATCCCGAGCATGCCGGGCAGTTGCGCATCCGCATCGACGGAGTCGGGAGCTTCGCGGGCTACTGGCAGTTGTCCGGCATGCTCAGGGAGCTGGCGTCGGTACGCCGCTTTCAACTGGCGCTGGTCGATCGCGACACCCTGTTTTTCGACCTGAGCAGCGATGCATCGATCGAAAGCATCGAAAAAGAGCTGTCGCTGTTGCGCAGTCTGCACCAGGAGGGCGCTGCGGGAGAGCTCCGTTACCGGTGGGTCGGCGAGTGAGCGAGGAGGACAAGCCGAGCACACGGATGATGCAACGTCTCGCCGGGCTCGGACTGTTGCTGGTTGCCGGGCTGCTGCTGCATCTGCTGGCACCGATCCTGATGCCATTCCTGGTCGCGACGGCGCTGGCCTATCTATGGGATCCGGCCGTCGATCGCCTGGAGCGCCTCGGAATGGGGCGCGGATTGTGCGTCAGTCTCGTGTTTTTTCTGATGAGCTTGCTGCTGATCCTCCTGGTGCTGGTGCTGGTTCCGCTGCTCGGTCGCCAGATGCACGTGGTGGCCGCCAAGGTTCCGCTGGCGATCGACTGGTTCAAGCTCAGCCTGCTGCCTTGGCTCGAGGGACAGTTCAATGTCGGTGCCGGCGATATTCCGCTGGAGAAAATCAAGCAGGCCCTGATGGCCAACTGGCAGAGCGCCGGGGGCGTGGCGCAGGGGCTGCTGGTATCCGCGACCTCGTCCTCGCTGGTACTGCTCGGCTGGATCGCGAACCTGGTGCTGATCCCGGTGGTGACCTTTTACCTGCTGCGTGACTGGGACGTGATGCTCGCCAATGTGCGCGGCACCCTGCCGCGTGCGTGGGAACCGACCGTCGTGGCGCTGGCGTGCGAATGCGACGAGGTGGTGAGCGCGTTTCTGCGCGGTCAGCTGCTGGTGATGCTGGCGCTCGGCGTATGTTACACCGTCGGTTTGATGCTGGTCGGACTCGATCTGGCGCTGTTGATCGGCATGCTTGCGGGGCTCGCGGCGATCGTGCCTTATCTCGGGCTGCTGCTCGGAATCAGTGCGGCATCGGTGGCGGCATTGCTGCAGTTCGGTGACTGGCTGCCGCTGCTGTGGGTGGCGCTGGTGTTCACGCTGGCGCAGCTGCTGGAGGGCATGTACCTGACGCCGAAGCTGGTGGGAGACCGGATCGGGCTGCATCCGGTAGTGGTGATCTTCGCGGTGATGGCGGGCGGACAACTGTTCGGTTTCACCGGCGTGCTGCTCGCATTGCCGGTCTCGGCGGTGATCATGGTGCTGTTGCGTCATGCACACGATCGCTACCGGTCCAGCAGCCTCTATGGCCCGGCGGCGGCGGAGCCCGTGGCTGAGGAATCGGCGCCCGGTGTGCCCGCCGGCGGCGGCGACTGATGCCCGGCCAGCTGGTGCTTCCGGTGCGGCTCGCGGACGAGGCTTCATTCGACAATTTCCTGGTTTGCGATTCCAACCGGCTGTGCGTGGAGCGTCTGCGCGCCCTGCTCGAGCGGTCGCACTGGACCTTGCTGCTGCATGGCGCAAGCGACAGTGGTCGCAGTCACCTGCTCACGGCCAGTTGTCAGTATCTCGAGCGTCAGGGTGCGGGCACGGCCTATTTTCCCTTGGCGGAGCTGCGCGATTGTCCGCCCGCGGAACTGTTTGCGGGCCTGGAGACGCGCGCGCTGGTATGCCTCGATGATATCGACGCGGTGATCGGCATGCCCGACTGGGAAGAGGCGCTGTTTCATCTGTACAACCGGATCGTCGAGAACGCGACGGGACTGTTGCTTGCGGCACGCAAACCGCCCGCGGATCTCGGTATCGTGCTGCCCGATCTGCGCTCGCGGCTGCAGGCCGCGCTGGTTCTCGGGCTGGCGGGTCTCGATGACGACGAAAAGCTCCTGGCCCTGCAGTTGCGGGCGCGCGATCGCGGCATGACGCTGGAGCCCGAGGTGGCGCGATTCATCCTGCTGCGCAACGCCCGCGGCATGAGCAGTTTGATCGAAACGCTGGACCGGCTTGATTCGGCCACCCTCGAAGCCGGAAGGCGGATCAGCATTCCCTTCGTGAAGAGTGTTCTCGGTCGAGACAAAAGTTGACGTTAACGTAAACGGCATATAGGCTTTCGCTCCAGCTGTTCGAGGGCATCGATCATGCGGAGTTATTCGATCGGCGAGTTGGCCCGTGAATTCGCGGTCACCGCGCGCACCATCCGTCATTACGAGGAAATAGGCTTGCTCGCGCCGCAGCGACGCGGCCAGACACGCGTCTATTCTCCCGCCGACCGGGTGCGTCTCAAGCTGATCCTGCGTGGCAAGCGTCTTGGCTTCTCGCTGGAGGAGAGCCGCGACATCATCTCCATGTACGATCCCGCCCACGACAACCGGCAACAGTTGCGCCGGCTGCTCGAGCGGGTGCGCGAGCAACGCAGGATTCTCGAGGAACGGCTGCGCGAGATGCGTACCATGTTCGATGAACTGAGCGAGGTCGAGGCGGGTTGTCTCGAGGCGCTCGGCGAACCCGCCACGAAAGAAACGGTCCGCAACAGGAGCAAGTGATGAGCAATGGTTATCCCTCCCTGAATTTCGAGCTTGGCAGCGATATCGACATGTTGCGCGAGACGGTGCATGCGTTTGCCCGTGACGAGCTGGCGCCGCGCGCGGCCCGGATCGATCGCGACAACGAATTCCCGGCCGATATGTGGCGCAAGTTCGGTGAACTCGGCCTGCTCGGCATCACGGTTGCCGAGGAGTATGGCGGCAGCGGTCTCGGTTATCTCGCGCATGCGATCGCGATGGAGGAAATCAGCCGTGCCTCGGCCTCGGTCGGCCTTTCATATGGAGCGCATTCCAATCTCTGCGTGAACCAGATTCACCGCAACGGCAACAGCACACAGAAGCAGAAATACCTGCCGAAACTGGTGAGCGGCGAGCACGTGGGCGCGCTGGCGATGAGCGAGCCCAACGCCGGCTCGGATGTGGTCAGCATGCGCCTGCGTGCCGAGCGGCGCGGCGATCGCTACGTGTTGAACGGCAACAAGATGTGGATCACCAACGGGCCGGATGCCAACGTCTACGTGATTTACGCCAAAACCGAGCCCGAAGCCGGTTCGCGCGGCATCACGGCCTTCATCGTCGAGCGTGATTTCGCGGGGTTCGCGCGTGGCCAGAAACTCGACAAGCTCGGCATGCGCGGCTCGAATACCTGCGAGCTGGTGTTCGTCGATTGCGAGGTGCCGGCGGAAAACGTGCTCGGCAGCGAGAACCGCGGCGCCGCGGTGCTGATGTCGGGCCTGGATTACGAGCGCGTGGTGCTCTCCGGTGGACCGGTCGGGATCATGCAGGCCTGCCTCGACGTCGTGATCCCCTATATGCACGAGCGCAAGCAGTTCGGGCAGTCGATAGGCGAATTCCAGCTGATCCAGGGCAAGGTGGCCGATATGTACACCACGCTGAATGCCGGGCGCAGCTATCTGTACGCGGTGGCCCGCGCCTGCGACCGCAATGAAACCGCGCGCAAGGATGCGGCGGCGGTCATTCTCTACACCGCCGAATCCGCCACCCGGTTGGCACTCGATGCGATCCAGATTCTCGGTGGCAACGGTTATATCAACGACTACCCCACGGGCAGGCTGCTGCGCGATGCCAAGCTCTACGAGATCGGCGCGGGCACCTCCGAGATCCGCCGCATGCTGATCGGACGCGAACTGTTCAACGAAACCCGCTGAGGCGGCAACGGAAACTGTCATGAACGTGATCCAGACTGCCATCAATGTCCGCGGCGCCGAATTCGCGGAGAATCGCGCCGCGATGCAGGCCCAGGTCGATGATCTGCGGACGCATCTCGAGACCGCGCGTCTCGGGGGCGGTGAACGCGCCCGCGAATTGCACCTCGGACGGGGCAAGCTGTTGCCGCGCGAGCGCATCGATGCGCTGCTCGACCCGGGTTCGCCGTTCCTGGAACTGTCCGCGCTCGCGGCTCTCGGTGTCTACGACGACGATGTGCCGGCCGCCGGGATCATCACCGGGATCGGGCGGGTCAGCGGCCAGGAATGCATGATCGTCGCCAATGATGCGACCGTGAAGGGCGGCAGCTATTACCCGCTCACCGTGAAGAAGCACCTGCGGGCGCAGGCCATCGCCGCGCAGAACGCCCTGCCGTGCATCTACCTGGTGGATTCGGGTGGGGCCAACCTGCCGCGCCAGGACGAGGTGTTTCCCGACCGCGAGCATTTCGGGCGTATTTTTTTCAACCAGGCGAATCTGTCGGCACGCAACATTGCGCAGATCGCGGTGGTGATGGGTTCGTGCACGGCCGGTGGAGCCTATGTGCCGGCCATGGCCGACGAGGCGATCATCGTGCGCGAGCAGGGCACGATCTTTCTCGGTGGCCCGCCGCTGGTGCGCGCCGCCACCGGCGAGATCGTCAGCGCAGAGGATCTCGGTGGTGCCGATGTGCACTGCCGCACCTCGGGTGTGGCGGACCATTACGCGCGCAACGATCACCATGCGCTGGAGCTTGCGCGGCGCGCGGTCGCTCGCCTGAACCGGGTGAAATCACCGGGGTTGGATGTGATCGCCGCCGAAGAGCCGCTGTACGAGCCCGCCGATATTTATGGAGTGATCCCGCGCGATACCCGCAAGCCCTACGATGTGCGCGAGGTGATCGCTCGCCTCGTCGATGGCTCGGTGTTCGACGAGTTCAAGTCGCTCTATGGCGCAACGCTGGTGTGTGGCTTCGCGCGGCTGTGGGGTTATCCGGTCGGAGTGCTCGCCAACAACGGCATCCTGTTCAGCGAATCGGCGCAGAAGGGCGCGCATTTCATCGAGTTGTGCGCGCAGCGCGGCATTCCGCTGGTGTTCCTGCAGAACATCACCGGCTTCATGGTCGGGCGCCAGTACGAAGCCGGCGGCATTGCCAAGCACGGCGCCAAGATGGTCACCGCGGTGGCCTGTGCGGCGGTGCCGAAGTTCACGGTGTTGATCGGCGGTTCATTCGGCGCCGGAAATTACGGCATGTGCGGTCGCGCCTACGATCCGCGCTTCCTGTTCATGTGGCCCAATGCGCGGGTGTCGGTGATGGGTGGCGAGCAGGCGGCGGGCGTGCTGGCGCAGGTCAAGAGGGATCAGTTCGAGCGCCGTGGCGAGAACTGGAGCGCGCAGGAAGAGACCGAATTCAAGCAGCCGATCATCGAGCAGTACGAGCACCAGGGGCATCCGTATTATGCCTCGGCGCGGCTGTGGGACGATGGCGTGATCGATCCGGCGGATACGCGCACGGTGCTTGGCCTGGCGATTTCGGCGGCACTGAACGCACCGGTATCCGCAACGCGTTTTGGGGTATTTCGCATGTAAACCGATCCGCGAGTCGGGTTCGGCCGGAACAGGCCGCTCGGGTTCAATGGGGGTGAGGGAACGATGTTCGAGAAGATCCTGATTGCCAATCGTGGCGAAATCGCCTGCCGGGTGATCCGCACCGCGCGCCGGCTCGGTATCGGCACGGTAGCGGTGTATTCGGACGCCGATCGTCATGCGCTGCACGTGATGATGGCCGACGAGGCCGTGCATATCGGCGCTGCCGCACCGCGTGAATCCTATCTGCGCGGCGAGCGTATCGTCGAGGTTGCCCTCGCCACCGGTGCCCGCGCGATACATCCCGGCTATGGCTTCCTGTCCGAGAATGCGGCTTTTGCCCGGCTGTGCGCGGATAACGGTCTGGTATTCATCGGCCCGCCGCCCGCGGCGATCGCCGCGATGGGCTCGAAGAGCGCGGCCAAGCGCATCATGGAAGCGGCAGCGGTGCCGTTGGTGCCCGGTTATCACGGCGAATCGCAGGACGATGCGCTGCTGCTGAACGAAGCCGGGCGCATCGGTTATCCGGTATTGCTGAAAGCCGCGGCCGGTGGCGGCGGCAAGGGAATGCGCCGGGTCGATCGCGCGGCGGAGTTTGCCGAAGCGCTGGCGGGGGCGCGTCGCGAATCCGACAAGGCATTCGGCGACAGTCATATGCTGGTCGAGAAATGCCTGATCCGTCCGCGTCATGTCGAGATACAGGTGTTCTGCGACAACCATGGCAACAGTGTTTACCTGTTCGAGCGCGACTGTTCCCTGCAGCGGCGGCACCAGAAAGTGGTCGAGGAAGCGCCGGCGCCGGGATTGAGCCCACAGGTACGCGCCGCGATGGGCCAGGCTGCGGTGCGTGCCGCCGAGGCGATCGCTTACCGCGGTGCCGGCACGGTCGAGTTCCTGCTTGCCGCCGAAGGCGAATTCTATTTCATGGAAATGAACACGCGGTTGCAGGTCGAGCATCCGGTCACCGAGCTCATCACCGGCCAGGATCTGGTGGAGTGGCAGTTGCGAGTTGCTGCCGGTGAGCCGTTGCCGCGCCAGCAGCACGAACTGGCGATACACGGGCATGCGCTGGAAGTGCGCCTGTATGCCGAGGATCCGCAAAACGATTTCCTGCCCGTGACGGGACGCCTCGCGTTCGTGCAGCCGCCGCTCGAAAGCGCGCATGTGCGCGTCGATACCGGCGTGGTGCAGGGTGACGAAGTGAGCATCCATTACGATCCGATGATTGCGAAACTGGTGGTCTGGGACGAGACGCGGGCGCGTGCCGTGCTGCGCTTGCGGCGGGCGTTGACCGAGTATCGGGTCGGCGGGCTGACCACCAATATCGCGTTCCTGCACAACCTGGTCAGCGTTCCCGAATTTGCCGACGCACAGGTTCATACCGGGTTCATCGAGGAGCATCGGGAGCAGATTTTCCACCGCTCCGCGGCTGGTGCGGCAGTGCAGCTGCCGCTTGCGGTGCTGTATCTGCTGCTGCGCCGCGAGCAGCAGACGGCGGAGCGCGCGCGCCAGAGCACGGATCCGTTCTCGCCCTGGCACCTGGCGAACGGGTGGCGCTCGGGCGAGCGGCGCTTGCATCGGCTGCGCATCGCGCTCGCTGGCGCAACGCGGCAGGTGGAGATCGAGGAGCTCGGTGAGGGGCCGGCTCGGCGCTTCGTGCTGCAGCTGCCCGAGCGGCGGGTGATGCTCGGTGGCCAGTTGCGGGGCACGGAGCTGGAGGCGAATATCGATGGTCATCGCAGCCGCGTGACGGTGGTCGCGCACGATGCGGTGTTCAGCCTGTTCGACGCCGCGGGTGTGACCGAATTCGCGCTGCAATCGGCGGATTTCGGTGTCGAGCTCGACAATGCCGGGGCCAATGCCTTTGTTGCGCCGATGAACGGCTCGGTAGTGAGCGTACTGGTGGAGCCGGATCAGCGGGTGGCCAAAGGTGATGCGCTACTGATCATGGAAGCGATGAAAATGGAGCATTCGATACGCGCCCCGACTGCCGGTCGGGTGACGGAACTGTTCTACGCCGCCGGCGACCTGGTCGATGGCGGTGCGCCGCTGCTGGCGTTCGAGCCAGAGGGCTGAGCTCCAGGCGTTCTGCCGCGCGGAACTCCTGACCCGGGCTACCCGGCTTGCGGCGCTGCGCAGCCCATCGTTGCGGATCATGCCGCGGGTTCAGCCTCGGAGCTGGTTGCAGGCTGGAGCGGACTGCCTTCGGCGATCCACGCCCGCCACAACTCGAAACCGAGCACCAGCAATACCGCGCCCACGAACAGCCCGATGATGCCCTGGGAAATGAACCCGCCGATCGCACCGATGAAAATCACCGCGATCGGGATGTCGAGACCGCGTCCCATCAACAGTGGCTTCAGGACATTGTCGAGCGAGAGCAGCAACACGGTCCATACCAGGAACACCATCGCCGGCAGCGTATCGAGCGTGGCAAATACCCAGAACGTCGCGGGGATCATGATCAGGCCGACACCGATCTGGATTACGGCGAGCACCAGCGCGGCAGCTGTCCATACGCCGGCGGCCGGCACTCCTGCGGCAAACAGCGCGACTCCTGCCAGCAATGACTGGATCAGCGCCACGCCGAGAATGCCGCGCGTGACCCCGCGCACCGTGGCCCCGGCGAGTTCGACCAGCATGGGGCCGCGGGTGCCGGCGAGGCGCCGCGCAATGGCGCGCGCGGTGGCCCCCCCGGCGGTGGACCTGGCCAGCAACACGCCACTGATCAGCACCGCGAACACGAATTGCAGCAAGGCCATGCCAAAATGCGCGGCGGATCCGAGCAGCCAGCCGGCCACCGGTTTCATCTGTGGTCCGATCTGCGCCAGCGCCCCCTGGAGATTCTGCGAGGCGAGCAGCCAGAACGCGTGAAAGCGCGCTCCCACCACTGGCCAGTCGGAGACCTTTTCCGGTGGTGGTGGAACCTTCAGCGTGCCCGCCTGGAATGCCCCGAGCAGGCGCTGCATATCTTCGGCCAGCGATCCCCCGAGCAACACGCTGGGCACGATCAGCACTGCCAGCAGCGCAATCACCAGGAGGCTGGCTGCCAGCCTGCGCCGTCCGCCGAGACGATTGCTCAGCAGCAGGAAGGGGCCGTGCAGGGCAATCGCGATGATGCATCCCCAGGCGATCGGCAGCAGGAATGGCGCGACGATCACGAGGCAACCCGCAAACAGCAGCGCCAGCGTGCCGATACGGATCGCCACGTCGGTGGCCCGGTTGAGGTAGCGCTGCTGATCCTGATCTGCTCCGTTCATGGCTTTCTCCGGTGGTTACGCAGTTCTCAGCGGCTGCGCTTGCTGTGTTTTTCGAAATTTTCCTGCCGCGCCCGATCGCTCTTGCGCAACAGCACGCAGGTTGCCCCTGTTCCACCCATATGGCGTGGGGCCGAATGGAATGCCAGCACCTCCTCGAGCTGCGGCAGCCACAGCGCCACGCAGCTTTTGAGCAGCGCGGCGGGGCGGCGTTCGGCACCGCGACCGTGACTGATCAGGCAGGCGCGGATATCGTGCGCGATGCAATCGCGTACCAGCCGGAACACCGCGCTGCGCGCCTGTTCCACACCGAGTCCATGCAGGTCGAGCCGGGTATCGAAGTGGTACTCGCCGAGCCGCAGGCGACGGAACACCCCGTGCTGCACGCCCGGGCGGACAAAGCTCAGTTCGGCGTGCGGCTCCACCAGTGGGATATGCGTGGTGGACAGATAATTGCGCTCCTTGCCATCCGGGAGTTCCGCGGCGCGGCGCCGTTCCAGCGTGCCCGGCGTGATCTCCGGCGCCCGTTTCAGCAACAGGCTGATTTCTCCCTTCAGCGGTTCGACCGCACCCACGAGTTCGTGAAACGGCGTTTTCCCGGCCGGTTTGTCGCTCATGTGTAGCACCTCGAACCCGCACCCGGTCATGGGCGGCGCGGAGCGCAAGTATACCTGCAATGACGGCGCTGATCGGGGCGGACGTGCTGAATTTCGCGGCACTTGCGGATAAACTGAAAAACCGGCGCCATAACACCCGATGAAGACCCGCCACCCGGAGACAAAGCGATGCTCGGCCTGATGATGAACAGACAATTGACCATAACGACGATCATGGAGCACGCCCGCAAGTTCCATGGCGATGCCGAAGTGGTCTCGGTCACTGCCGACCAGCCGCTGTACCGTTATACCTATCGAGAGTGTTTTGCGCGCGCTGCCAAGCTGGCCAATGCCCTGACGCGCCTGGGCGCGAAGCCCGGCGATCGCCTTGGCACCCTGGCCTGGAACGATTATCGCCATCTCGAAGTCTATTTCGGCAGTGCCTGCATGGGGCTGGTGTGCCACACCGTCAATCCGCGGCTGTTTGCCGAGCAGATCGAGTACATCGTGCAGCATGCCGGGAACCGCTGGCTGTTTGTCGATCCGGCCTTTGTGCCGGTGCTGGTGCCGATCCAGGACCGGCTGCCCTCGGTCGAGGCGTTCGTGATCCTCGGTCCCGCCGCTGCCGCCGAGAACACGGGGCTGCGCGATGCGCTGTCCTATGAAAGCCTGATCGCAGGGGAGCCGGAGAGTTTTTCCTGGCCGGACCTGGACGAGAACAGCGCCTGTTCGCTGTGCTACACCTCGGGCACCACCGGTAACCCGAAAGGCGTGCTGTACAGCCACCGCGCGCTGGTGCTGCACACCTATGCCACGGCGATGCCCGATGTGATGGGCCTGTCGCAGCGTGAAGTGGTGATGCCGGTGGTGCCGATGTTTCACGTCCATGCCTGGAGCATTCCCTACGGGGCGGCGGTGGTCGGTGCCAAGCTGGTATTCCCGGGCCCGCGCATGGGTGACGGTGAGACCCTGCAGTGCCTGATCGAGAGCGAGAACGTCACGATGTCGGCCGGGGTGCCGACGGTGTGGCTGGCATTGCTCGCTTATCTGAACAGGAGCGGCAAGAAAATACCGTCGCTGAACCGCGTGGTCGTGGGAGGGTCGGCGTGCCCGCAGGCGATCATGGAGGAGTTCGAGAGCAAGCACGGTGTCTACACGCACCATGCCTGGGGCATGACCGAGATGAGCCCGCTCGGCACTTTCAACAGCCCTACGCGCGACATGGCGGAACTGAGCCACGCCGAACAATGGAAATTGCGCACCAAGGTCGGTCGCCCGGTGTTCGGCGTGGACGTGAAGATCGTCGATGCCGAAGGCAGGGAATTGCCCTGGGACGGGGTCGCGTTCGGTGCGCTGAAGGTGCGCGGTCCTTGGGTCTGTTCGGAGTATTTCCGCATTGGCAGGGGCGAGGCGCATGCCGAGGACGGCTGGTTCGAGACCGGTGACGTGGCCACGATCGACGCCCACGGATTTATCGCGATCACGGATCGCACCAAGGACGTGATCAAGTCGGGTGGCGAGTGGATCAGCTCGATCGAGCTCGAGAACACCGCGATCGCGCATCCGCTGGTCGCCGAGGCGGCGGTGATCGGCGCCTATCATCCGCGCTGGTCCGAGCGCCCATTGCTCTGCGTGGTGCGTGAAGCCGGCGCCGCGATCAGTCGCGAGGAGATGCTGGCCTGGTTCGATGGCAAGGTCGCGAAGTGGTGGATTCCCGAGGACGTGGCTTTTGTCGATGAATTGCCGCATACCGCGACCGGCAAGATCAGCAAGAAGGATCTGCGCGACCAGTTCAGGGAATACCGGTTTCCCGAGGCGGATTGAGATTCACGCGCCGCGCATATGCATGCGCGGCCAAGGGCTTGGAGTGAGTCGCACGACATCGATCGCGGTGCGCGGCACAAGGAATCCGATGATGGTCAGTCGGCGTCCGGCCCCAGCGCAATGGAGCATCAGGATTTTTCAGTGAGGAACGCAAATGAGTGAATACAAGGCACCGGTAACGGATATCGCATTCGTGCTCGAGGAGCATGTGGGGATGGCGGAGATCGCGGCACTGCCGGGTCTGGAGGAGGCTACACCGGACCTGGTGCGGGCGATCCTGGAAGGCGCCGCGCAACTCACGGAGGCTGCGATCGCTCCGCTCAACCGCAGCGGCGACCAGCAGGGCTCGCGGGTCGAGAATCGCGCGGTAGTACAGGCCGAGGGTTTCAAGGAAGCCTATTGGCAATATGTCGATGGCGGCTGGAACAGCCTGCCGTTTGCGAGCGAATACGGCGGGCAGGGATTGCCCCTGGTGCTTGCCACCGCGGTGCAGGAGATGATCCAGTCGGCGAACCTCTCGTTCAGCCTGTGCCCGCTGCTGACCCAGGGGGCCATCGATGCGATCGTGATGCACGGCAGTGACGCACTCAAATCGGTGTACCTGCCCAACATGATCTCCGGTGCGTGGACCGGCAGCATGAACCTGACCGAACCGCAGGCCGGCTCGGACCTTGCGGTGGTGCGTGCACGGGCCGAGCGTGACGGCGATCGCTACCGGATTTTCGGCAACAAGATCTTCATTACCTGGGGCGATCATGCGATGACGGAAAACGTCATCCACCTGGTGCTGGCGCGTCTGCCGGACGCCCCGCCCGGGGTAAAGGGCATTTCGCTGTTCCTGGTGCCGAAGTATCTGGTGAATACCGATGGCAGCATCGGCGAGCGTAACGATGCGTATCCGGTGTCGGTCGAGCACAAGCTCGGCATCCACGCCAGTCCGACCTGCGTGATGGGCTTTGGCGACAACGGCGGTGCGCTCGGCTACCTGATCGGCGAAGAGAACAAGGGTCTTGCCTGCATGTTCACGATGATGAATCACGCCCGACTTTCGGTTGGCTTGCAGGGCGTCGCGGTGTCCGAGCGCGCGCTGCAGCATGCGGTAGCCTATGCGCGGGAGCGGGTACAGGGCTCGACGCCGAGCAGCCCGGAGCGGGTCTCGATCATCCACCACCCCGACGTGCGCCGCATGCTGCTGACCATGAAGGCGCTGACCGAGGCCGGGCGTGCGCTGGCCTATGTCGCGATGAGCAGCCAGGACCATATTCATCACTCGCGCGACGAGGGCGCGAGGAAGGCGCACGACCAGCGCGTTGCCCTGCTGACGCCGATCGTGAAGGGCTGGTGTACCGAGGTCGCGATGGAGATTACCTCGACCGGTGTGCAGGTGCACGGTGGCATGGGTTTCATCGAGGAAACCGGCGCCGCGCAGTATCTGCGCGATGCCCGCATCCTGCCGATCTACGAGGGTACCAACGGTATCCAGGCGCTCGACCTGGTGGGACGCAAATTCCTGCGTGACGGCGGGGCGGCGATGGCTGGCCTGCTGAGCGAAATACGCGGCGTTGCCGCAACGCTGGATGGCTCCGAATACGCCGATATCGGCATGGCGCTGGCACGCGGCGTCGATGCGCTGGAGCAGGCTGGCGAGTGGCTGAAGAGCAATCTCGACGGGGCCGGCGAGAACGCGGGCGCCGCGGCCTACAATTTCCTGATGCTGGCAGGTACCGTGACCGGTGGCTGGCAACTGGCGGTGGCAGCGGCAGCTGCCTTGCGGCGGCTGGCTGCAGGCGGCGGCAACTGTGATTTTCTGCGCGCCAAGCTGATCACCGCGCGCTTCTACGCCGAACAGATACTGCCGCGCGCGCAGACCCATCGCGATGCGGTGATGGCGGGCAGCCGCACGATGATGGCGCTCGACGAGGCGCATTTCGGCTTGTAGCCGGATCGCGGCGAGTGAAGGTTCTTTTTCACTATGCGGCCGGAGCAAGGCTGCGTGAGGAAGTCGCGCGCTTCGCAACGCTCGGGCTTGAAGTGGTCTGCTGCGCGGAAGGTTTCGAGCAGCCGTTCCTGGCGGAGCTGGCCGATGCGCGCGTGATCTGGCATGTGTTGCAGCCGATCACGGCGGACGTGATCCGCCAGGCACCGAAGCTCGAGCTGATTCAGAAAATCGGTGTCGGCGTGAATACCATTGACCTCGATGCCGCCCGCTCCAGGGGAATTGCGGTCTGCAATATGCCGGGAACGAACAGCCGGGCGGTTGCCGAGATGAGCCTGCTGCTGATGCTGTCCGCATTGCGCCGGCAATATTGCGTCGAGCGCAGCTGTCGCACCGGGAAGTGGGTCGTCGATGCACAGGTCAGGGAGAGCCTTGGCGAGCTGTGCGGGCGCACGGTGGGGATCGTCGGTTTTGGCGAGGTTCCGCGAATTCTCGCACCGATCCTCGAGGCGATGGGCGCACGAGTGATCTATACCGCGCGCAGCAGAAAGGAGGTTGCCTACCCATTCGTGTCATTGCGGGAGCTGCTGCAGGTTTCGGACATCGTCACGCTGCATGTGCCGTTGACCGCCGAAACCGAAAAGCTCATTGACCGCTCGCGCATGGCGCTGATGAAGCGAGGGGCAATATTGATCAATACCGCGCGCGGTGCGCTAATCGACGAAATCGCGCTTCATGTCGCGCTGGTCTCGGGCGCACTGGGCGCGGCCGGGCTGGATGTGTTCGCCCATGAACCGGCGGTGGCAACGAACCCCCTGCTCGCACTCGACAACGTCGCTGTCGCGCCGCATCTTGCCTGGCTGACCAACGAAACGCTGGGTCGGAGTATCGACGTGGCGGTAAGAAACAGCCTGGCCATACGGGATTCGGTCGCGCTCGAGCATCGGGTCGTCTGAGCGGGCGTCAAACGGCTTTCGCCTGGCGCACTCGTCGAGGCGCGCCCCAGGCGCTGGTCCCGAGTTGTGCGCCAGGGCATCGAGGGCCTGGCAATAATCCGCCATCGCACGTGTAATTCCGTCTCCAGCCTGTGCATCGGTTTTGAGGCCGATCACGTGTTGGCCGGGCACGGGTTACCGATCACCGACAAATGCCGATGCTTTCAGTCCCTGACGACAAAAAAGGTATTGGAAATGGTCGCCGCGGTACGCCCCTCGGCCCAGCCGTCCTCCCGCAGCTCCAGCAGGCGACACCCGTTGCGGGCAATGATGCGATGGACATGGGCCTGCGGCAGCACGTGCATTTCCATGTGCAGCCGCTTGGGTCGCCGCAGGTAGGCGTCGAGGTCGTAGGCATAGCCGCGGCGCCAGGTCGGGACCTGGAAAACCGCCGCGCCGCCAGCGCCAAGGCGCGCGAGCACCGTATCGAGGATGTAGGTGATCACTGGCGGTGGGTTGTGCTGCAGCACGATGAACGAACAGAAGAAGCGGATTTCGGACAGGGCCTCGAGGCGCGCGGGCGAGTCGAGGCACAGCAGTTCCACATTGCGGACACGGCGGCGGCCGAGTTCCTCCCGGCATACATCGAGGTGGAATTTCGAGATGTCGGCGCCGACCACGCTGTCGAACAGCCGCGCGAGATGGATCGTGATGCGCCCGACGCCGCAGCCGAGTTCGAAGCAGTTGCGCAGTTTCGCGGGTTCGAGTCCGTGGCGCTCGAAAAAGGCCTTTATGATGTTGGCGACGAACATTCCCGAGGCGTAGAACTCCTCGATATTGCCTGCGATCGCGTCCTGCCGGTAGTTGTCGTGCGTGAGCACGGACCAGTGCGGCTCGGTTTTGCCGAATCCCTCCCACTCGCGGCGAATGCGGTCGAGCAGCACCACCAGTTGCTCGGGAGTGGCCTCGCAGTCGACCGGATTGGCTTGCCACACCTGCGGCGGCAGGCAGGCGTCGATATCGGGCGCCGCCGCTCCGATGCTTCCGCTGATGCGCTGGAACTCGGCGGATCCGATGAACGAGCTGCGCAGTTCCGCCAGGCTCGAAGCCGCCAGGTGCTCCCTGACCACTTCCTCGCTCTCGGGATCACGTCCGAGAATGAACCTGTAACAACCGAGTACCTCGTCGCGGGAAACCATTTCACTCCTCGAATTCCGAATCTGCCACCGGGCTGCGGATCGCGTGGGCCGTCCGCGCGTCTGCCGGCCTGATTATTGAGGAAACTTAGCATGTTTTTCCCTCCCCGATGCAATATCACTGCATCGACGACGCCACCCGACGCGTCGTTGGCGCTGCCGGCAACCGCCGCAATCTGCGGTATGGTGATGCCGATCTTTGTCGCGCGGCAGGGATCGAACACGATCTGCAGTTCCTCGTCACCGCCCACCCCGTTGATAGCCCGCACGCTGGCCACGCCGGGCACGGCGTGTGCTCGTCGATCACCCATGGCACTTGCTCGACCTCGACGCCACGCTCGCGACACGGTTTACATTCACCGGACAAGGCGCGACCATAACGCCCCCGACCCCGACCCCGTGCCGAGCTACGGCGGGAGCGGTGTCCGGGCACAACCCGCACTCTTCCTGAATTCGCCGCCGCGGGCGGTGGCGAGCAACTTGTTTCTTTCCGAGGAAATCCGAGCATGCAAAATTGTGAACAGTTCTATATCAACGGCCAGTGGGTGGAGCCGGTCGTGCGGCGCACGCTGGAAGTGATCAACCCGGCCACCGAGCAGGCGATTGCAACGATATCGCTCGGTAGCGCCGCGGATGTGGATGCCGCGTGCAAGGCCGCACGTGCCGCGTTCGCGAGCTATTCGCGGACCACGCGCGAGGAGCGCATTGCCCTGCTCGAACGCATCATCAGCGGTTACCAGGCGCGCTACGGCGAATTCGCGGCCGCGATCTCGGCCGAGATGGGCGCGCCGATGCCGCTGGCCACCAATGCCCAGGCCGCGATGGTGGTGGCGCATTTCACCACGGCGCTCGAGGTGCTCAGGAACTTCGAGTTCGAGGAAGACCTCGGCACCACGCGGATATTCCGTGAGCCGATCGGCGTGTGCGCATTCATCACCCCCTGGAACTGGCCCGCCAACCAGATTGCCTGCAAGGTCGCCCCGGCACTGGCCACGGGCTGCACGATGGTGCTCAAGCCGAGTGAGATCGCGCCGCTCGATGCCTACCTGCTGAGCCAGGTGCTGCACGAGGCCGGGGTACCCGCCGGCGTGTTCAACCTGGTCAACGGGGATGGGCCCGGAGTGGGCTCGGCGCTCGCCTCGCACCCGGAAGTCGACATGGTGTCGTTCACCGGCTCGACTCGCGCCGGTATCCTGGTGGCGAAGAATGCCGCGGACACGGTCAAGCGTGTCTGCCAGGAGCTCGGGGGAAAATCGGCCAACATCCTGCTCGATGACGCGGATTTCAAAAAGGCCGTGACCCGTGACGTGATCGGTTGCTTCAGCAACAGCGGCCAGTCCTGCAATGCGCCGACCCGGATGCTGGTACCGGAATCGAGGTTGACGGAAGTGAAGGAGATCGCGCGCGCGGCGGCCGCGAAGGTCAAGGTCGGCAATCCGGATGCCGAGGGCACCACGATGGGCCCGGTGGTGAGCGAGCTGCAATACAACAAGATCCAGAAACTGATACAGGCGGGCATCGACGAGGGCGCCGAGCTCGTCTGCGGTGGCACCGGCAAGCCGGAAGGGCTCGCAACCGGCTATTACGTCAAACCCACGGTGTTCGCCAACGTGAACAACGAGATGACCATTGCTCGCGAGGAAATTTTCGGCCCCGTTCTCTCGATCCTGCCGTACAAGGACGAGGCCGATGCAGTCCGTATTGCCAATGACACGGTCTACGGGCTGTCGGGCTACATAACCTCCTCGAATATCGAGAGGGCACGCAAGGTTGCCGCGCAGTTGCGTACCGGGATGGTCCACCTCAATGGCAGTGGCGTGGACCTGGCGGCGCCGTTCGGAGGCTACAAGCAATCCGGAAATGGTCGCGAGTGGGGTGCCCACGGTTTCCATGACTTCCTCGAAACCAAGGCGGTCATGGGCTACAACGCCGCCTGAGCCTGCTCGCAATACCCCTCTCCCGCCGCGGGAGAGGGGGGGCAGCAATCAATCGCTTTCGGATTGCGACATCAGCGCGGTATTGCCACCCGATGCGGTGGTATTCACCGAAACCGTTTTTTCGTGCACGAAACGCTGCAGGTAGAGCGGTCCGAAATCCTCGTCGATGAGCGGCAGGATCGCACCCTCGCGGGCAGCCAGCGAGCGGCTGCAGTGACACGAGAGCGCGGCATCGCCATGACAGAGCACGCCGTCGATCGCGCAGCCGCGCAGGATTTCCCCGAGCGCCTGCATATCCGCCACCGTGTGATGCGCGCTCAGTCCGTCGGCAAAACCGGCCTCCCCGAGCAGGTTGCGCAGCGTCATCACCAGCGGACGCGTGGCGGCATCGGACAGGAACAGCAGCGTATTGCCACACAGCAGCGCCGCCAGCGCGGGCAAAAGGATATCGCTTTCCCGCGCACCGTCGCGGCACACGCAGGCCAGCACGCCCCGCGGCTCGAATGACAGGGTGTTGGTTTCACCGGTCGGGCCGGGCATCTCGAGCGCCTGCGCAAGCGCAGCGCCCTGCTCGAGCAGCGAATGCAGGCGTGTACCCAGTGCCACGCGCTGATCGTGATCGCGCAAACCGTTGTGTGTGATCTGCTCGCGCAACGCACGCGCCGGTGCGAACCGGGTGCGCATATCGGCCAGGCTCCATTCGTGCTGCAGCTCCGCCAGCGCCGCGAGCAGCAGCCGGCAATCGAACACCTCCGCGATATCGATCGGTGTCTCGGAATCCTCGATGGCGCGATAGGCGGGCACGTCGTTGCCCGCCACGCGCATCAGGCGGGGCAGATACAACGGCCCTCCGGCTTTGGGGCCGGTGCCGGACAAACCCTGCCCGCCAAAAGGCTGGACGCCGACCACCGCGCCGATCATGTTGCGATTCACATACACGTTGCCGGCGCGGGTGTCGCGCGCCAGCATATCGATGCTGCGCTGGACGCGGCTGTGGATGCCGAAAGTGAGGCCGAAGCCTGCGGCATTCAAGCGTTGCGGCAACTGTTCGAGATCGGCCGCGCGATAGCGCACCAGGTGCACCACCGGCCCGAACACCTCCTCGCGCAAGCACTCGACAGAATCGATTTCGTAGAGCCGCGGGGCGAAGAAACTGCCGTTGTCACTACCCGGTTGCAGGGTGCAGGCGTGCAGCAGTTTTGCCTTGCCCTCGAGCCAGGCCACATGGGCCTCGAGGCGCGCGCGTGCCTCCTCGTCGATGATCGGGCCGATATCGCTGGCAATGTCCGCCGGGTCGCCGACGCGCAATTCCTGCATCGCGCCACGCAGCATCGCGATGAGGCGCTCGGCAATCTCGTGCTGTACACAGAGAACGCGCAGGGCCGAGCAGCGCTGCCCGGCGCTGTTGAATCCCGAGGCGATCACATCATCGACCACCTGTTCGGGCAAAGCACTGGAATCGACCACCAGCGCGTTCTGACCCCCGGTCTCGGCGATCAGCATCGCGCGCGCGCCGCCGCGTGCGGCCAGTACCTTCGCGATATGAGTCGCTACCGCGGTCGAACCGGTGAACATCACCCCCGCGATGCGCGGATCACCAAGCAGGCGATCACCAACCGGCGCGCCGGGTCCGCACAGGATCTGCAGCACATCGGCCGGAACGCCCGCGGCATGGAACATTTCGACCAGGCGCAACGCGACCAGCGTGGTCTGTTCCGCGGGCTTGGCGATCACCGGGTTTCCGCTGACCAGTGCCGCACTCAGCTGTCCGACAAATATCGCGACCGGGAAATTCCACGGACTGATGCACAGTATCGGTCCCCGCGGCTCGAGCTTGTGCCCATGACGCGCGATCAGTGTTTCGGCCTCCAGCGCGTAATAGCGGCAGAAATCGATGGCTTCGCGCACATCGGCCAGCGCATCGCGCACAGTCTTGCCGGCTTCCTTGATGCAGAATCCGGCCAGTTCCGCGAGCCCGGCTTCCATCTGATTGGCGGCCCGCCTCAGGCAGTCGGCACGCGTGCCTGCGGGTGTCCCGGCCCAGCGTCGCTCGGCCGCATGCACCGCGGCTGCGGCCGCTTCGATCCGCGCGCCCGAACTCGGCGTGTAGTGACCGAGAATTTCCTCGCGATTGGCGGGGTTGCGCACCGCGGTCCGCGTTCCCGGGCCGGTATCCGCGCCGAGACGCGCGGCACTCTCGCGCCAGACATCGAGACCGCTCGCGAAGGCACGCAATTGCTCCGCATCCTGCAGATCGACACCGTGTGCAGCGGCACGCGCCGTGCCAAACATCTGCCGGGGCAACGCAATACTGCGGTTGGCGTATTGCCGCAGTCCGCGCAGCTTGTCGCGTGGATCAGCGCCCAGCAGCACGCTCGGCAGCGCCTTGTTGGCGAGGTTGTGCACAAAGGAACTGTTGGCGCCGTTCTCGAGCAGACGACGTACCAGGTAGGCGAGCAGATCGCGATGTACCCCGACCGGGGCGTAAATCCGGCACGGTACCTCGATGCCCTGCGCCTCCAGCATTTCCTCGTACAGTTCCTCGCCCATGCCGTGCAGGCGCTGGAACTCGAAACCGCCCGGCGTGCCGCTCATTGCGAGTATCGCCGAGGCCGAATGCGCGTTGTGGGTGGCGAACTGCGGATAGAGGCGCGATCGTTGCGCGAGCAGGCGCCCGGCACAGACCAGGTAGGACAGATCGCTCGCGGCCTTGCGGGTAAACACCGGGTAGCCGGCGAGGCCAAAATTCTGCGCGTGCTTGATCTCGGCGTCCCAGTACGCGCCCTTTACCAGGCGCACCATGATGCGCCGGCGCTGACGCGCGGACTGATCCGCCAGCCAGTCGATCACGGCAGGGGCGTTCTTGAGGTAAGCCTGCACCGCCATGCCGAATCCTTCCCAGCCCGACAGCGAACTGTCGCGATACACCGCCTCGAACACATCGAGCATGGGATCGAGCCGGTGCGCCTCCTCGGCGTCGAGGGTGAGGCCGATATTGTGAGCGCGCGCCAGCTGCGCGAGCTCGAGTACGCGTGGCACCAGCTCGGCCCGGGTACGTTTGCCCTGCGCGAGTTCGAGCCGCGGATGCAGCGCCGAGAGTTTTACCGAGAAGCCCGGGCCACTGACCGGATCGGACGCCCTGGAGTGTTGTCCGACCCGCTCGATCGAAGCGCAGTAGACGGCGTGATATTCGCCGGCGCTCGTTGCGGTGCGCGCGCCTTCGCCAAGCATGTCATAGGAGTAGCGATAACCGCGCACCAGCCATTCCTTCGATTTGTCGAGCGCGGCATCGATATCGGTACCGAGCACGAATTGCGTGCCCATGATGTTCATTGCCAGGCGCATCGCGGTGCGGATCGCGGGCTCGCCCGCGCGACCCACTGTCTGGCGCAACATGCGCCACGCCGACTCGGTGTCATCCTGCTGCAGACGGATCACCTTGCCCGTCAGCAGCAGTCCCCACGCCGAGGCGTTCACGAACAGCGAGTGCCTGTTGCCAACATGCGAGCGCCAGTCGCCGCTGCCGAGTTTGTCGCGGATCAGGCGGTCGGCCGTAATGCGATCGGGAACACGCAACAGGGCTTCCGCGAGACACATCAGCACCACGCCTTCGCGGCTCGACAGCGAATATTCCGTGAGCAGCGCATTGATGCCGGCGCTGTAGCGCTGTTTCTCGCGGATCGCCTCGATCAGCGCAGCGGCCCGTGCCGCGACCGCGGCACCATCGCCGAGCTCAGCATCGGCCTGCGCCAGCAATGCCGCAACGCGCGCCCCTTCATCGCTGTCCGACAGTGCCCGTATGGCCCGGCGCAGATCCTGATCGCAGACGGGTGGCAACATCAGCATGTTCGTGTTCTCTGCCATTCACGACCGCAAATCATGACGGTAATTCGAGACAGTAAACTCTTTGGCTGCTCGCTAAAAAGTTGACTGTCTCGAATTACCCCGAGTCCTCCAGCAACGCGGCGAACTCCGCGTGCATATCATCTATCAGTCGGCGCAGATCGGGCAGGGCTTTCTTGCACGCGATCGCGCCGAGATTCATTTGCCCGGCGTAACTCCAGAACGTCAGGTTGAGACCGGTGCCTTCGGTGAGCGGCCCGGCGGAATACAGCGCTTCGCAGACATCGCCGCGCGCGGTAAAGCGGGTTTCGCGGGGGCCCGGTACGTTCGAGACGATCAGGTTGCCCGAGAGCGGAAAATCCATGCGGTCGGCCGCATGCACGCGATAGTCGCGCTGGCGCCTGCGCGAGAATATCAGCGGCGGGATATATTGCATCCACTCGCGTGCCGCTTCGCGTCCAAGCAATTCGAGCACCTCCTTGGCCGCGGCAGTCTCGGCGCGGGTGGCCTCGTAGCGTGCGCGGCTATCCGCGATATCGGTGCGCAGACGCACGTGAAAATACGCCAGGTTGTTACCCGAAATACGGGCAGCAGCGGCTTCCCGATCGGCACTGACCGGGATCGCGCACACCAGTGGTAGCGCCGGGAGATCGTCGTGGGCCAGCAGGTAGCGGCGCATCGCACCGGCGATCATGCCGAGCGCGACGTCGTTGATGGTACCGCCGAGGCGTTCGCGTATTTTTCTGAAATCATCCAGCGCGAACTGCGCGGTGGCGTAGTTGCGCAGGTTCGACAGCGCCCGATTGAAGCGCAGCTTGGGTATTTCCTTCGAGTAGGGTGCGGCCGGCACCACGCTTGCGGAGCGGTTGCGCGCCTCGATCAGCTTGCGCCGCCGCGCGCTGTCGCGCAGCAGCGTGGGAAAATGCGCGAAATCGCGCAACAGGTCACGCAATGCATCCGCCACCAGGCGTGTCGCGGAAGGTTCCTCCTCGCGGGTGAAATGCGGTATCTCGAGAGTGGCGAGCGCGGCGGGATCGCGGTACAGCACGTGTGCCAGGTAATTGACCGAGGCCACTCCGTCGGCGAGCAGGTGATGGATCTTGTTGATGTAGGCAATGCGTCCACCTTCCAGCCCCTCGACCACCCAGATTTCCCACAACGGTCGCGAGCGATCGAGCGCTCCGGCCGCGATTTCGCCGATCACCTGACCCAGCTGCTCGCGCCCACCCGGTGCCGGTACCACGATGCGATGCAGGTGCATATCGAAATCGAAACCGCCGTCGTTGATGACGACCGGGTGATGCAGACCGAACGGCACCGGTATCACGCGGTACTGGAACAACGGCAACACACTCATCGAGCGTTGCACCAGGGCGCGGAAGTCCTCTCCCGGATCGCTGGAGGCGGGCGACCGGCATACCAGGATCTTCAGCGTGTGCATCAACGCCGAGGGCGTTTCCTGGTAGAGAAAGTAGGCGTCCTGACCCGACAGACGATGCATGGCATTAATCTCGTCTTCGATGGCGCGTGCTCGCGTCACAGCGCAGGCAGTATGCCAAAGGCAGTGCACGGCGAACAGCATCGCAGCCTGGTCTTCACCGTCAAAGAGGGTTGATGCTCAGTTGCGGTGCGACCTTCCCGAAGAAATTCCGCAGTGTTGCCCAGCTGATGTCCGCGTCGAGCCCGCCCACCAGCGGGTGCAGAGTGATGATGTCGTTCGGCGCCATCCGCGAGGCGCGCGCCAGCGCGTCCTCCGGCCGCATGACCTGGTAGGTTCCGTTCTTTTTCAATTCATCCGCATCCATTGCGGAGCTGAACAGCATGTCGAGTGTGGAGCTCTGCTGCCAGCGCGCGTAGCAGTTGGTTTCGTAGAGGCAGAACGGAGCGATGCGCGCCCAGTCTCGCTCCGGGTCTTCCGACACGTACAGGAATCCCATCGGCAGCTCGCCCGAGTAGCGCGGCTGCCTGCCGAGCGCCTGACACTCGCTGACATAAATCTCGTTCAGGTGCGGCATGCCGCCGATGAAAGCATCGCCGTCACGGGCCGCACGGCGCGCGGCGGGCGCCGCACTGCCGCCCATGAAGATCGGCGGATGCGGCCGTTGCAGCGGGCGCGGGAAGATGCGCGCCGGGCGGCCGCGGTAGGTGAATGACTCACCGGTCCACGCCTCCTTCAGTGCCCGCACGCCCTCGTCCATCAGCAGGCCGCGCCGCTTTGGATCCACGCCGAACATGGCGAGCTCCGAGCTGACGTAGCCGCCCAGCAGCAGTACCTCGGCGCGACCGTGGCTCAGGTGATCGAGCACCGCCACGTCCTCGGCCACGCGCAGCGGGTCCAGATAGGGCAGCAGCACGTTCACCTGCAGCCGTACGTGCCTGGTGAGGCGTGCGGCGGCGGCCGCCAGCACCATCGGGCTCGGAAGGTAATTGTCGTCGACGCCGTGATGTTCACAGAAGTTGATCGTGAGTGGCAGCCCGAGCGAATCGATCCACGCAATCTGCTCCAGCGTGGTGTCGTACATCTGCGCCAGCGACACCGAGGTGGTGGCGGCTGGCGTCCGGCATTCGTACTTCACAAAAACATAGGCCATCGTTCAGCAGTCCTGATCGGTTCGTTGTGGAACGCGTCATCATTGTGTAACCGGCTGCCGCCGTCCAGGCATGATTGCGCGCCTTCATTACTCCGCAGACGACGGGCTCGACCAGTCCTGGGAATGTCGCGGAACTGTATTGCGGTAGCCAGAGCGGGCGGTTGCCAGAGGCTTAACTTATGCCCGATTCAGGAAAAAAACCTGTATGAGGCGTCATCGCGGTCGCGCCGCGACTCGGCTGATTTGACGATGGCCTGCAGCGGCACTTCCGATTGGGCGTCGATCACGTGCTCGCGTTCGACGATCAGCCAGCAGCCGGCGCGTTTCGACCAGCGATCGAGGTAGCGGCTGCGCACCTGGATTTCCACCGCTCCGGTCTCGCGCTGCTGCTGCAGCACCACGGTAATATAAGCCTCGCTGACCGCGCTGTCGCCGTCGAGCTCGATCAGCACATTGGTGATCTGGTGCGAATGCGTCTCCATGCCGCGATGCGCTTCCCACACCCAGTCGATGAAGCCGTGGCCGGTGCCCGTGTAAATTCCGTAATAATTCGCGCTGGCCTGCGGCGCGAACACCGCACGGGCCATGTCCTTGTCCATGCGGTCGAGGCCGCGGCAATAACGTGACAGCACATCGCGGATCGCGGCCTTGTCGCCAAGTTCGTTCATCGTGATATCCATGTTCAATCTCCCGGCGCGCACAGGCGCTGTTCAGACAATGTGATTCTGCAGGGCGTGCATTGTTGCGCGGGGCTCTGATTCCGGGCAACAGGCGGGTCGACTGCGCGTCTTCAAACCGGCAGCGCGATTGCTGTGCCGGAGCCGTCGGCGGCAAGCAGCCGCTGGCCGATGTCCAGAACCGCATCCACCAGTTCGTCGGCGTAACGGGCGGTGGTACGTGCACCGATGAAGCAGGGGCGTATCGCGAGACAGCCGTTGACCATGGTGGTGCTCGGCAAGTGCTCGTTACCCTGCAGCAGACGGCGATGGATGCGACGGTTGAACGCATCGAGATCCCCGATTCCCGGCGCCCTGAAGCGAAAGCAGCACACCGAGAGGGTAGGCTCCAGCAGCAGCTCCAGACGCGGATCGGCGCGCGCGCGCTCGGCGACGTGGCTGGCCATGTCGTTGTGGCGAACGACGCGCTCGCGCATGCCGGCGGCACCGATTTCCCGAAGCATCGCCCACACGACCACGCCGCGCGGGGCCGCCGACAGTTCGATGCCGAAATCCGCATAGGGAATCCCGAGACTGTCCATCGAGTGCACTGCGTCCTCGTTGTGCACCGAGCCCTCGAGATAGGCGGCGGGCTCCTGGGTGAAGGCGCGCAACAGCAGTTCGCGGTCACGCACGAAGCTTGCCGCAACGCCGACCGGAGCGCCCATCCACTTGTGCGGGTCGACGATCGCCGAATCCGCCAGCTCGATCCCCCGGTACAGCGGCGCCTTGCGCTGATCGAGAATACCGAACAGGCCATAGGCGCCATCGACATGAAACCACAGGCCGTGTTCGGCCGCGATGCTGCCGATCTCGTATAACGGATCGATCGCACCGGTGTTGGTGGTACCGGCGCTCGCGACCACGGCGACCGCCAGTACGTCGCGTGCCCGATCCTGCGCGATGCGTTCGCGCAGCGCCCGCGGCACGATGCGTCCCTGGCGGTCGGTTTCAATGTTGATGACGTTGTTGCGGCCGATGCCGAGCACCCCGGCCGCGCGCTTGACGGTATGGTGGGTCTCGCTGCTGGCGTAGAGCACTGCACGCCGGCTCATGCCCTCGGCCGCCGGATCGATGCCCGCCTGCTCCAGCGCCCACTGCCGTGCTCCACCGAGCGCCACCAGGTTGGCGACCGATCCGCCGGAACTGTAGATGCCCTTCATGCACACCGGCAGCCCGAGCAATTCGCGCAGCCAGTCGAGGGAGAGTTCCTCGATGAAATTGAAGGCATGCAGCATCTGGCGCTGGGGTGCTGCCAGCATGGCGGCAGTGGCGGCGGCAATGGCTACGGTGGTCGGCCCGGTGGTTATGTAGGCGCTGAAGCCCGGGCGCGCGACCGCGCTGCCGTTGGGGATCAGCTGCTCGCAAAGCTCCGCGAGCACCGTGTCGAGGCCTGCGCCGTGCCGCGGCAACGGCTGCTCCAGCATTCGTTGCCAGCGCTCCCGTGCCGGCTGGGCATCGCCGTGACCGAAGCGGGCAAACTCATCGAGCGCCGCGCCAATGGCGGCGAGCGATTCGCCGATGTTCGAGGTTTCCGCCGCGTCCCGTGTCACCTGTTTTCCCCTGTGCCTGATGCCTGCAATTGTGCCGCATCGGATGCGTCGGTGGCGAGGCGCAATCGAGGGGCGGTGGCAATGGTGCGCGCGCGCTGCCGGATCACAGCAGGTCGCGCAGCCGGTAATAGAGCATGCCGAGCGCGACCAGCTGATTGCCGAAGGCCTGGCCGAAGGGAATGCGCCGGTGTGGCACGCGGGCAAACACATCCATGCGCTCCATGTCTCCGGCGATCGCATCGCTCATGATCTCGGCCGCGACATGGCTGAAATTCACCCCGTGGCCGCTGTAACCCATGGCGTAGAAAACCTGCCGGTCGAGGCGCCCGAGCAGCGGCACCCGGTTCACCACGATCCCGATCCGCCCACCCCATTCGTATGCCACGCGCTTGCTTGCGAGATGCGGGAATATGCGCCGCATGCGGGGCATGATGGCAGCGCGGATACTGCGCGATTCGCGCCCCGAGTAATTGCAGCGCCCGCCGAACAGCAGGTGGCGCTGGGCCGAGAAGCGGAAGTAGTCGAGTACGTTGTTCGGGTCGCAGACCGCGAGATCGTGCGGGTTCAGTTCGTTTGCTTGCGCTTCGTCCAGGGGTTCGGTCGCAATGATGTAGCTGCCCGCGGGGAATACCAGTCCGCCGAGCCGACGCTGTTCCAGCCGCTGGTAGGCATTGCCGGCGAGCAGCACGGTATCGGCCGCGACTTCTCCGCATGCGGTTTTTACCCGTGCGCGTGGGCCGCGCACGATTTCCGTGACCGCGGACCGCTCGAAAATCCGCGCGCCCAGGGCGACTGCCGCGCGCGCCTCGCCGAGGCAGAGATTGAGCGGGTGGAGGTGGCCATTGCGCGGTATCAGCAGCCCGCCGATATAGGCATCCGTGGCGAGCATCGCGCGCAACTCGCGTGCATCGAGCAGGCGTGCCTGCGGGTCGATTGCGTGGGAGTGCAGCTCTTTCTCGCTGGCGGCGAAGTCACGCATGTGGCGCGGCTTCAGTGCCACGTCGAGGTAGCCGCGCCTGAAATCGCAGTCGATCGCATGATCGCGGATCCGTGTCTCGACGATCTCGTTGCCGCGCCAGCCGATCTCGCGCAGCATCGCGGCCACTCCCGTACCGTGGTGGCGGAGCAACCCGGGCTGCCCGCTCATGCCCCCGATCAGCTGCCCGCCGTTGCGCCCCGAAGCGCCCCAGCCGATGCGGTTCTGTTCGAGCAGTACCACGCTGTAGCCGCGCTCCGCCAGGCCCAGCGCGCTGGCCACACCGGTGAAACCGCCGCCGACGATGCACACATCGGCGCGCACGCTGCCTTCGAGCGGAGGATGCACGCGAGTATCGTTGCGCGTTGCGGCGTAATACGAGGCGCAATGTTCCGCGGAAATCGGCTGGTTCATGGCGTGGCACCGGTGGCGGAGGCCCATTGCAGCACGCGCTGCTCCAGGTATGGGTAGAACGGATTGGAACCGAGACGGGTCAATTGCTCGAGCGGTACCGCGAGCGCGTTGTGTTCGCCGTGCAGCACCAGGGTTCCCAGGCGCACACCGAACGATTCCGTATAATCCGGCTCCAGTCCGTAGACCGGATCGCTGACCGGGAACGGCAGCGCGATATGCGACAGCGAATACACGCTGCGCGGATAGCCGACATCCATGCCGTGCTCCACGATCTCCCGCGATCTGGCGGCAATCGATTTGCGCACGGTAGCGGAGCCGTGCTCGCTGTTGTTGGTGATGACTTGCAGGCGGTAGGCGCGCGGATCGTCGTCGAACAGGGTGCGCAGGAATTCGCGGTCGGAGCGCTTGAACGCCGTGGCAAACACCGCGTTGCGGTTGAAATCGAACAGCACCAGCTCGCTGCCATTCGCTGGCAGATGAGCGAACAGCGTGCGCACGACCGCGCGGGTGCTGACGGTGGAGTCGAGCAGCGACTGGAATGCCAGGATCGGCGGCATCCGGGCGAGGCCGCCGTTGCCTTCGAGGCGACCGATTCCGCGGCTGATTTCCTCGGTCAGCGCGCGGGTCTGCACCGCGCCGTTCAGCGGAAACGAATTGAACTTGAACGGGTTGAATTCGGGTTGCACCTCGGTCCAGGCCGACTTGGCGAAAAAGGGAATGAACGACAGCCTGCCGAGGAGCCGTGCCAGGGCAGCGCTCGGCGAAATCCCTATCATCGGCGACATCAGCACGATACGGTCGGCGCGTGGCAGTGATGCATCCTCGAGGGCATCGAGCTGATGCTTGACGCTCAGTGCCGCGCCGTTCGAATAACCGACCATCAGCAACGGCGCGTCGGCACCGATCTGACTGCGTACTGCCCGTGCACCGAGGCGGGTCGCGGCCATCCAGTCCTGCCAGGTCACCTGCGCCAGCGCCGCCGGCACCGTGCCATGGCCGGGCATGCGCAAGGCCAGCACGTAATAGCCGCGATCGAACAGCGCGCGGGCGATTGCACGCATGCTGTAAGGCGAATCGGTAAGACCGTGCAACAGCAACGCGCCGCCCTCGATCCGCGCCGGCCGCAGCTCGAAGCTGCGGTTCCAGTCGCGCGGGAACAGCCACTGGTAGTTGGGACTTTGCGCCCAGTAGCGATTGCCGGGCAGCTGCTGTTCCAGGGGGATCGACTGCAACAGCCCAGTGCGCGTTTCCTCGAACAGATCCTGCTCGCGCCCGAGGTAGCGATCCAGCGTGAATCCGGCGTCAAGCTCCGCTGCCTGCATCTCGCCGGCCGGTGCCTGCGTGTGCCAAGGCTGCAGATCGGGAAGCCTGCGCGCCTGCAACGCATATATCAGGACGATGGTCGCCAGCACGCTCAGGGTCGCGACGAGCACATTGACGATCCAGCCGAGCAAGCGATGCATCGTGTCATTTTCCGATCATGAGTTCATGAATGGCCCGGGCCAACTGTACCTTGAACGCACCGAGCAGTGCGATGTATCGGCACCTGGAGCACGCCTGTCCGCCCACCATGGGCTACACTCCCGCGCCATGATGATCGTACGCAGATTTCTCCTCGCCGCGCTGATGCTGTCGTTGCTGGCGATCGTTTCGCTGGTGGCTGCGCTGGAGCTCGATCCGGGGTTTTTCAAGAGCCGCCTCGAGGCCTCGGTTGGCGCTGCGCTTGGCCGCCGGCTCGCCATCGATGGGGAGCTGCGCCTGGAGTTGGGCGCGATCGTGCGGATCGACGCGGGAGCGGTGCGGCTCGCCAATTCCGGTTGGGGCAGCGAGCCCGAGATGCTGCGGGTCTCGCGCATGGTACTGGAGCTCGAGCTGCTGTCGTTGTTGCGCGACACGGCGGTGATCCCGCGGATCGAGCTGGCCGGCCTCGACGTGCTGCTGGAGCGCAACGCGCAGGGGCAGGCCAACTGGCAATTCGGCAACCTCGGGCAAGAGCACGAATCGGGCTGGCCGGAGGCTCCGTCGCTGCTGGTGAAACTGATCTCGATGCCCGGTGCCCGGTTGCGTTACAGCGGGCCGCGCCTGAGCCGCCCACTGGAGTTTCGCTTCGGCACCGTGGAGCAGCATCCCGGGACCGATGGCTTGCTGGTCTTCAATGCCTCGGGGCAGGCCAATGACATACCGCTGCGCTTCAGCGCCAGCGTGGGCCCCCTGGGCAGTCTGCTCGAGGGCAAGGACATCCGCGTCGCGTTGCAGGGGCAACTCGGGGAACTGACGCTGGATGGCAGCGGGCTCATCGACGACCTGGGGTCCCCGGGGAATACGCGGCTGGTACTCGCGGTCAGCGGTCCCGATGCCGACTACCTGAGCCATCACCTGGGAATTCGCAATCTCGGTTCCGGCCCCGTCAGGCTGGAGGCAAGCGTCGCCCCGGGGACCGGCAATCGTGGAATCAGCGGCAAACTCTCGGGTGTAGTGGGCGAGCTGAGACTCGAGGGGAGCGGTGAACTCGTCGATCCGGTGAACGTCGAGAAGGCGGTGCTGAAGCTCGCGGCTTCCGGCCCCGATCTCAGTGTGATGGGCGGGCTGTTTCGTCTCGACCATCTGCCGCCCGAATCCTTCAGCCTCGAGTTGCACATGGAGCGACGGCGAGACTCGCTCACCATCGATGCCCTGGCGGTACAACTGAAAGATGCGCAACTCCGCGTGCACGGCAGCATCGATGGCATCGAGCGCCTGAGCGGCAGCGATCTCGGCTTCGAAGCGAAGGGTGCCGACCTGGCGCGATTGCGCGAACTGCTTCATGTACCCGGCCTCGCGGCCGGGCCGTTCGAGTTGAACGGCCGCCTGAAACACTCGGCGCAAGGCCGCGAGCTGCTCGATGTCACCGCGATCACCGCGCTCGGGAAACTCACCATCGACGGTCCGCTGGGAGAGGCTCCCGGCTTCTACGGCAGCGAGCTGCAATTCACCGCCAGTGGCGCCGATTTTGCCGCGATCGGAGCCGCATTGAAGACAGGCGGCTTTCCCGGCGGCAGCTTTGATGCCAGCGGCGGGTTGCGCTGGAGCGAGGCCGGGTTGGAGTTCGAGAGCAGCGCGCTGCAACTCGGCGGGGATCGGCTCGAACTCGACGGCGTGATCGGGATGCAACCCTTTGGTGAACAACTGGACCTGCGCGTCTCGTTGCAGGGCAAGGATCCGCGCCTGCTCACCGACTTGCTGGGCCAGCCTTCGCTGCCTGCCGAGCCCTACACCGCGGGCGGGCGATTGCTTCGCGCCCGCGGCGGCCCCTGGCGGCTGGAAGATGGCGAGGCCACGATCGCCGGGGCTCGCTTGCGTCTCGATGGGCAGATTGGCAGCCCGCGCGCGCTGCCGGGAATCGCGCTGAACTTCAGGGTCGAGGGGCCGGACCTCGCCGGGTTCAGTGGCATGGCACGACGCAAATTGCCGGGGCTGCGATTCAATGCTGCAGGTGAATTGAGCAGCACGAGCGATGCCGTCCGGGTGCGCAAGCTGGAATTCTCCGTCGGTGATCTCGCTATCGGGGGCAGCGCCACGCTTGGACTACCTCTCGCCGGATCGCGCGGCGAATTCGCCATCAGCGCCACCGGTAACGGTTTCGATGCGCTGTTGCCGGAGCTGGGCTGGTTGCCGCTGGTGCACCAGCGCGGGCAACTGAGTGCGCGCGGTGGCTGGAAAAACGACCGCTTGAGCTTCGATCTGCTGCAGCTCGAAACCGCCACCGACAAGGTGAGCCTGAAGGGTGAGCTCGGGTTTGCGCCGGAACTCTCCGCCATGGGGCTGCAGCTCGATGCGCATATCTCTGACCTGGCCGCCGCGGGACGGCGCTCCGGCGTCGAATTGCCCCCCGGCCTGACGCTGCCCGCGAGTGCTCTGCGGCTCGAGGCGCGCATCTCGGCCACACCGGCTGCGTTGGATTTCGAGAGCTTCAGCGCAACGTTCGGCGCCAGCGATCTTTCCGGGCGCGCCCGGATCAGCCTCGCCCCGCGTCCTGTTGTCGATATCGAGCTGCATGCCGATTCCCTGGATCTGACGCCGTTCATCCCTCGCGAGCAGCAAGCGGCGAGCCCGCAGCGCAAATTGCTGATACCCGATTTCCCGCTGCCGCTGGAGCGGCTGGACAAGCTCGACGGCCGCTTCGCGTTGCATGCGGACAAGTTGCTCTTCGCGGGGCTCGAATACTCCGCGGTTGGCTTCGATGCCCGTCTCGAGCACGGAAACCTCGCCGCGGCTCCGATCGGCTTTGCCAACCGCAACGGGACGTTTTCGGGGCAGCTCGATATCCGCTCCGCAGGTACGGTGCCGTTGGTGCGCCTGGCGGGAAGTGGCAAGAGCCTGCTGCTCGATTTCGGTGGCAGCAACCCGTTCGGCCTGCTTCGTTACGATGGGGAGATCGATCTTGCGGGCGAGGGACGCAGTCTGCGTGAGTTGGCGACCTCCCTGCGTGGCACCCTGCGTTTTACCAGCGCCGGCGCCCGCTTGCCCAACAGCAAGCTGAACCTGATGTATTCGAGCTTTTTCGGCCAACTCCTGCAAACACTGAATCCGCTGATGAAGCGCGAGCCCTACACCGACGTGATCTGCGCGGCCTACGCGTTGCGCGCCGAAGGAGGTGTGCTGCGCACGGATCCGGCGCTGGTGATTCGAACCAGCGCGCTGGACATCATGAGTCATGGCGCCGCGGACCTGCGCAACGAGAGCATCGATCTGAAATTCAGGACCGTAGCCAGGGAGGGCCTCGGCTTGAGCGCGACGCAACTGCTCAATCCCTACGTCAAGGTCTCCGGGACGCTGGCCAAACCCGAGCTGACGCTCGACCAGAAAGGCACGCTGATCAGCGGCGGGACCGCGGTCGCCACCGGTGGTTTGTCGATTCTGGCAAGCAGTGTGTGGGACCGCTTTTCGACGCTGGAGGATCCCTGCGCGAGCGTGATTGCCGAGGCGGACCGGCGCGCCGCAACTGCACCACACTGATTGCCGGCCACCGCAGCGGCGCCGCGCGCGCTCACCATGGGCGGTGGCGCAACCGAAGCCCTTCAGGACGCGGGCTTGCCAACGAGCTCGATGCTCAGGGCGAGCTGGTGTGCCAGTTCCGCGAAGGCGTCGAAATCCTCCTGGCTGATCGCGGCACCCGAAAGCGTACGGTCAGCATACAACACCCCGATGCAGCGTGTTCCGACCAGCACCGGTGCCAGCAGCAGGTCGCCCGATTGGCAGAAGTCCAGAAGTTCCGCCGGCATCAGTCCGGCCGGGGCTTGCGCGGCACTGGCATCATGCCGAAACGAACGGTTGTTGGCGACGCACTGGTGCAGGATGTCATCGCGCCTGGTCACGGAAAAGCGAAAAGTCGGGCCCCACTGCTCGCACCCGTCGCCGAGCCAGAAACGGGCGGAGAGCGTTTTTCGATCGTCGCTGAGCAGCGCGGCGATGACGCGATCCATGCCGATGCCGCGGTATATGCCATCGATGGCGGTCTGCATCACGGTATTGATGTCCGCAGTGCCGGGCTGCATCGCGCCCAGTTCCTGCAGTACGCCGAGTCGCACGCTCGAATCCCCGTGCGCGCTGGTGCGTCGGGATTTCGCACCTGCCGGTTTGTGGCTCATGCGCTGGGCCAGCATGCTGGCTCCGTAGCAGCGCGCGATGCCCTCGGCCTCCCGACCGCAGGCGCGCACCCGCATCGCGGCCGCTCCGGTCTCGATGTTGGTCAGTGCCGCGATCCGGGCATAGAGATCATCGAGCAGCGGCGATTCCCAGCCTTCGCACGCCACGCAGTCGGCGAGTTCGTTCGCGAGCAGGATGACCTGCGCGCGCGACGCTCTCGCGGGCGTGATCTGTTCGTGCAGGGCCGTGCCGGGGCCGAGATGCCAGGCCTTGATCAGGCCTCTGCTGAGCTGGCGGAACGAGCCGCCGACGGTCCTCCTGATGAGGGCTTCCCGGGTGTTCTGCGGCGTCGTCGCGAGGGCCGTATCGAGGGCATCGATTTCCGCCCCGCCGAGGCTCCAGAAGGCGCTTTCGCCGATCTGTTCGAGCAGGGCGCCGAGAAACGCCTCCTCGCGCTCCCTCGAGCTCGCGTTGCTGATCATGACGCGGGCCTGTACCGCGGCGTGCAGAGATGCCGCGGTGCGATCGAGCACGCGCTCCACCACGCTGCGCGAAAGCTCCTTCCTTGCCAGCAGCGTTTCCAGCAGCCGGTTGGTGATGCAGATATTGGCGATGGCATCGAAGCCGATCAGGGTGGTGGCCCGGGTGAGGGTAGTGACCGGATCGGGTGAAACCAGGTAGGTCGGGCTGTTGGCGATGCGCAGGATTTTCGAGCTGAGCGATGGGTCGAGCCGCAATACCTCGCTCAGTTGCGCGGCCGAACTGTCTTCATCACCGACCAGCGACTGTACCCGTTGCACGATGGCGGCCAGCGCCGCGAGCTCGCGCTGGTTGATACGAGTGATCCAGTCCTCTACGGTGCGCGTTTCATGGCCCTGCTGCGTCATGACGATCCTGAATGATGGGGCAGAGCGTAGTGTAGTCAGCGATCGTTGTCCCTGCCCGGCGTAACGGCAGTGCGAATTGCTCCTACATGCGCTGCGGTGTCTCGATGCCGAGCAGTTCGAGGCCCTGGCGAATGGTGCGCGCAACCAGGTCGCACAAACGCAGGCGACTCGTCCGCTGTTCGGCGGAAATGTCCTCGCGCAGTACCGGGCAGTTTTCATAGAAACGCATGTAAAGCCCGGCGAGATCGTAAAGATAGGCGCACAGCAGGTGCGGCGCGGCATCGCGGGTCACGCACTCCAGGGCCTCGCTGAACTGCACCAGCTTCAGCGCCAGGGCGCGTTCCTCGGGCGAGCCGATGTGAATGGGTCCCGGGAGCGTCGCGGGATCGACCCCGGCCTTGCGCAGGATGCTGCCGACACGGGTGCATGCGTACTGCAGGTAGGGCGCGGTATTGCCCTCGAAGCTCAGCATTTGATCCCAGCTGAACACATAATCGCTGGTGCGGTTCTTCGCCAGGTCGGCGTATTTCACCGCGCCGATCCCGACGATGCGCGCGACTGCGGCGCGCTCGTCCGGCGCCATCTCGGTATTGCGCTCGACGAGCAATCGGGCGGCGCGCTCCACCGCTTCGGCGAGCAACTCGGCCAGCTTCACGGTGCCGCCCGAGCGGGTCTTGAAGGGTTTGCCGTCCTCGCCGAGCATCTTGCCGAACGGATGATGCTCGAGGCTCACGCGCTCGGGCACGAAACCCGCGCGCCGGCTGATCGCGAACACCTGCTGCATATGCAGCTTCTGGCGATCGTCGATGAAATACAGCACGCGATCAGCATGCAGGGTGGCGGCGCGATAGCGCGCGGCCGCCAGATCGGTGGTGGCATAGAGGAATCCGCCATCGCCCTTCTGCACGATCACTGCCTGCGGGTTGCCCTCGCGGTCACGCAGTTCCTCCAGGAACACCACTTTCGCGCCATCGCTGCACGCGAGCAGGCCGCGCGCATCGAGTTCCTTCATCACCAGCGGCAGATCGTCGTTGTAGGCGCTCTCGGCCCTGATGTCGGCGCGGGTCAGCGTGACGTTCAGGGCGCGATAGATTTCCTCGCTGTGCCGCACCGAGATATCGATGAAGCGCTGCCACAGCCGGCGGCAGTGCGCATCGCCCGATTGCAGGCGGACCACGTACTCGCGGGAGCGTTCGGCAAACGCCGCATCGGCATCGAAGCGCTGCTTGGCGTTGCGGTAGAACTCCTCGAGGTCGGACAGCGCGGCGTCCTCGATCGAGGTGCCGCCGGCCGTGAGATCCTCGAGATGCGCGATCAGCATGCCGAACTGCGTGCCCCAGTCTCCTACATGGTTCTGGCGGATCACACGATCGCCGCGAAACTCGAGTGAGCGCACCACCGCATCGCCGATGATGGTGCTGCGCAGATGTCCGACGTGCATTTCCTTGGCGAGATTGGGGGCCGAGTAATCGACCACCACGGTCTGTGGCTGTTCCATCGCGGCGATGCCGAGACGCGGATCGGCCGCAGCCAGCGCCAGGCGCTGTTCCAGGAATGCCGTGTCCAGGTGGATATTGATGAAGCCCGGCCCGGCGATCTCGATGCGTTCGGCGATACCTTCGAGCTCGAGTTCAGCCACGATGCGCGCGGCCAGTTCGCGCGGGTTGCCGCGCATGCGCTTGGCGGCGGCCATTGCGCCGTTGGCCTGGTAATCGCCGAATTCGGCGCGCGTGCCGGGGGTCAGCAGGGCCTGGCAGTCGGCGGGAACATCGATCGCGCGCATCGCCTTTTCGACCGCGGTGTTGAGGGTGTCGCGCAGGTTCATTGCTCAGGGTTTCCGGGCGGGTTCGGACAGGAGCGCGATTGTAGCCTGCGAACCGGGCCTTGCAACACGCGCGCGGCTCTCCCCGTTCGGGGCAAGGAGCCGCGGGCACGCGGGTGTTACGCGAGCCGCTCGGGGTGTGCGGGCTGCAATTCGTTTGCACCAGATCAAGAGGTGGCGCCGCTGTCCGGACATAATGCGACAACAACAGTCTCGAACAGCAACCAGCCAGTTGAACACGACACCAGCACCCATTGACAAGGGACCGGCACGGCTCGACCTGATCCAGGGTGCGAGCGGGCTGCTTCTCGTGCTGTTCATGTGGGTGCACATGGGGCTGGTCTCGAGCATCCTGATCAGCAAGGATGCCATGCACGCGGTCACGCGTGCGATGGAGGGCGAGTTCCTGTTCCGGCGCCCGGTGCCGGGGCTGGTCAGTGCCGCCGTGCTGGCGGTAGCGGCGCTGGTGCTGGTGCATGCACTGGCATCGATCCGGCGCATGCCGGCGAGCTATCGCGAGTATCGCGGTTTCATGAAGCACGCGCGGATGTTGCGTCATGCCGATACCTGGCTGTGGCTGCTGCAGGTGATCACCGGGCTGGTGCTGATGTTCGTGGTTGCGATTCATCTTTACGAAATGGCGCTACACCCGGGTGCCATCGGGCCTTATGCCTCGGCCGATCGTGCCGTGAGCGGGCGCATGTGGCCGCTCGATCTGCTGATGCTCTACGCGGTGGAAATCCATGCCGGGATCGGCCTTTACCGCCTGATCCTGAAATGGGGCTGGATACGCTCCTCTGATCCGCGGCGCATGCGCCGCCGCCTGCGCTTGCTGATCACGCTGATCGTGGTGTTCTTCCTGGTGCTCGGCACGCTGACGCTCGCGACCTATGTGAGGATCGGCCTGGAGCACCGTGATCGCGCCGGTGAGCGCTATGTACCGGAGCATCCGCAGGTGCCCGGCAACCGCGGGACGCACTGAGATGCAGATCATCCATACCGATGTGCTGGTGATCGGTGGCGGGCTCGCCGGGCTGCGCACCGCGATTGCCGCGCGCCGGCGCGGTTTCGATGCACTGGTGCTGAGCCTGGTGCCGGCCAAGCGCTCGCATTCATCGGCCGCGCAGGGCGGCATGCAGGCAAGCCTCGGCAATGCCGTGATGGGCGATGGCGACAACGAGGATGTGCATTTCGCCGACACCGTGCGCGGCAGCGACTGGGGCGCCGACCAGGACGTGGTGCGCATGTTCGTGAATACCGCCCCGAAGGCGGTGCGCGAGCTCGCGGCCTGGGGTGTGCCGTGGAACCGGGTGCAGCGCGGCGATCATGAGGTGGTGATCAACGGCAAGCGTGTCACCCTGAGCGAGCGCGATGAGGCCCACGGCCTGATCACCGCGCGCGATTTCGGCGGCACCAGGAAATGGCGCACCTGCTATGTCGCCGACGGCACCGGGCATTCGATGCTGTTCACGATGAGCGACCAGGCGCTGGCCAGCCGGATCCCGGTGCACGAGCGCATGGAAGCGTTGTCGCTGATCCACGAGGGCGGGTGCTGTCGCGGCGCGATTGCGCGCAATCTTGCCAGCGGCGAGCTGGTCGCCTACGTGGCACGCGCGACCTGCATCGCCACCGGCGGTTTCGGGCGTCTCTACCGGGTCACGACCAACGCGGTGATCAACGAGGGCATGGGGGCCGCGATCGCCCTCGAGACCGGCTGCGCGGCGCTCGGCAACATGGAGGCCATCCAGTTTCATCCGACCGCGATATTTCCGGCCGGGATCCTGGTCACCGAGGGCTGCCGTGGCGATGGTGGCCTGATGCTCGATGGCAACGGGCACCGTTTCATGCCCGATTACGAGCCGGACAAGGCCGAGCTCGCCTCGCGCGACGTGGTGTCGCGGCGCATGGAGGAGCATATTGCGGCGGGGCATGCGGCGAGCACCCGCTTCGGCAAACACCTGTGGCTGGATATCCGCCTGCTGGGGCGCAAGCACATCGAGACGCGGCTGCGCGAGGTGCGCGAGATCTGCAATTATTTTCTCGGTATCGACCCCGCGGAGCAGCTGATCCCGGTGCGCCCGGCGCAGCATTATTCGATGGGTGGGGTGCGCACCGATCAGCGCGGCGAGAGCCGCACCCTGAAGGGCCTGTTCGCCGCCGGCGAGGCCGCCTGCTGGGACATGCACGGCTTCAATCGCCTGGGCGGCAACTCGGTGGCGGAGACCGTGGTGGCGGGGATGATCGTCGGTGAGTATATCGCCGATTTCTGTGCCTCCGCGGACAGCGAAAGTGTCGTGTCCACCACGCTGGTGAAGCAGTTTGCCGAGCGCGAGCGGCGCCAGCTGAGCGCCATCGCGAGCGGCGCGGGCACCGAGAACCCGTTCGGATTGATGAACGAGATGCAGCAGATCATGACCGACAACGTGGGAATTTTCCGCTCGGGGGAAAAGCTTGCCGCCGCAGTGGAGGGGCTCGGGCTGCTGCTCGAGCGCAGTCGCAACATGGGGCTGCGCAGCCAGGCGCGCGGTGCCAACCCGGAACTGGTGGCAGCCTATCGCTTGCCGCGGATGCTGAAGCTCGCGCTGTGCGTGGCACAGGGCGCGCTGGCGCGCACCGAGAGTCGCGGCGCGCATTTTCGCAGCGATCATCCGCAGCGCAACGATCGTGACTGGTTGAACCGCACCCTGGCCACGTGGCCCGATGCCGGTGCCATGCGGGCGCAGCTCGCCTACGAGCCGCTCGACGTCACGCGCATGGAACTGCCGCCCGGCTGGCGCGGCTACGGGGCCAGGGACTATATCGAGCATCCGGCGAGCGCGGCGCGCCAGGCCGAGGTGGATCGCCTGCGTGCGGAGTACGACGGGCGGGACCGCTTCGTGCTGCAGCAGCGCTTGATGCCCTGCGAGGAATTGCTGCCGCGGAAATACCGGGGTCGCAACGCGCGTCTTGGGGAGAACGAATAATGAACGGCAACGCCAGGACGCAACCCCGGCAGCTGCGCATCAGCGTGATGCGCCACAATCCCACCGATCCCCGCAGCCAGCCGCGCATGGAGAGTTTCGAGGTCGAGGAAGCCGAGGGCATGACGCTGTTCATCGCTCTCAACGAGATCCGCGAAAACCAGGATCCCTCGCTGCAGTTCGATTTTGTCTGTCGTGCCGGAATCTGCGGCGCCTGTGGCATGCTGATCGATGGCCGCCCGAGACTCGCCTGCCGCACCCTGACCCGCGACCTCGGCACCGGGATCACGCTGGCGCCATTGCCGGCTTTCCAGTTGATCGGGGACCTCTCGGTGGATACCGGCAAGTGGATGCAGGGCATGAGCGAGCGGCTCGAGGCCTGGGTTCACATGCGCGCAGCCGAGCCCGATCTGTGCGCCCTGGAAGAACGCATGGAGCCGCAGCTCGCGCAGGACATCTACGAGCTGGAGCGTTGCATCGAATGCGGTTGCTGCATCGCGGGCTGCGCCACCGCGCAGATGCGCGAGGATTTTGTCGGCGCGGCCGGTCTCAACAAGATCGCCCGTTTGCGGCTCGATCCGCGCGATACCCGCAGCGACGCGCAGTTCTACGAACTGATCGGCGACGAGAACGGCGTGTTCGGCTGCATGAGCCTGCTCGGCTGCGAGGATTACTGCCCCAAGGACCTCGATCTCTCCACCCAGATTGCTTTTCTGCGGCGCAAGATGCTCATCGCATCCTCCTGACCCGCACTATATTCTGACAGCTCCCTCGCCGCGACCGGGAGGGAGTGTCAGGATCATCCATCGCTCATTGCGTGTCGGCGACCCGTGATTCGATTCCCACCGACCGCCCGGTCTGGGCGAGGTGGAATCCCGATAAACCGGGATTGTCGATGTTCGCGACCGCGTTATCCATTGCGGACGCATGGCAACGCGCCTGATCGCGGCGCATGCCGAGATCGCGCACCTCGCGCGGCACACAAACAGCACGCGCGGCGCGTTCCAGTCGCGCATACAGGCTGCCGATTCCGGCCGGACGTGACAGATCGAGATCGCGGTAGCTCACGGTCATCGAACGTGTTGCCGAACGGGGAGGGGCATCCGCGGCGGCGTTCCGCGTTGCGGTGGTGACGTAGGTTCCGATGCGGGGGTCGTCGGCAGCGTGCGTGGAAACGCCCGCGGTGGCAATGGCGATGCCGAGAGCGACAGACTTGATCAGCGGGGCACTGTACCTTGGGTTCATGGGATTTTTCTCCTCCAGGTTGAATTTGCCGGACAGGCTGCGCGGGACGCGTAGCGGTTTCTTCTTCTTCTTCGCGGCCGTGCGCTGTACCGGGCGAGCACAAGATCACAAGCCGCGGCGCAAGGCATGAGGAGTGCGTGATTCAATCGTGAGGAATTCGTGAACATCTTTGTAATCAATCGGTTATCACTCAAGGTAGATGGGCAGTGACGCAAATTCCGCACCGTGCCACTCAGGTACTGGCGCGGCACTTGCCTATGGTTTTACACTCGTGGCTGCGGTTTATTGCCGGAATCAGGGCGAAGCGAACCCATGACTCGTCAGATACGCTTTGGCGATTGGTGTTTTCAACCCGATACCCACATGCTGGCGATCGGTGAGCTGCAGAATGTGCTCGAGCCCAAGGTTGCACGGTTGCTCGAGTACTTTCTCGCGCACCCGGACGAAGTGCTCAGCCATGACCAGCTGGTGAACGCAGTGTGGGATGGCCGGGTAATATCCGACGAGGCGGTGCGTCGCGGCATCTCCAGCTTGCGTCACGCGCTGGCCGCCGATGGATCGAATGGTTATATCAAGACCATTCACAAGAAAGGCTATCTTGCGGATTTCCCCCCGCCCCTTGCAGAATCGCCGGACCTGGCCCTGTCTCCGCAAAACCCGGATCTGCTGATAGCTCCTGCGCAATCACCGATCCCGCCATCCGTTGGCAGTGCGTCACGCGCCGGATGGCGTTTGCTGCGCCCCGGCTTCGGCTTCCTGGCGCTGGTGGTGCTACTGGCGCTGGGGGTGTATTTCCTGCACCAGGCATTACGTGAGGTTCCGCCGCCCGCGTCGTCCCGGGTTGCGGCCAGCGCACCTGTCACCATCGCGGTGCTTTCGTTCCTCAACCTGAGCGAGGATGCGGGCTCTGGTTATTTTTCGGACGGTCTCGCCGAGGAACTGCTGGGATTGCTCGCACAGGTCGATGCGTTTCAGGTGACCGCGCGATCCTCCTCGTTCCAGTTCAAGGCCAACCAGGAAGATGTTCGTGCGGTGGGTCGCCGGCTGGGTGTGCGTTATGTGCTCGAGGGCAGCGTGCGTAAAGCCTCCGACAAGGTGCGCATCGGTGTGCAGCTCACTGACGCCCAGAGTGGCTACAACGTCTGGAGCGAGACCTACGAGCGTCGTCTCGGAGATACCTTCGCGGTGCAGCAGGAAATTGCCCGCAACGTGGTGAGGAAATTGCAAGTTGCGATTGTCAGTACGGGAGACCCCCTGTTCAACGAAAGTTCCACGGCCAGCATCGAAGCCCATGATGAGTATCTGCAGGCGCGAAATCTGCTTGCCACCTGGGTTGTCAGTGATGCGGATGCCGCGGCCGACCATCTTCAACGGGCCATCGCACTCGATCCGGATTACGCCGCGGCTTACGCCCTGCTGGCCGATGCGATCCTGATCCGCGCATCGGCCAACAACAGCGTTGCGAATGCCCGTGAAGTCGTGGCACCGCTGGTTCGCAAGGCGCTCGAGCTCGAGCCAGGGCTCGGTGATGCTTATGTGACGAGGTCCTGGCTGAGCGATGATCCGGCACAGCGAGAGCGCGATCTGCGGCGTGGACTCGAATTGAACCCCAGTTCCGCGCGCGGTTACGCGATGCTTGCGGATCTGCTTGCGTCGTCTTCCGGGCGTCGTGAGGAGGCTTTTCGATTGATCGACCGCGCGCGTGCGCTCGACCCCCTGATGCCGAACAACCATCACGTGAAAGCCAGGATGCTGGTTCAGCAAGGTCAATGGGCGGAGGCAGAATTGCTCGAGAAACTGGCCATCGAACTGGATCCGCGATTTCGGGCCGCACTGGTGCGGCTCGGCAATCTGAGTGCATTGAAAGGCGATTTCGCCGCAGCGGTCACTTACGGCGAGCGCGCCACGGCGATCGACCCCCGCGCCGAGTGGGTGCGTGACGAGCTGGTATGGTTTTATCTCGATCTCGACGATCTGCAAGGTGCGATCCATGCCAACCAGCCGGCCACTCCCCTGGGCCGCATGGAGATCCTGCTCGCGGCGGGTGAGTGGAAGTCGGCAGGTGAAATCCTTTATGCCCTCGACAATTCGGTCGCCAGTCGGATCGAGGGCGCATGGGTGTCGAAAATCGCATTGCTGCATGCACATGCAACCGGTGAGTACGCACGCGCCCTCGAGTTGGCGGCCCGACGCCTGGGATTTCACGGCACCGTTCCCGCGCTCGATATGCCCTGGGAGCTCATCCAGTATGCGGAGCTCGCGCGGCTGCTGCGCGAGAGCGGTGACGAAACCGGATCGCTGGCGCTTACCCGGACCTTGCTGGCGCAGTTACCGGAGTTGGAACGACGGACTCCAGGCCTCGCGCGCCTCACCGAAATTGCCCGCGCCATCCTGCTTGCGCAGAATGCCGACCTGGCGGGCGCGCTTGCCGCGCTGGAGCTGGCTTCGCTGTCCTCGCCGATGACGGTCTGGTGGATCTATCTGAAGAATTATCCCGATTTTGCCGCTCTTCGGTCCGAGCCACGCTTCCAGGCCCTCCTTGCACGTGCCGAGGCACATGCCGCACGGCAGCGGAACCTGCTGGGGCAGATGCGCAACGGCGGCGAGATTGTCGGAAACAAGCAAGGGTCGCCCACAAGTGGCGATGGACGTGCGAAGTCCGCCGCGTTCTGAGGTTCCTGCACGTCTTGCGTGCAGTATTTGTCCGCTGCCCGGTATCCGTCCATGGTCCCCCCGGCACGGCAGGTCCGCGCCATGCTTATATGCAAAGGCGAAATATTTATTTACAGCCGCTTGCTCATTGCTCCTAGAATGATTCCAGCGCAGTGCGCGGGGAAAATGTATGGATTGGCAGGGTTGGTTCACGATCGCGCTGACGGTTTCGGTACTGCTGACGCTGGTTACCGTTCCGCGTCTCAGCACCGATCTGGTGTTGATGGGTGCGCTGTTCGTGCTCAGTGTCACCGGTATTCTGACGCCCGAGCAGGCACTGTCGGGGTTCAGCAATTCGGGCCTGATAACCGTGGCCGGAATGTTCGTGGTGGCGGCCGGTATCCGCAATTCCGGTGGCGTGGACCTGATCGTGGAACGCATCCTCGGGCGGCCTGCCGGTCATCGCCCGGCGCTGCTCCGGTTGATGGTGCCGGTGGCGCTGCTGTCGGGCTTCCTGAACAACACGCCGGTGGTCGCGACCATGATTCCGGCGGTCAGCCAGTGGGCGCGACGTATCCGTCTGCCCAGTTCCGCATTGATGATTCCGCTCAGCTACGCCTCGATTCTGGGCGGCACCATGACCCTGATCGGTACCAGCACCAACCTGGTGGTGAACGGCCAGTACCAGGCGCTGACCGGCAAAGAGGGCTTTGGATTGTTTGCAATCACGCCGATCGGAATGATAGCCGTTCTGTGCGGTGTGACCTTCGTGGTGCTGCTGGCGCCGATCCTGCTGAAGGCACGTCGCAGCCCGGACGAGACCTTTGCCGATACCCGCAATTTCACCTTCGAGGTGGCGGTGGCGCGTGACGGACCGCTGGTCGGCAAGACCATCCAGGAAGCCGGCCTGCGCCATCTGCAACGCATCTATCTCGCCGAAATCGAGCGCGAAGGCGCGGTCATCACCGCGGTGGCACCGGAGGAAACCCTGCGTGGCGGTGATCGCCTGGTATTCGTCGGCGAGACCGAGGCGATCGTGGATATCCTGCGCATCAACGGCCTGGTGGCCGCCGTGGGCAGCAAGCCCGCGCTCGAGCGCAGTGTGCCCGAGCGGCGCCTGGTCGAGGCAGTGGTGGCGCAGCATTGCGAAGTCGTGGGCAGTACCGTCCGTGATGGAAACTTTCGCGATCGCTATGGGGCAGTGGTGCTGGCGGTGGCGCGCAACGGCGAGCATATCCGCGGGCGGCTCAGTTCGATCACTCTCGAGGCCGGTGATGTGCTGCTGCTGGAGGCCCGTCCGGCGGTGATGAACCGGCTGCGCCAGTCGCGCGATTTCCTGCTGATGAACGAACTGGAGCACGATCTGCCGGATCACAGTCACGCCTGGCTGTCATGGGGTATTCTCGGTGCGATCGTGGCGCTGGCAACCTTCGGCGTGACCAGCATGCTGAACGCCTCGTTGCTCGGCGCGGCACTGATGCTGCTCACCCGCTGCATCAAGGTCAGCGATGCGCGGCGCAGCCTCGATCTGCCGGTGCTGATCACCATCGCGGCGAGCTTTGCCCTCGGCAATGCCATCGAGCAGAGCGGCGCAGCAGCGTTTCTCGGCCAGGGGCTGCTCGCGGCTGCCGGCACCAATCCGTGGCTGCTGCTCGGACTCACCTACCTCAGCGTGATGACGCTGACCGAGATGATCACCAACAACGCGGCGGCGATGCTGATGCTGCCGGTGGTGCTCGCGGTCACCAAGACCGCGGGGCTGAACGACATTCCGTACGTGATCACGGTGATGATGGCGGCTTCGGCAAGCTTTGCCACGCCCATAGGGTACCAGTGCAACCTGATGGTGTACGGACCGGGCGGTTACCGGTTCTCGGATTTTTTCCGTATCGGTATCCCGATGAACCTGCTGATGGCGACGGTCACGATCATCTCGGTGCCGCTGTTGTGGCCGCTGCAGGGTTGAGCCCGGCACCTCCTGTTCTCAGTTGGCGATGACGATGCGTGAGGCGCCCCTGGCGCGCAGCCAGGCGGCGGCGCGCTGGACCTGATCGCCCGCCACCACGATGAGCGCGTCCTCCACGCTGCCACCGGTACCTAGCGCACGGCGCATTTCACTGGCGAAATCCTCGAGCATGGCACCCTGCAGCAGCACCCCGCGCACCACGGTCACGGTCTTGCCGCCGCGGCCCTTGCGCTCGCGGCTGATCACCACCTTGGTGTCAAAACACGACGTGCTGCCCGCAGCCGGCGCCGGTTCCGCGGCGCCCGGCGGCAGCGAACCGCGCAGTGACTGCAGTGCGGCAAAGGGGCTGGCAGGCGCGGGTGGAGAGGATGTCCGGTTGTCGTTGCGCTGTTTGCCCATCGAAGTATTCGTCCTGATTCCCGTTGCCCTGGCTACAGGACGGTGTCGCGGGTCACGATCTGCCCCGGCAGGGCGCCGGTGCTGCGGGAGCCATCCCAGACGCGTTCGCCATTGACCCATACGCCATGCATTCCGGTCGACAGCGCACCCGGGTTGTCGAGGTCGGCGCGATCGCGCACGGTGTGCGGATCGAACAGCACCAGGTCGGCGTAGCGACCGATGCCGATACGTCCGCGATCGCGGATGCGCATCTGTGTTGCGCTCTTGCCGGTCATGCGGTGGATGCCGGCGGCGAGATCGGCGGGCTCGCGGTTCAGCACGTGGTCGCGCAGGTAGCGGGTGAACGCCCCGGCGCCGCGCGGATGCCCGTCCTCGAGCGCGCCGTCGGAACACACGCTGGTGTGCGGCCATGCGAGGATCGCCGCCACGTCGTCCTCGCGCATCGAGGTGCCCATCACCGCCTCGACATCTTCAGCCGCATCGAGATTGCCGTCCGGGTAGGCGCGGTTGATCAGCCACAGCAGGGTGATTTCGGGTGCCTCGTTGCGCTCGGCGGCAATCTGTTCGAGCGTCATGCCGACGAAGCGCGGCTCGGGCTGGTAGCGCGAGAGTCGCAGGCCGGCGGCCGGCGTGCTGTGCAGCAGCGCCTGGCGCGCAGCCTCCATGTCGGAGAAATCGCGCGCCGGAAACAGCACCGTCAGGCTCGAGTGCCAGTAGGTATAGGGATAGGCATCGGCCGTGATATCGAGCCCTTCGGCGCGCAGCGCATCGAGTTTTTCCAGCACGGTGCCGGCCTTGCCCCAGCGATCGATCAGCGCCAGCTTCAGGTGCGAGACGTGGGCGGGAATTTTTGCCGCGCGCGCGATGGTGGCAAGTTCATCGATCGCCTCGTCGAGTTTCACATCCTCGCTGCGCATATGGCTGGCGTAGATCCCGCCGGCCGCAGCCGCGGTGCGCGCCAGCGCCACGATTTCCGCGGTGGCGGAGTAGATGCCCGGATCGTATTCGAGTCCGGTCGACAGTCCGAGCGCGCCGGCGTCCATATCGGCCTGCAGCAGTTGCTGCATGCGGGCGACTTCGGTCGCGCTCGCGAGGCGCCGGTAATCCTCGCCGAGCACCGCGCGCCGCAGCGTGCCGTGGCCGCTGAAGGAGGCAAGGTTGACGGCCACCGGTTGCGGCAGCCGGTCGCGGAAAGGATGGATCGATTCCCCGTCGACGCCGACCACGATGGTGGTGATGCCCTGCGATACCGCGGCCGCCGCGTCCGGCAGGCGCTCGAGGTGCTCGTCGTGGTGGCTGTGCGGATCGATGAAGCCCGGGGCGAGCACCAGACCCTGCGCATCGATGATCGTGTCGGTGGTTGCGGGCTGCAGCGCACCGATTGCCGCGATGCGCGTGCCGCGCACGCGAAGATCCGCAGTGTAGGGTTGTGCGCCGCTGCCATCGACGATCGATGCCGCGCGAAACAGCGTATCCGCCTGCAGCGTTGCGGCGAGCAGCAGGCCGAGTCCGGTGCAGACGATTCTCAACCCCATAATGCAGACTCCGGCCAGTGAACGAGATCTGTTTCGAAACGCAGCGCCGGCTCGCGGTCACCGGCCAGCAGCAACGGTGAGTCGAGATCGACGACATCGGCGTGGCGCGCGATCAGCAATGCCGGTGCGATGGCCAGCGAGGTGCCGAGATTGCAGCCGACCATCACGCCCAGGCCGCGCGTGCGCGCGCGCTCGGCGAGCGCCAGTGCTTCGCTGAGTCCGCCGGTCTTGTCGAGCTTTATGTTGATGAAGCGATACGTCGCGGGCAGCGTGTCGAGGCTGGCCCGGTCGGTGCAGGACTCGTCGGCGCAGATCGGCAGCTGGCCGCTGTAGCCGTCGAGCGCCCGATCATTTCCCGTGGGCAGCGGTTGCTCGATCACGCTCACCCCGAGATCCGCCAGCAGTGGCGCGTAGTGGTTGAGCTGGGCAAGATTCCAGCCGCCGTTCGCGTCCACCAATAGTTTTGCCTGCGGCGCCGCGGCGCGCACGGCCTGTACTCTTTCGATATCGCCGTCGGCGCCGAGTTTCAGCTTCAGCCACGGCCAGTGGGCGTGGGTGCGTGCCGCCTCGGCCATGACCGCTGGTGTGTCGAGCGAGAGCGTGTACAGCGTGCGTACCGGCGCCGGATCGATGCCGGCCAGTTCCCAGGCACGCCGGCCACTGCGTTTTGCCTCGAGGTCCCACAACGCGCAGTCGATGGCATTGCGGATCGGCCCGCGCGGCAGATCGTGCTGCAGGCGCTCGCGGGTATACGACGGCTCGAGTGTGGCGAGAAAATCCCGGCAGCGCGCAACACAGGCGGCGGCCTCGTCGATATTGAATTCGGCAGCCTCCGCCTCGCCCTGGGCGCGGATGCCGTGGGCTTCGATCCTCACATGCAGCACGTGGCTCAGCGTGCTTGCCCCGCGCGAAATCCGGAAGCCGCCACGCACCGCCCAGGTTTCGGAGCGTGCGATCGCGCGCATCAGATCTCCTCCATCGCTGCCGCAATCGCTTCGCAACCGAAACGCAGGGGATCGGTAGAGGGCAGGCCGGTCTCGGCGGCCGCGGCCTCGATCGCGCGGTGCGCGGTGGCATCGTCGCAGGAGGCGGTATTCAGCGCGATGCCCACGAAGCGCACCGCCGGGTTGGTCAGGCGCGCGGCCTGCAGGTAGGCGTCCATGCAGCGTCCCAAAGTGGGTATCGGATACCCCGGCAGGTTGCCGATATGGCGGCGTCCCGTTTCATGGCACAGCACCAGTGCATCGGGCTGGCTGCCGTGGATCAGGCCGAGGGTCACGGCGGCATACGAGGGGTGAAACAGCGAGCCCTGGCCTTCGATCAGGTCCCAGTGCCCGGGTTCGTTGGCCGGTGACAGCCATTCGGCCGCGCCCGAGACGAAGTCCGAGATTACCGCGTCGATCGCCAGGCCGCGCTCGGCGATCAGCACGCCGGTCTGGCCGGTGGCGCGGTAATCGACGCTCGTGCCGCGCGCGCGCAGTGCGCGTTCGAGCGCCAGCACGGTGTATTTCTTGCCGACCGCGCAGTCGGTGCCGACGCTGAGCAGGCGCTTGCCGCTGCGCGGCGCGCCGTTGCCGGGCGTGAGCGCCACGGGTGTATTGCGCACATCGACCAGGCGCCGCCCATAGCGGCGCGCGTGTTCGGCCAGTTCGCTGTCCGCGGCCAGGCGCTGGTGCAGACCGCACACCAGGTCAAGACCCGCCTCGAGTGCGGCGAACAGGCTCGGACGCCAGCGCGCCGGCAACGCACCGCCATCGGGCGCGATGCCGATCACGAGGCTGCGCACACCCGCTGCCGCCGCCTGTTGCGGGTTCATGTCGGGCAAGCCGAGATCGACCACGCAGCCGGGCATACGCAGTTGCGCGGTGCACCATTCGCGGCGCCACTGGTGGATGCCCTGCGCGGTCTTGGCGTCGCTCGGGTCGGTGATGTCGCCGAGGAACAGCAGGTAGGGCTTCCCGATCGCGCGGATATCGTCGCGCCAGGGCTCTGTGTTCATGTGGCTCGTGAATCTCCGGCACTGGTTCGGGGTATTCTATCCTCAGGATGCCGCGCCCGGGATTGACAATCGTGGCCGGTGGCTACAAGTTGTGCCTTCACCGGCCGGAGTACCCTGCATGAGCAAGTTCGAAACCGTCGATTATGCGATCGACGCCGGCGTGGCGCTGATCACGCTGAACCGCCCCCAGTCGATGAACGCGTTCAATCGCCGGATGCGCGGCGATGTATTCGAGGCAGTGCGGTTGGCGAGCGCCGATCCGCAGGTGCGGGTCGCCGTCCTGACCGGTGCGGGGCGTGCGTTCAGCGCCGGTGCCGATCTCGGCGACGGGCTGCCGCCACTGGTGCAGTTGCAGATCGACGAGGAATACAAGCCGGCCCTGATGGCGATCGCCGCGGCGCCCAAGCCCTTCATCGCTGCGGTCAACGGTGCCGCGGCCGGGATCGGTGCCTCCTTCGCGATGAGCTGCGACCTGATGGTGATGGCCGACAATGCCTATATCTACGAGGCCTTCATGGCGATCGCGCTGGTGCCCGATGGCGGCGCGACCTGGCACCTGGCGCGCCAGCTCGGACCCAAGCGCGCCTTCGAGGTGATCGTCGAGGGCGAGAAGATCGGCGCGGCGCGTTGCGTCGATCTCGGGCTGGCAAACCGCGTGGTGCCTGCCGCGCAGTTGCTCGACGAGGCCCTGCGCTGGGCGCACGGGCTGGCGGCCAAGGCGCCGCTGGCCTTGCGCTATTCCAAGGAGGCGCTGGCCCGTGCCATGCAGCTCGACCTGCCCGACACCATTTCCTACGAGGCCAAGCTGCAGAACATCACCATGCTGAGCGAAGACGCCAAAGAGGGTGTGAAAGCATTTTTCGAGAAACGCCCGGCGGCGTTCAAGGGGAGTTGAGCATGGGTACACCGACATTTGCCGAGCTGAAAGAGTGGGCGCGCAATTACGTGGCGTTGTGGAACGCCGGTGACCGCGACGCCTGGGCCGCGAACTGGCGCAAGGTCGCCCCCGGCGATTTCTCGATGCTGGACCCGGTCGGCACGCCGCAGAAAGCCGGCTTCCAGCATTGCGCACTCGACTCCTGGGACCTGTTCCAGCCAACGGTTCGTTTCCGGATTGCCGACGGCGCCCTGTTCATCTGTGGCAACGAGGTTGCGTGGCTGCTGGAAAACCATTTCGAGCGCGATGGCGCACCGGCGTTCGAGCTCAGCATCGAGACCTACCGTTTCGAGCCCGACGGCTCGGTGGTGATCCGCACCTTCTACAAGGTGCCGCAGCATGGGGACGGGCAGATCGGCGGGTTGTTCAAGACCTATCTGCCCTGAGCCGGGCGTTGCGCAACGGCGGCAGCGGCACGAATCCGCTGGTGCGCTTCACGTAATCGGCGTAAGCGGGTTTTTCCCGCAGCATTTTCTTCTCCAGGGTACGCATGCCGGTGACGTTCAGCAGGTAGTGGGTGATCGCCACCGGTCCGATGATGGTTGCGGCGCCCCAGGGTACCGAACAGGCCATCAGATAGATTCCCCAGTGCACACAGGCATCGCCGAAATAGTTGGGATGGCGGCTGTAGCGCCACAAGCCGGTATCGAGGATTTGACCGCGTTGCGCCGGGTTGTTGCGAAAGCGGGTGAGTTGACGATCGGCCACGGCCTCGGTGATGAATCCTGCTCCCCAGAGCAGCAGCCCGGCGTACGCCAGGATGCCCGCCGCGGTTGCGGGGCCGCACATGATCAGTTGCAGCGGCAGGCTGATCAGCCATATCACCACGCCCTGGTGCAGAAATACCTGGCGCAGGCTGAACCAGCGGAATGCGCGTTCGCTTCCCACCCAGCCGCGCAGCCTGGTGTAACGCGGGTCTTCTCCCTTGCCGATATTGCGGCGGAAGACATGCAGTGTGTAGCGCGTCATCCATATCGTGATCGCGGCGAGTGCCAGGTACTGCAATTCGCCGCGTGAATCACTGCGCAGAAAGCCGAGCAGCGCAACCGCGCCGATCAGCAGCCCGTAGGCAAGGTCGATGATGCTGACGTCGCGCAGGCGGATCGACAGCAGCCAGAGCGCGAGCACCGAGCACAGGACCGCTGTGGCACTCAGCGACAGTGATGACAGGATTGCCGCCATGGTCGGATACCTTTGCGTGCGAGCAGGGCAGTTGCCGAGGGTCGGCAGCGACAACCCCTCAGTGCGGATCCAGATGGTTGCGGGCGCTGAACTTCCCGCATATGAAAGCTGTGCCGCGCAACAGGGACGACGCGTATTGCTTGCACAAGAAGACCGAATCTATCGAGCGCTTGCAACGCTGTCAAGCGTTTGCGCGGACGGGTTGTCGTGCTTCTCTTTGGCAGCGCGCCTGCGCTAAGCTGAAGGTCCTGCGCATGGGTATGAAGGCACTGTTGCCTGTGCCGAATTCCATCCCGTTCCCTTCTGGAATCCGAGCTTGAAATCCGCATCGGAGCACCAATCACTGCTGACGCGCAGCCCCATCGCAAGGGCGCTGGCGGTGATCGGCGACCGCTGGACCATGGTGGTACTGCGCGAGATGTTTTCCGGGGCTACACGCTTCGGCGAACTGGCTGCGGCGACAGGGGCGAGCCGCGCCACGTTGACCAAGCGATTGCGGGCGATGGTGGATAACGGTTTGCTGTACCAGAGCCCCTACCAGACCCGACCGCCGCGATTCGAGTATCGCCTGACCGTCAAGGGGTCCGCGCTCTACGATACCGCGCTCGCGGCATGGGCATGGGAATCGCGCTGGACCCAGGCGGCGCGGCGCAACCTGCCGATGCGCCTGACGCATCGCAGTTGTGGCCACCGCTTCACCCCGGTCGCCGTCTGCGGACGCTGCGGCACCGCAATTTCCATCCGCGACATCCGCTTCAGGGCGGGCGTCGTCTCGGAGACGCAACAGGAATACCTCAACGACGGATCGCTGCGGCGCTCGTCCACGTTTTCCGTGGCGGCGGGAACCGGGAGCGGCATGTTCCTGCATTTCATCGATGTGGTGGCCGATCACTGGACGCCGCTGGTGCTCGCGGCCACGTTCATGGGTTTGCGCCGTTACGACGAACTGCGGCGCGAACTGGGCGTCGCGACCAATATCCTTGCCCATCGCCTGAAGCTTCTGGTCGAGGCGGGCGTGCTGCAGCCGCAACCCGGCCGCGCCGGTGCGCGCCGGCTGGAATATCGTCTCACCGACAAGGGGCGCGAGTTGATCGTGCCGACCCTGGCAATCCATCTCTGGAGCATGGAATGGATGCCCGCGGATAGCGAGCCCAGCATGAAGCTGTTGCACAGCTGCTCTGCCAGGCCGCTCAAGATGCGCATGGAATGCAATCGCTGTCACGGAGCATTGCGCGCACAGGACGTTGCGGCGGAATGACTCGCCAGCGTTGCGGTTGCACGGAGAAGTATAATCGTCGTTCCCGATTGCCCGGACCGGCAGGAGATCCCGTGCAGCTGGCGCAACTCAAGAAGATAATCAATTTCTACGGGCGCTGTGCGGCAAGCTTCTCGCAAATCGGATTCGTGGCGCGAGGACTCCCGTGGCGGAGTTTCGACGCTGATTTCAGCGAACAGCTCTGGCTGGTGACCGGTGCCTCGGGTGGCATTGGCAGCGAGATAGTGGCCGCGGCTGCCCGCCGTGGCGCCCGCGTCTGCGCGGTTGCGCGCAACCGGCAAAAACTCGAGGCGATGCGTGCCACTTTGAGTGCCGAGGCGGATCGCGTCGAACCGTTCATCGTGGATCTCTCGTTGCAGCGGGATGTGAGCCGGCTGCTCGGGGAATTGGCCGCGGCGGGAAAGCGCGTGGATGTGCTGGTCAATTGCGTGGGTGTGCTGCTCGATGAATTCAGTCTCAACAGCGAAGGGCGCGAGACGTCGTTTGCAACCAACCTGCTCAACCATTACCTGCTGACGGAAGGGCTGGTGCGGGGCAGGGGCTTCGCCAACCGGGGGCTGGTCATCAATATTTCTTCCGGCGGCATGTACAACGTGCCGCTCTCGACAAAAATGCTGCATGTGCTGGATCCGCAGCAGTACAACGGTACTGCCGCCTATGGTTTTGCCAAGCGTGCCCAGCTCGCGCTGAGCGCGCTGTGGGAGAAAAATCACGCCAGCTCGGGAGTCCACAGCTATGTGATGCACCCCGGGTGGGTGGACACTGATGGCGTCCGGCGTTCGCTGCCGCGTTTCCGGCGGATCCTGAAATCCGTGCTGCGCAAGGAGCCCGCCGGTGCCGATACCGTCATATGGCTGGCCGCGACCCGGCCCGCCGTTCCGCTCGAAGATCATGTGTGGTTCGATCGCAAGTCCCGCCCGGCGCATATCTTTGCCCACACGCGCACCAGCGCAGACAGTCCAGCCTCGCTCGCGGCCTGGCTCGAGGATGAGCTCGCGAAATTTCCCGATGCACTTCCCTGGGCTGTAACCGAGACGGTGCCCCGCACTGCCTGGCAGTGAGGTATTCTTGACCCGGTAACGCAAGGAAAGAGACATCATGCAGACTGCCGCACCCGAGCGCATCGCGCTGTTCCGCAAGCTGGGTTGGTGGGGTGATACCACGACCTGGCAATTGTTCGAGGCGGCGGTCGAGGCAGACCCCGAAGGGCTTGCGCTGCTCGACCCGCCCAACCGCGAATCGTTCACCAGCGGCGCACCGCTGCGCCTGAGCTGGAGCGAGCTTCGCCAGCGCGCGCTCGGTTTTGCGGCGAGCCTGCGCGAGGAAGGCATCGCCCGCGACGATATCGTGCTGATGCAGTTGCCGAACAGCGTCGAATCCATCGTTGCCTACCTGAGCTGCGCCGCGCTTGGTGCGATCCTCAGCCCGGTGCCGATGCAGTATGCCGGGCACGAACTCGGTGTGATCGCGCGCAAACTGCGCCCGCGCGTCTATCTCGGCACCGCGAATTTCAAGGGCGAGGATCTCGCCGCTCGTCATGCCGCGCTGTTCGATGCCGGCACGCGGGTGCTTGCGCTCGGGCCGCAAGGCATTTTGCCGCTCGCACCGGGTGCGGTTGCGCCGCCGGTTGCCGTGGTTTCCGCCGACGATGTATTCACGATCTGCTGGACTTCGGGCACCACGGGCACGCCCAAGGGCGTTCCGCGCAGCCACAATCAATGGCTGGCCCAGACGCTGGCGGTGACAGAGACCGGTGTGGAGCCGGGGATGACGATGCTGTGCCCGTTTCCGATGGTGAACATGGCGAGCCTTTCGGGTTTCTTTTTTCCGTGGCTGCGTTGTCGCGGTACCCTGGCGCTGCACCATCCGCTCGATCTGCCGGTTTTCCTGGGTCAGATCGAGGCCGAACGGGTGGCCTACACGATCGCGCCACCGGCATTGCTCAACATGCTGCTCAAGCAGCGTGAACTGATGGAACGCTTCGACCTGTCCTCGCTGCGCCTGGTCGCTTCGGGCAGCGCGCCTCTGGCGCCATGGATGGTGCGCGAGTTCCAGCAGGAATTCGGCATAACGGTGGTCAATGTCTTCGGCTCGAACGAGGGTATGTCGCTTGCCTCGTCGGGCCTCGACGTGCCTGATCCAGAGCGTCGTGCAACGCTGTTTCCGCGTTTCGGTGTGGAGGGCATCGAGTGGTCGAACAGCATCAGCGACCGCATGCGCACGCGGCTGGTGGATCCACACAGCGATACCCCGATCACCGAGCCCGGTCAGGCGGGCGAGATGCAGATCTGGGGACCGAACGTGATCGACGGTTATTTCGATGCGCCCGAAGCCAACGAGGAAGTATTCAGCACGGATGGCTTTTTCCGCACCGGTGATATGTTCGAGATCGCCGGAAGCGGCGAGGACAGCCGCTATTACCGTTTCGTGGGCCGCTGCAAGGACATCATCGTGCGCGGTGGCATGAAGATCTCGCCCGACGAGATCGACACCCTGCTGGCCGGACATCCGCTGCTCGCCGAAGCCGCGGTCTGCGCCTATCCCGACGAAATGCTCGGCGAGCGCATCTGCGTGGTCGCGGTGCCAAAGCCGGGCGCAAGCGTCGCTCTGCAGGACATCGTCGGCTTCCTCGAGGAAAGGCAGTTGGCGCGGATCAAGCTTCCCGAGAAACTGGTGCTGGCCGAAGCGCTGCCGCGCAATCCGCTCGGCAAGCTGGTGCGCCCCGCGCTGCGCGAGCTGGTGGCACCATGAAAGCGGTCTATTTCTACGATTGGCTGCGCAGCGCGCGGGCCAGGGCCCGGCCCGACGGCGGCCTCCACGACCTCGCGCCGCACGAACTGCTGAACCAGCTCTACGCGGCGCTGGTTGCACGCGCCGGGCTGGATCCGGCAACGGTCGGCGATGTGGTGCTTGGCTGCGTCACGCAGCACGGCGAGCAGGCGGGCAATATCGCCAAGACTTCCGCGCTTTATGCGGGCTGGCCGGCATCCGTTTCCGGAATCACGGTCAACCGTTTCTGTTCCTCGGGTCTCGATGCGATCAATATCGCGGCGTTGAAGATCGCCGCCGGACAGGATCACGCCGCGGTTGCCGGCGGCATCGAGATGATGTCGCGGGTGCCGATGCTGGCCGATCGCGCGGCGGTGTTCAGCGATCAGGAACTGGCGCGGCGTTGCCGCATGCTGATGATGGGCAGCGGTGCCGACCTGATCGCGACGCTCAGCGCAGCTAGTCGCGCGGAAATCGATGGGGTGGCACTGCAGAGCCAGCAGCGCGCGGCGCGCGCGCGTGACAACGGCTGGTTCCGCTCCATCGTGCCGATCGTGAATCCGCTGAAGGGCATCACGGTCGAGACCGATGAGTGCATTCGCGCGCAGACCACCGCGGAATCGCTGGCGCGCATGGAGCCCGCCTTCGCGGCACTCGGCGCGGGCGGTGCCGACGCCGAGCAGTTGCGTGCCTTCGCCGGTCTCGTCGTGATCGACCACCTGCACACGGCAGGCAACTCGCCAGCGATGGCCGACGCCGCGGCATTGTTGCTGCTCGGTGACGAAAGCACCGGGGCGCGTCTCGGAAAGGCGCCGCGTGCGCGGCTGCTGGCTGCTGCCAACGCCTGTGACGATCCGCTGCTGGTGGTGTCGGGCTGCGTGGCCGCAACCGCGAAACTGATGCGGACCCAGGGCCTTTGCAGCGCCGATATCGACCTGTTCGAGCTGCACGAAGCCTTCGCCGCGACCGTGATCAAGGCCCGGCGCGATCTCGACATCCCGGATGAAAAGCTCAACGTCAACGGCGGCGTGATCGCGCTCGGCCACCCACTTGGCGCCACCGGTGCGATCATGGCCGGCACCCTGCTCGACGAGATGGAGCGCCGCGACCTGAAGCGGGGCATCGTCGCGGCAAGTGGCGCCGCCGGAACTGGCGCCGCGCTGCTGCTGGAAAGGGTCTAGTTTGTATCGGGACCGGCCGACGCGCCAACCGGGTGTGCGAGGCAGGGTGCTGACGGATCGAGACGGCACGCGCCAAAGCGACCGAGCGTGGCAGATTCATTTCCCCTCGATGCCTGGATTGTTGGCCGGAAAAGTTTTGGAGTAGCAGGAAATGAGTACCACACCCGTATATATCCTCGGCGGCTACCAGACGGATTTCGCCCGCGCCTGGTCACGCGAGGGGCTCGATATCTCCGACATGATCCGCGAGGCCACGCTCGGCGCACTGGAGAATTGCGCGCTCGATGCCGGGGCGATCGGCTCGATCCACGTGGGCAATGCATTCGGCGAGGCGCAGCGCCAGCAGGGTCACCTCGGGGCGATGGTGGCACAGGTGGTGCCCGAGCTCTGGGGAGTGCCCGCGATGCGCCACGAAGGTGCCTGCGCCTCGTCCTCGCTGGCAGTGCTCACGGCGATGGCCCGGATCGAGGCCGGACGCTACGGCTGCGTGCTGGTGCTGGGTGCCGAGGAATTCCGCAACCTGCCCGGCAACGTGGCCTCGCGGAACCAGAACGCCGCCGCTTGGCAGGGGCGCGAGGGTATCGACTGCACCTTCATGTGGCCGGCGGTGTTTGGCCTGCTGGCCGGGGAATACGAACGGCGTTACGGTCTCGATCGAAAGCACCTGAACCGGATTTCCGCGATCAACTACGGCAATGCCAGGCGCAATCCGCTGTCGCAGACGCGCAGTTGGGAATTCAGGGACAACAGCTTCAGCGATGACGATCGGGCCAATCCGGTGATCGAACCCGGCGTGCGCCGCCAGGATTGCGGACAGATCACCGATGGAGCCTGCGCGGTGGTGCTGGCCAGCGGTGAATTTGCCGCGGCGCATGTTCGCGCGCGTGGCGGACGGCTCGCGCAGTTACCGCGCATCCAGGGCTGGGGGCACCACAATGCGGGCTTGCGTTACCGTGACAAGATCGAGCGCAGCAGGGACCAGGAACTGGTATTCCCGCATGTGCATGACACGATCCGGGACGCGTTCAGGCGGGCCGGGATCGCGGGTGTCGAAGCTCTCGATGGCATCGAGACGCACGACTGCTTCACGGTTACCGAGTACATGGCGATCGATCACTTCGGCATCACGGCACCGGGGCAGTCGTGGCAGGCGGTGGAGAGCGGTTTGATCGAAATGGGCGGCAAGCTGCCGATCAACCCCGGCGGTGGACTGATCGGCTGCGGTCATCCGGTGGGCGCGACCGGTGCGCGCATGCTGTTCGATGCCGCGCGCCAGGTCAGCGGGCAGGCGGGCGCGATGCAAGTCGAGGGCGCAACTCGTTTCGCAACCCTGAACATCGGTGGTTCGTGCGCGACGGTGGTGAGTTTCGTGGTGGGAGTGGATGGCTGAAACGCGTCCGGTGCGGCGCCGGCTCAGCGCACGGCGATCTGCTCCGGCTTTACCCAGCAGGCATGAAATCCCGCCGGAATACGCTGCGGCATCCGTACCCGCGCGACCGGCCCCTTGCCGATATCGAGCGCATCGAAGATCTGCAATTGCTGGCTGCGTTCGCGGTCGTTCCACACGAAACTCACCACGTAGCCATGGTCCTCGGAGCGGGCGTTGTCGGCCGGCGCAAACCACGGTTCGCTGTACCAGCAGTGATCGTGTCCATCGCTCCAGGCGGCCACGCAGGTCCCGCTGTCGGTGTTGTACTTGCGGATCCCGGTCCAGCGCAGGATGTTCGGATCATGGTCGACCAGGTAGCCCCATTGCGTGCGGCGCCCGGTCATGCGGCTGTTCATGGTCGGGAATTCGATATTGTGCTCCGGGTCCAGGCATTCCTCGCGAGTGGCGCCGGTCCTGAGGTTGATGCGGTAGCGCCACAGGCGCGCATCCATCATCAGCGTGGCGATCATGTGCGCGGTGCGTGCCTCGTCGATGCGCCCGTTACGGGTCTCGGCCGGCAGAAAGCGGCACGCGACCATCACGATCTCGTCGCCTTCCTCCCACGCATTGACCGTGTGGTACAGGAAGCAGGGCGAGAATTCGAACCAGCGGATTTCGCTGCCGGCGCCGTAGCGCGGGAGTACCCCGAAACGTGTCGGCAGCTCGCTGTGAAAGCACAGCTTGTGGCGCCCGGCACGGTAGGCCTCGTCGTCGTGGAACAGCGGCAGATCGTGCAGGATCGAGTAGTGTTCGGTGATCGCCATGTCATGGGGCAGGCGTGCGCCGGGCAATTCGATGGGCTCGTGGTGGGTCAGCCTGCCCTCGGCATTCACCACGCCGTGGCTCATGAAGGGCTGCTCGTGCCAGTAATCGAAGAACATCATCTCGCCGCTGTGCTCGTCGACCTTGGGGTGGGCCGAGAAACCATTGCCCAGCCCTTTCACATAATCCGCCTTGCCCAGCGTTTCGAGCGTGACCGGATCGACATGGTAGGCCTCGCCCGCCATGTACCACGACGCCACCGCGTGGCCGGCGTGGGCAATCACATCGGTATTGGCGCTGTCCTTGAGCCGCAGATCGCGGCGCCCCTTCAGGGTACTCATGATGCCCCAGAACGGCGAGCCGCCGGTGCGCTCCTCCTCGAGCCAGGCATCGGTGCGCACCCACTTGTTGCGGTAGGTCACGCGGCCGCGGTCGAAGTGCGCGGCGTGCAGCATGCCGTCGCCGTCGAAGGGGTGGTAATTGCCGTTTGGCTCGAAACGCGGGTTGGGGCCGTTGCGCAGGTAGACGCCGTTCAGATCTGCCGGAATCTGTCCTTCGACGGGCAGTGCATCCAGCACCTGCTCCTCGAATATCGGAGCAAAGCTGCCGCAGAGCATGGGGCCGTGGGCATCGCCAAACGGGGCGTCTGGATCGAGCAGGCGAGCATTCATCGCTAATCCCTGTGCTGCGGTGAGGGGCGAATCCAGTCTATTCAGGTGCGTTCATTAATGCAATTTAAGGCGATTCGGACATTTCGCGGCAACAGTAATTCGTGACAGTAATTCGTGACAGTAAACTCTTTGTCTGCGACAAAGAGTTTACTGTCACGAATTACTTTCAGGACGCCACGTCGAACACGGGCAACCGCTATCGGTCTGTAAAGGAAGGCCGGTAGAATCGATCCATCGCAACGCTCCCGGGAGCAGGGAAGACGATGAGCAACTGGTTCGAGAAGCATGTGGCGGTGCTCGACAAGGCGCTGGACGCCTGCGCCCGGCGCTATTCATGGACGGCGTATCCGGAATCGCCGAGTTCGCGGATTCATGGTGCGGAGCTTCCGGCGCTCGGCCGGCAACACTTCGATGCGCTGCTGGGGTCGCGTTTCGAGCTGCCGATGGCGGGGCAGCGGGGCTGGGTCGGAGCCGAGGTCTCGCCGTTCACGCGCGAGTCGCTTGGCATCAGCTACCCGCTGCCTGACATCGATGCGGTGTTCGCGGCAGCGCGCGCGGCGCTGCCCGGGTGGCGTGATGCCGGGGTGCGCGAGCGCGTGGGTATCTGCCTCGAGATGCTGAGCCGCTGGGGCGATCCGCTGGCACTGTTCGTGAATGCCCATGCGACGATGCACACTGCCGGGCAGAGCTACATCATGGCGTTCGCGGGATGTGGCGCGAATGCCCTCGATCGCGGCTTGGAAGCGCTCGCGTATGCCTGGAAGGCGATGGCCGATGTGCCGGAGACTGCGCACTGGGAACGCGGGTTCGGCGGACCCGAAACGGCAGGCCTCGAGAAGCATTACCGGATCATGCCGCGCGGCACCGCCGTGGTGGTGAGCTGTGCCACGTTTCCGCAGTGGAACGGATACCCGGCGCTGATGGCCAACCTGGCGACGGGCAATCCGGTGGTACTGAAGCCGCACCCGAACGCGATTCTGCCGGTTGCGTTGCTGGTCAGGAGCGGGCGCGAATTGCTGGCCGAGGCCGGCTACGATCCGAATCTGCTGAGCATGGTCGCGGACGATCCTGCGGCCCAATCGACGCTGGAACTGTTGCGCCATCCGGATACCGCGATCATCGACTTCACCGGCTCGGCACGCTTTGGCAAATGGATCGAGCAGAACTGCCGCCACGCCCAGGTCTACACCGAAACCGCCGGCTGCAACTCGGTGCTGCTCGAATCGACCGCAGATCTCGCTGCGACCGCGAAGGCCATTGCGCACTCTCTCTGCCAGGCGTCCGCGCAGATGTGCACCAGTGTGCAGAATATCTATATCCCTGCCGGGGGCGTGCGGGTCGGCGAATCGAGCGCGTCCTTCGACGAAATCTGCACGGCGCTGCACGAGGCAGTCGACAACCATATCGCGGATCCCGCCAACGCCGCGTTCCTGTGCGGAGCGCTGGTGAACGACGCCGTGGCCGACACGCTTGCCGCGATGCGCGAGGCCGGCCGGCGAACGGGCCGCATCCGGCGCGACTCCGCCCCCTATGCCCACCCCGATTTCCCCCGGGCACGAACTGCCACGCCGCTGATGATCGAGATCGATTGCGGTGCCCATGAGCTGTATGGTGAAGAGCGCTTCGGCCCGGTTTCGTTCCTGATCCGCGCCGCCGACCGTGACGCCGCGCTCGCCGATGCGACGCAACTGGTGCGCGAGCGCGGTGCGATCACCACGCATGTGTACTCGATCGACGAGGTGTTCCTGGCGCGTGCGGTCGATGCCTTTCAGATCGCCGGCGCCTCGGTGGCCTGCAACCTGCATCGCATGCCGATAAACTTTGCCGCGGCCTACAGCGATTTTCACGTGACCGGCATGACCCCGGCGGGAACCGCCTGCCTGACCGACCTCGCGTTCGTGAGCAACCGGTTCCGGATCGTGCAGTCGAAGAGGCCGGTCGGGAAGTGAATTTTTCCACCGGAGATCTGTTAAACCCCCGACGAGGAGTTCTGCGTGCTGAATGACATCAAGACGCAACTGAGGTTGCCGGTGATACAGGCACCGATGTTCCTGGCGACCGGGCCGGCAATGGTGATCGCGGCCTGCCGCGCCGGGATCATCGGCAGTTTTCCGACCCAGAACGTGCGCAGCGACGCGGATCTCGAGAGCTGGTTCGCCGAGATCGATGCCAGCACCGGGGTGCGCGGAGGGTGTGCGCCGTACGCGGTCAACGTGATCGTGCACCCGAGCTATCCGCGCCGCGAGCAGGATATTGCCGCGGTGCTCAGATACAAACCGTCGATCGTGATCACTGCGCTCGGCAGCCCGCGCGAGGTGGTCGACCGGATTCACGGCTATGGCGGCATCGTGCTGGCCGATGTGATCTCGCTGCGTTTTGCGCGCAAGGCGCTCGATGCCGGGGTGGACGGACTGGTGCTGGTCGCGGCCGGCGCTGGTGGTCACACCGGGCCGATCGCGGGCTTTGCGTTCGTCGAGGAGGTGCGGCGTTTCTTCGCCGGGCCGCTGGTGCTCGGTGGCGGTATCGGCAGTGGCCGCGCGATCCGCGCCGCGGAAATCCTCGGGGCCGATTTCGCGTATCTCGGAACCCGTTTTCTCGCCACGCGCGAGAGCCTGGTCGCCGAGGAGCAGAAACAGATGGTGGTCGCCTCGGGCAGCGAGGATGTCGTGTGCTCGGCCTCCTTCACCGGGGTGAAAGCCAACTGGCTGCGCCAGTCGATCATCAATTACGGCATGGATCCCGACAAGCTGCCCGAAGGGGAAATCGATTTCTCGCGCCAGGATCTCAAGCGCTGGCGCGATATCTGGTCGGCGGGGCAGGGAGTGGGATCCGTCGATCGAATCTGCCCGATGGCCGAAGTGGTCGATCAGCTGGAACGGGAATACCGCCTCGCGTGCGAACACCGATGAAGCTGCGCTTCGACGAACAGGTTGCGATCGTCACCGGCGCCGGCAAGGGGCTGGGGCGGGAATACGCGTTGCAGCTCGCCGCGCGTGGTGCCCGGGTCCTGGTGAACAATCGCGCCCACGCGGGCGATCCGGTACGCTCCGCCGACTCCACGGTCGCGGCAATCGTTGCCGGCGGTGGTGCGGCGGTCGCCAATTACGCCAGCGTCGAGGACGAGGACGCGCCGCAGGAGATGCTGAGGCAGGCGCTGGCGGCATGGGGACGTGTCGATATCGTGATCCACAATGCGGGTATTGCCCGGAGCGGCTTTTTCACCCGCATGAGCGCGACGGATTTCGCCGCGCTGATGCGCATCAATTTCCTCGCGCCGGTGGCACTGACGCGTGCCGTGTTGCCGCATATGCGTGAGCGTGGTTACGGACGCATGGTGTTTTCGACATCGGCGGCCGGGCTCTATGGCAATCGCGGACAGAGTGCCTACAGCGCCTCGAAAGCGGCACTGCTCGCATTCATGCAGAGCATCCGTCTCGAGGAAAGCGGCTACGATTTCCGGGTCAACGCGATCGCGCCGTTTGCCGACACTCCGATGACAGCGGGTTATATGCCGGGGCAATCCGACGGGCGCTTCAGCACCGCCTGGCCCGCGGCGCTTGCACTCTGGTTCGCGCACCGGGACTGCTCCGCGAGCGGCGATACCGTGATCGCCGGAGGCGGGGTGTTTCGCGCCGCGCGCTGGGTCGAGGGCGAGGGCCTGCAGATACCCGGTTTCGCGCAGATCGGCGCCGAGGACATCGCGCGGCACTACGCCGCGATTCGCTCGCTCGATCCAGCCATCGGGCAGGACTCGGCCGACGATTGCTTCCGGCGCGTGGTCGCAGCCGCCGCACCGGATTCATGAGCGCGGTTCAGCCGATGCCGCCGCGCACGGCTGATGCTCAGCGCGTGCCGCGATTGAGGTAGGCCTGCCATAACAGCCGTGCACCCACCGAGCGGTATGGTGCCCAGGGTGCGGTGAGCTCGGCGGCGTGCGTGTTGTCGGGGCGCTCGCCGAGACCGTGCAATTCCTGCAACGCGATCAGCAGTGCCAGGTCGCCGGTCGGCCAGATATCGGGACGACGCAGGGCCATCAACTGGTAGATCTCGGCGCTCCACGGGCCGATGCCACGGATACCGACCAGCATCGCGCGTGCTTCGTCATCGCTGGCACGCGCTATCGCCGCAAGATCGACCTGCCCCTCGAGTACTGCCCGCGCCAGGCCGACGCAATAGCCCGCCTTCTGGCGGGTCACGCCGCGCCCGCGCAGCGCCTCTTCGCCGGCGGCCGCAATGGTCTGCGCCGATAACGACCCCAGCGCTTCGAGCAGGCGGCGGCGCAACGCATTGGCCGAGGCCAGCGAAACCTGCTGCTCGAGGATGATGCGCAGCAGCGTTTCGAAACCCGGCGTGCGGCCCCACAGGGGCGGCATGCCATGGCGCTCGACCTGGGCGTGGAATACCGGGTGCAGCGCGGCGATATGCGCAACCCCGTTGCTGATGCCGGTGGAATCGAGACGTCGGGGCGCGCGTTGTGTCCTGCGGTTCACGCCGGATCGGGAGCTGTTCACCGACCTATTTCGGAAACAGCAGGGTGTATGTCAAGCGTGCGCCCCAGCCCTCGGCGCCGTGTTGCGGGCTTTCGAGCCAGCGGCGCACACCGAGTTGCAACTGCATGGGCCGGGCGCCGACCTTGAACAGTTGTGCGACCGTGAAATTGACCGGGATATTCCATTTCTCGGCTTCCCAGTCGTAGGTCGATTCGGTGTTGAGCGACCAGGTCGTGAAGCGCGCCGTGGTGAACGACAGGAACGGCTGCAGGAACGTGGCATTCACATCGCTGCGATCGTCGTCGCCATCGTAGGAGTTGATGTGGTTGGCCAGCGCGCCAAAGGTCCAGCCATTGCTTTGCTTGAGCAGCACCGCGGTCGGGCCGGCACCCCATTTTTCGGAACCCAGGTACTTGTCGCTGGCGGTGCGCAGCAGGAACACCGGCCCGACGCCCCAGATCCAGCCGTCGGCGGTTGGCGCCTTCGGTGAAAAGAACAGGCTCTGCACCACGTCGCCAAAGCCCTCCTGGCTGGAGCCGGGCACCATATCGTCCTGCTTCACCAGCGGTATGATGGTGCGCGAGATCATGTTCCAATCGGAGCTGATCGAAAAGGGAATGACGGGTTGCACGTTGAGCAGATAGCGTTCGCCGTCATTGAAGGGGCCGAGGTCCTGGTCGTAGTTTCCCTGCATTGGCACGCTGATCAGCGAGGCGATCGGATTGCTCAGCTTTTTGGCCAGCTCGGCGCTGCTATCCGCGGCCAGGAGTTGTGGTGCCTGGATCAGCAGCGTGCACAGCATGCCCGCCGATGCCAGGTGTTTACGGTGATTGAACAAGCGGAAACGGTGCTCTGGAAACATGGGAGTACTCGTCTGGTTGCGAACTGGCCAAGCGCACGGGGGTTTCAATACAAGCGCATCAAAAGCGGCGGATTCCAGCGTCGGCGCCGATGCAGCAGGTGGCCAAGATACAGCGCAAGCCCGCTCCACACCAGTGCAAAAGTCCATGCCCGGCTGATCGTGACCGGCTCGCTGAACCAGCACACCGCGAGCAGCAGCAGGGCGCAGAACGGTACCGCCCACAACGCGCGATGGGCGATGATGTCGATCGCGGAAACCGGGCCGAGCGCGCCCCGGTAGAGTACCGATAGTCCCACCAGACATGGGCCACGAGGCCGCCGACCAGACCGCAGGTGTCGATATCCGCCGATGCAGAGCTATTGCCCAAGATGCGGCCTTTGATGGCGCGATTGAACGCGCCTCAGATACTCAGCAACAGGAAATTGCGCTCCCAGGAGCTCACCACCCGGTTGTACTTGTTCATCTCGAGGGTCTTCACTTCGACGAAGGCATCGATGAACGATTCGCCCAGCGCCGCGCGCAGTTCCTTGCAGGCGTCGAGCTGCTCGAGTGCCTCGGGAAGGTGCCGCGGCAGCGTGAATTCGAGTTCGTGCGCATCGCCCACGGTCAGCGGGCCGGGTTCGAGTTTCTGGTCGAGCCCGAGCAGACCACATGCCAGCGTGGCGGCAATCGCGATATACGGGTTTGCGTCGGCGCCGCCGATGCGGTTCTCGACCCGCCGCGCGGCGCGCCCCGAATCCGGCACCCGCAGACCGCAGGTGCGGTTGTCGCGGCCCCAATGCAGGTTGATCGGGGCGTCGCTCTCGAGGCGCATGCGGCGGAACGAGTTGACGTTGGGGCAGAACAGCGCGGTGGCCGGCTCCACATAGCGTTGCAGGCCGGCGATGTAGTGCATCAGTGCCGGCGAGTCGCTGCCGTCGGGCAACGAGAAGATGTTCTCGCCGGTCTTCACATCGAGCACCGACTGGTGGATATGCATCGCCGAACCGGGTTCGGAGGCATGCGGCATCGCCATGAAAGTCGCGTACATGCCGTGATTCAACGCGGCCTTGCGCACCAGGCGCTTGAACAGGAACACCTGGTCGGCGAGCGCCAGCGGATCGCCGTGCTTGAAGTTGATCTCGAGTTGCGCGGGACCGGCTTCGTGCGCCATGGTGCCGATGCTGATCGAGCAGGCCTCGCAGTAATCGTAGATCTGGTTGACCACCGCATCGTATTCGTTGGCGGCCTCGATGCCATAGGCCTGGCGTCCCGCTTCACGACGCCCGGACATGCCCACCGGCACCGACAGGGGGATGTCGGGATCGATATTCTTCTCGACCAGGTAAAATTCCTTTTCCGGCGCGACGATGGGTTTGAGTCCGCGCTCGGCATAGGCCGCCAGCACCCGCTTGAGCACCGTGCGCGGTGCGAACGGCACCATCTCGCCCTGCTTGTTGCGCGCGTCGCAGATGATCTGCGCGGTTGGAAAGGCGGTCCACGGCACGATCCGCGCAGTGCGCACGTCGGGTATCACGTAGATGTCGAGATCGATCTCGGCCGCGACCTTGGTGTAGTACTCGCTCTCGCCGGTGACCGACTGTATGAGCACCGTTTCCGGTACGCGCAAACCGTCGGTATCGAGGCTCTGGATGAAATCCGCGCAGGGCACGATCTTGCCGCGCATCATCCCGTTCACGTCCGGCAGCAGGCACTCGATCTCGTCGATGCGCGTTTCGCGCAGCCACTGTACCAGCGCCTCGGTATTGTCGATGTCGGTCGGCTGGTAGTTGTCGAGGTTGAAGCTCATGGTTTGCTCGAAGCAAGGGGACAGATGCCTGCGATATTAGTCGATCCCGTTTGGCGGCGCCGCCTCCGAAATGCAACGCAGAGCGATGGCGCCGCCCCGTTCCCGAAAAGCGCTCACTTCACACCCGGTGTTTCATTCTGCTCCCCGGGGCCGGTTGCGGCGCAGAAACGTGGAGATATACAGCTGTTCCACTTTCTCCCTGGCCCAGGGCGTTTTGCGCAGGAACTTCAGGCTTGATCTGACCGAGGGATCATTCCTGAAGCAATTGAGATTTATCTTCCCGGCGAGGGCATCCCAGCCGTAATGATCGACGAGGGCACTGACAATCTGCTCGAGCGTGATTCCATGCAGGGGGTTGCGCGGCTGGCGGTCGTTCATCGTCGATCATTCCCTGCTCATGGCCTGGTGCCGGGGGATGGAACTCATCCGGGTGCCGCGTCATTGTGCATCATCGCGCGGCCTGACCGGAGCATGGAGAGTAGCGGCACGGCTCGGCCACCTGGGCGAATGCAGCGTCTGCGGCGGAGCAGGTCAGCGCCGCCCGCAGCGCACAGCGCATTGACGCGATCTCCGACGCGCCCCTAACATCGGTCGCGCAACGTTTTCGACCCGATCACTGCCAGCCGGTCGGGCAGGATCGCGACGCGATATGCCATCGCGCGCTCAGCGTGATTGCGCGCAGGCAACAGAGTGCGAGGATTTGTCGATGGAGGCCAGGCTTTACTTCGTGCTCGGCGATTGTCTTGGCAATGCGCTGGTAGGTGCCTTCTCCGGCTGGGCCGCAGTTGCATGGATGCCGCATGCGCTCGGCTTCTGGCTGGGCATGGTGGTGTCGATGGCCGGTGCGATGGCGGTGACGATGCTGCTTGCGCTCACGCTGTTGTTGCGCTGGCTGGGCACGCACGAGGTGATGGTGCCGACCATGATCGGCGGCATGACGGCGAACATGACGGTGTGCGCGCTTGCGCACCATCATGCGATGTCGCCGCTCGATGGCGCCTGGTTGGGTGCGCTGATCGGCCTCGGGGTCCTTCTTCTCACCTACATTGCCAATGCGCGAATGACGCGGGAGGCCTGAACATGGACGAGGCCACCGCGAGAAAATGGGATCGCGCCGCCCAAAGTTTCGACCTGATGAACGGCGTTGGCTCGGAGAAGCGCTGGGGTCCGGTGAAGCGCGCGATGTTCGCGCGCATGCAGGGAGAGGTGCTGTTCCTGGCAGTGGGAACAGGTCTGGACATCGCCTTGTTTCCGCCCGGGCAGCACATCACCGGCATCGATATCTCGACCGAAATGCTCAAGCGCGCGGAGCCGCGTGCGCAGGCCTATCCCGGGCATATGAGCGTGCAGCGCCAGGATGTGCTGGAGCTGGATTTTGCCGATGAGCGCTTCGATCAGGTGTTCACGTCCTGCACTTTCTGCTCGGTGCCACGCCCGGTGGATGGTTTGCGCCAATTGCTGCGCGTGCTCAAGCCGGGCGGGAATTGCATATGTTCGAGCACACGGGCAGCAAGGTATTTCCCTTCAGGCAGGTCATGGACTGGATGACATATCTCACCCGCAACTTCGGTCCCGATATGAACCGCGACACCGTTGCCAACGTTGAGGCGGCGGGCTTTCTGATCGAGCGCGTGCGCAACGTCTACCTCGACGTGGTGAAAACCATCCATGCGCGCAAGCCGGACGCAACCGCGAGGCAGGGAAACCCGCGGTAGGGTCAGCAAATCCTCCCGGATACTTTCCATTGGACCAATCGCTGCGCGGGGATCAGCACAGTCAGCTTAACTTTCGCTTAATCCGAAAGCCGACTTTATGGCACCCGCCGGCGGTGGCTCCAGGCACAAGGCCGACCGCATAATATCGCCACCATCCCAGGGAGGAGTCCGGTCATGTGGAAGAACTCGGCTACGCGTTACGGTTCGTTGCAAGTCGCGCTGCACTGGCTGATGCTGGTGTTGCTGGTGGCGGTCTATCTCGCCATGGAACTGCACGAGAATTTCCCCAAGGGCAGCGATGCGCGTGCGTTCATGAAGGCACTGCATTTCATGCTCGGCATCTCGGTGCTGATCCTGATGGCGGCGCGCATCGCGGCGCGCTTTTCCGGCCCGACGCCGCTGATACAGCCACAGCCCGCAGGGTGGCAGGAACTGCTGGCCAAACTCATGCATCTCGCACTTTATGTCTTCATGATCGGCATGCCGATCGCGGGCTGGCTGATCCTCAGCGGCGAGGGCAAGCCGGTGCCCTTCTTCGGCCTGGAATTGCCGGCGCTGATCGCCAAGAACCACGACCTGGCCGAGACCATCGAGCACTGGCACAAGGAAGTCGGCGAATGGGCCTACTACCTGGTCGGACTGCACGCGGTCGCGGCGCTCTATCATCACTACATCGTGAAGGACAACACCGTGCTGCGGATGCTGCCGCGCCGCTTTGGCGGCTGAGCCCGCGTCCCTTCGAATTGCGCGATCACCGGGGCTGCCAGGCGCTGTCCTGGATCTCGCCGGGCTGAAATCCGCGGCAGCCGAAATCCTGGTTCAGCCGGGGTCGCGAGTTGGCGTCTCCGGGCCCAGCAGGGCGCGGTCGGCAGCGCCGCCCTCGGGGTCGATGCAGATAAACGAGGGCACCCCGTCCTCGATCGCATAGGAGGGCAGGTTGGAGGAGCTCGAGCAGGCCTGGCCATCCGAGGTGAACTCCCAGTCGCGCAGCCAGGTCACCCGGGTCGGGCTGGGGTAGGTGATGAAGGTTTCGCTCCCCGGCACGAAGCGAAAGCTGCGGTCCGACATATTGGAGGTGATCCAGATATCGCCGGTTCGAGGATGCACGTTCAGCGCATAGGGTACCTCGTACTCGTTGGGCGCCAGGGTGGGCAGTTTCCAGGTGCGGAATTCGTGCGTGCCGGTGTCGAAGGCCATCAGGCCGCCGTCGTCGAATGCGGGAATCCACAGCGTGCCGTCTTTCGCGAAGCGCGGGCGACGTGGTCCCTTCATCGGCGTCTCGAACTCCTGCACCTCGTGCGTTTGCGGGTCGATGCGCCCGATCCGGTTCAGGTACAGCTTGGCGTACCAGATCGAACCGTCGCGCGGATTGACGTCGATACCGTAGGGAAAGTTGAACAGCGCGCGGTGATCCTTGCCGGCCCATTTGTGCGGCGACAGCACGTTGTGCAGGTTGTTGCCGGGAAACCACGCCGCGATTTTGATCACCGCCGGCAACGTGGTATCGATCAGCCACGGCCAGAACCCGTTGTGCGGCAGATCGATCACGCTGAACTGTTCGGTTTGCGGATCGAAACGGATCACCTCGTTTGACAGCACCACGGTGAACCAGACGATATCGTTGGCATCGACGCGCACGGTGTGCGGGTAAATATGGGTAGGGCCGAGTTCGTAGAGCTTGAACTTCCGGGTTGCAGGATCGAAAGAGGCCAGCGAGGATGACAGCGCATTGGTGATCCAGAAACGCCCGTCGGAGGTCTGGGCGAGACTGTGCGGGCCATGCTTGCCGGTAAACACGCCGATCGGGAACGGGATGCCCGACAACACCCCACCCCGTGGCAGATCGATATCGGGCAGCGCGAAAGTCTCGACCTTGGCCGTCTTGCGATCGAGGAACCAGATCACGTCATGACCTTCGTCGGCGCCGTAGAGATTGTCATCGGCGTGATTAACCGCGGCATCGTGGATGAACGACATGCCGTCGCCGACCAGCCATTCGTGGACCTTGGCGTGGTGCAGTTCGGGAGCCACCGCGTAGGTTTGCACTGCCGTAACCGGATCGGGAGTGAAATCGCGTGCCAGCGTGCTGACGATGCCGGCGCTCTGGGATGGAGTAAGCATCGCGAAATAGCTTTCCATGCGCTCGACACTGCTACGCCAGGCATCCTCGTCACGCGGGGTGCGGGTCAGCGAGTTGCCCACCTGGTGGCAGTAGTTGCACTGGCTCACGAAGGTGGCGCGCAGCGCCGGATCCTGCCATTGCAGTTTCGTGAGATGGGCCGAAGCGGTGAGCGTATCGGACAGGGTCTGGGGATCGCCGATCTCGCTCAGCGTGAAATCGACCGGCAGGCTGGTATCGACGCCGAGCGCGATGTCCTGGCTCACGTCGGCAAAATAGGGCAGGCGCGCGCGCAACCGCAGCTTGCCGCTGAACCCGGTGGCGAGCACATAACTGCCATCCGGCGCGCTGTAGACGGTTTCCTTGCGGTTGCGCGCCTCGTTGAACAGCGTGAGCAGCGCGCCGGAGACGGCGCGGCCATCGGCGGTGCTCACGGTGCCGTGGACGATGCCGGCAAACGTATTGGTGGCGTATCCCAGTGCGCCCAGCACCAGCACCAGGTACGGAGTCATGCGATTCATCGATATCACTCCCGTTGGGTCGGCGCTGATCCTGGCGCCGCGGCCCGGGGAATATACCCCGGTTTATCGGGCAACGTCTGTCCCTTGAAGCAGGACTGTTGTCATCCCGTGCCATGGCTATGGGATCGGACGCATACAGGCTACCCTGCATGCTTGGGCAGATCATATCCGGCGGAGGTCGTATCAGCATGACGATATACAAGGAGAAAGTCGCGGTCGTTACCGGCGCAGGCTCGGGGATCGGCCGCGCCCTGGCACGGCAGCTCGCGGCTGCGGGCGCGCGGCTGGCACTGTCGGATATCAATGCCCAGGCGCTGGAGGCAACGATGCAATTGTTGCCGGCCGATCACGATGCGCGCGCCTATGTGCTCGATGTGTCTTCGCGCGCGGCGGTGTTCGCGCATGCCGAGGAAGTCGAGCGCGATTTCGGCGCGGCACAATTCCTGTTCAACAACGCGGGCGTGACCGTGGTCGGTACCTTCGAGCATCTGAGCATCGAGGAAATCGAGTGGCAGCTCGGCATCAATCTGTGGGGTGTGCTCTATGGCTGCAAGGCCTTCCTGCCACAGATGCTGGCGCGACGCGAGGGCTGTATCGTCAATATCTCGAGCGTGTTCGGCCTGGTGGGTTACCCGCTGCAGAGCGCCTACAACATCTCCAAGTTCGGGGTGCGTGGCCTGACCGAGTGCCTGTGGTCGGAACTCGAAGACAGTGGCGTGCGCGCGGTATGCGTGCACCCCGGCGGAATCCGCACCGCGATCGCCACGGCGGGGCGCATGTGTGCGAGGGCCGGCCAGGAGGAATCCAGCTTCGAGGGTATGGGCGACAAGCTGCTGGTCACTCCGCCCGAGGATTGCGCGGCGGATATTCTCGAGGGCGTGCGCAAGGGCAGGCGGCGGATTGTCACCGGCAACAAATCCAGCACCCTGGCGTGGATCGCGCGGCTGTTCCCGGATCGTTATCCAACACTGTTGCGTTGGTTGAGCTGAGTTGCGCGCCCGCTGTAGTCGGTGTTCGCCCTCGCGTGGTCGTCGCGGCACCGGTTCGACCGGGCCTTATCGCAGCCGTGATTTACGGCAATATTGACGATTGCAGTACGTAGCAGGCCGTTGCTGCGCTGCCGTGGTCCCCCCGGGTTGATTTCGAGCCGTGAATGCTGGTCTAGCCTTCTTTCCGTTACCCTCAGGGCTTTACGAGATGCACCATCCAATCGGTTCCATCAGGCACGGATCAGGCACCATGCCGCGCAAGATTGCGTACTGGCAACGATTACCCGCGGGAACGCCGTCATGCTGAGCGTGCGCTTGCAGCTGGCGCTGATGACGGTACTGGCGATCGATCTTTGCTGCGTGCTGTTGCTGGTGAGCAGCGGTTCCGAAGCGTTCTACCAGGAGAACGGCCTGTTGGAGAATGCGCAGCTGATTGTCCTCGCCCTGGGCATCGTTGCCCATGCATGGCGTAGCCGCCACGCGGTGTCGGTATTCGAGCAGCGGCTGTTCGCGGCACTCTGCCTGTTGTCGCTGGCGATCTGTTACCGCGAAGCCGACCTGCAGTCGCTGCTGCCGCTGGACTCGGCGCTTCGTTCCGCACTGCATATCGCCAAGCCCGTCGTGACTCCGCCGCTGTGGCTTGCCGCGGCGATCGTGCTGGGGCGCTGCCTCGGCGCGGATTGGCGGCGTACCCGCAGCTTTCTTTCGTCCGATGTCGCGCTGCTCGTAGGCGGCTGCGCGGTGATGATGGTGCTTGCCGTGCTGCTGGACAAGAGCGTGATCCACTTCCCGGGCCCGGACCGGTTCTTCGAGGAACTCCTCGAGCTCAGCGCCTACCTCTACCTGCTCGTCACGACGCTCGCACAGCGCACCGAGGCCCATGAGGACAGTCCGCTGATCGGCGCGCGAGGCCTCGAGTCCCAGGGCGATCGTGGCTCGGCATACGCCGGGAGCCCCGCGCGCGCTCGCCAGTGCCAGGAACAGCGGTGAGCGGGATCAAGCTGACCGATTACGCGCATGGTGGCGGTTGCGGCTGCAAGATCTCGCCGCAACTGCTCGGCGAAATCCTGAGGAACACGCCGCGGGCCGGGCCGTTCGCCGCGCTGCTCGTCGGTACGGAAACCAGCGACGACGCCGCGGTCTACAAGCTCAATGACGAGCAGGCGCTCATCGCGACAACCGATTTTTTCATGCCAATCGTCGATGACCCCTACGATTTTGGGCGTATCGCCGCCACCAATGCGATCAGTGATGTTTATGCGATGGGCGGCACACCGATCCTCGCGCTCGCGCTGCTCGGGATGCCGATCGATAAATTGTCGCCGCAAGTCATCGGGCGAATTCTCGACGGCGGCGCCGATGTGTGTGCGGCGGCCGGCATCCCGGTGGCCGGCGGCCACTCCATCGATACCCCGGAACCGATCTACGGCCTGGTTGCCCTTGGTCTCGTGCACCCGGACCATATCAAGCGCAACTGTGGTGCGCGCGCGCGCGACGTGCTGATCCTGGGCAAGGGTCTCGGGGTTGGCGTACTCGCCGCCGCACTGAAAAATAAGCTGCTCGGCCCCGACGGTTATCGGGTGCTGCTGGACAGCACCACGACTCTCAATACGCCGGGCAGTGCGCTTGCCCGGCTGCCCGGCGTGCACGCCCTCACCGACGTCACCGGCTTCGGACTGCTCGGACATTTGCTGGAAATCTGCCGTGGCTCAGGGCTTGCTGCCCGCATCGAGATGGCGCGTGTCCCGCTGCTGGCGGGGGCCGAGGACTTTGCACGACAGGGCATCGGCCCCGGCGCCATCGGCCGCAACTGGGCGAGTTACGGGGCCGATGTCGGGCTGCGCGAGGGCGTCGCCGCATGGCAGCGCGAACTCCTTTGCGATGCGCAAACCAGCGGCGGCCTGCTGGTTGCCTGCGACGCCGGGGTGAAACAGGAGGTGCTGGGGATCTTCCGTGCCCAGGGATTCGCCCAGGCAGCGGAAATCGGGGTGCTGAGCGCCGGCGCTCCCCGGGTCGAGGTGTGCTGAACGCGCACCGCTGACCCGCGGCACCAAATGCGGGCGCTCCAGCGGCGAACCCGCTGGTGTCGTTCCGAAGCTTGGCGGACCCGAATTCCCGCCGCCGGGTTAAGGCGATCCTTTAGAGCCTGGCGAAGTCGATGACGATGGCGCCCGGTTCGCGCTGGCGGTAGGTGATGGACAGCTTGTCGCCATAGCGTTGCTGCAACTGGCCGAGCAGCGGCAGCGGATCGTGGTCATTGCAGAAACGCATCGTCTCCCCGGGTGTCAGCGCATCCAGCGCGCCGAAAATCGCCGCGTGGCGGAAACGCTTGGCAACGCCGCGCGCATCGAACGGATAGAGCGCTTCGGCGGTAGTGTGGTTGCAGGCGTGGACGGTTTGCATGCGGACTCCTCGTGGCAAAACCAAGTCCGACCAAATTGGTCGGGTAAAGCAATATACCTGTTGCTCGACAGCGGATTCCTTGATCTGGATCGGAATTCACGGATTCGGCGGGCAGCGCCCCGTACCGCGGGCCTCAGCTGGTCACGGAAGGCCTCGCGCCGAAGCCGAGCATGACCCGCAGCCCCGGGTGCGCATCGTCCAGCACCAGCGTCGCGCGATGCTGCCTGGCGATCGCCGCGACGATGGCGAGGCCGAGTCCCGAGCCGGTCGAGCCGCGACTTCTATCCAGCCGGTAGAAAGGTTCCAGTGCCCGCTCACGCTCGGATTCCGGTATTCCGGGACCATTGTCCGCGACGCTCAGGCACACCGTTGCACCGTGTGCGAATACCTCGATACCGATATCCGTGCCGGTCGGCGTGTGACGCGCCGCATTCTCCAGCAGGTTGGCGATCGCGCGCGCCAGCAGATAGCGATTGCCCTGGACCCTCAGCGGGGTGGCCGTGCAGCTGAACAGGCGGCGCCCGCCGGCCTCGATATCCGCGGAATAGGCGTTGGCGATGGTTGCGGCGAGCAAGGCCAGGTCCAGCGTCTCGAAGCTGTTCGGCGCCGTGCCCGATTCGATTTCCGACAGGCTGAGAATCGCATCGAAGGTACGCATGACGTCATCGATGGCTGTTTGCGCGCCAGACACGGCGGCCTCCCGCTCGGCGCCAGATGCATCCGGGTCGCCAACCGTCTCGAGTTGCTGGCGCATATGCGAGAGCGGGGTGCGCAGATCGTGCGCCACCGCGACCGAGACGCGGCGCACGCTGGCCGCCAGCGTGGCGACGCTGTCCAGCATGCTGTTCACACCGTCGGCGATTGCATCGATATCGTCTGGCGCGCGCGTGCCGGCATGCGCAGCCCGCACCGCATGGTCGCCCGCGGCAAAGCGGCGCACCGCGTCCGCTACCGCTGCCATGCGCGCCAGCGCCCGGCGGGTAACGAATGCAGCGGCGCCGAGACCGATCAGCAATGCCAGCGCACCCGACCAGCCGAGCGCCAGCAGCACGGCGCGGCGCACGGCTTCTGCCTGTTGCAGATTGCCGGCGATCGACAGCAGGGAGCCGTCGGGCAGTAGCCGCGACAGTACCAGCAGGGTTTGCGCTCCGTGCTGCTCGCCGTCAGCGCCGGCCTCGACTCGGGTCCACCCGGGCTGTGGTCGGGAGTGCCGCAGATTGTCGATCTCGATCGAGCCGTCGTGGCTCTCCAGACGATAGCCCAGCGCGCCGGGCTGATTGGCGCGTGAACGGATGGCCTCCACCAGGCCAGCGAAGCCCTCGGCCCCGATCTCGAATTCCATGGCCTGCATTTCGAGCGCGATTCGTTCGCGGATGGCGTTTTCGACGGTACGCGCGGTAGCGAAAAAGGTGATTGTGCCGGCCATCAGGAAAGCGCCGACCAGCAACGCGGCGAAGATCGCGGACAGGCGCGCGCCGGTTGACAGGCGCAGCGTTTCAGTCGCCACGGATCATATACCCGGCGCCGCGTACGGTATGAATCAGTTGCGCCTCGTCGGGTGCGGAAATCTTGGCGCGCAGGCGGCTGATATGGGATTCGACGATATTGGTTTGCGGATCGAAGTGCATGTCCCAGACGTTCTCCAGCAGCATGGTGCGGGTGACGATCTGCCCGGCATGCAGCATCAGCATTTCCAGCAAGCTGAACTCGCGTGGCTGCAGATCCACCAGCCGCGTGCCGCGCCGCACGCTGCGATCGAGCCGGTTCAACCACAGATTGCCCACGCCGAGCAGCGCCGGTTGTTCGTTGAGCGGTGCGCGGCGCAGCAGCGCGTTCAGCCTGGCGCGTAACTCGATGAAGGAAAACGGCTTGCCGAGGTAATCGTCGGCACCGCTGTCGAGGCCTTGCACGCGGTCGTTGACAGTACCCATGGCACTGAGAAACAGCACCGGTACCTGCAAGCCGGCAGCACGGATCGCCTTGACCACCGACAGGCCGTCGAGCCCCGGCAGCATGCGGTCGACGATCAGCACGTCGTAACGATTTTCCAGTGCCTGCACCAGGCCATCGCGCCCGTCCCCGAGTGCATCGACCACATGGCCCAGTTCGCGCAGGCCGCGCGCGACGTAGCCCGCGGTCTGTGCGTCATCCTCGATCAGCAATACCTTCAAGTACCGCTCCTGCGCTGCCGTGCCGATCATCATTATGAGGGTGTAACCAGGCCAGTACGAGTGCCGGCAGTATCAGCAGGCTCAGCAGCGTCGAAGACACCAGTCCACCCACGATCACCTGTGCCATGGGCCCCTGGACTTCGCGCCCGGCCTCGCCGCTGCCGAGCGCCAGTGGTGCCAGTGCCAGGCCGGCAATGATGGCGGTCATCAGGATCGGCGTGACGCGCTCCGTGGTGGCGCGCAACGAGGTCTCGCGGTTCCAGCCGAAGCCTTCCGCGAATGCCAGTTGCTCGGTGTGCGCGATCAGCAGGATCGCGTTGCGTGCGGTGATGCCGAACAGGGTGACGAATCCGACCAGCGCGCCAAGCGTGATTACTCCGCCGCCGAGCAGCACTGCCACGCTGCCGCCGATCGCGGCGAACGGTGCGCCGGCCAGCACCAGCGCCGCCGCGCGCCAGCCGCCGAAGGCCAGCGACAGGACGACCAGGATCGAGATCAAGGCGATGCCGCTGTTGAACAGCAGTTCGCGGCTGGCTGCGGACTGGCCCTCCGCGGTGCCGCCGAATTCGAGATAGACCTCCGCCGGCAGCTGCAATTGCCCGGCGATACGGGCCTTCAAGGCGCTGACAAACCCCGCCACATCCGCAGTGGCCGGATTCGCGGTGACCACCTGGCGGCGCCTGCCGCCGTCGTGTTGTACCGAGGTGCGGCCGCGGCTCATGTCGATGGTTGCGATATCACCCAGGCGCAGCATGCGTCCCGCTTCGCCGCGTATCAGCAACTGCGCGGCGCTTTCCGGTTGCACAGCTTGCGCGCCGTCGAGACCGACCGCGACGTTGATCATCCGCTCGCCGTGGGTGATCTGCGCGATGGTGGCGCCGCCGAAAGCCGCGGCGATGGAGTCGTAGGCGATTGTCGTGCCGACGCCGTACTGCGCCATCCGCACGGGGTCGAGTGCGATGCGCAGCAGCGGCGCGCCGGGCTGGGCCTTGATCTGCACATCGGTCGCATCGGGAAAAGCCTGCACCACGGATTGCAACCTGGCGGCAACCCGGTCCAGCTGATCCAGGTCGGGCCCGAATATGCTGATTGCCACCGCGGCGGTCTCGCCCGACAGCGATTCCCCGATTCGATCGCCGAGAAAGGTCAGGGCCTCGGTCTGGTAGCCGGGGTATCGATCGAGCAATTCGCGGATCTGCACGAGGATGCGTTCCTCGGCGGTCCCGTCCACCGCCGCGAGTTCGACATGGAGTTCGCTGCGGTTAGGTGGCCAGGTGTCTTCGCCCTGTTCCGCGCGGCCGGTCTGCTGCTCGGCGCTGGCGATGCCCTCGATATGCAGCAGCGAGTCGATCAGCGAGGCACCGACACGCTGCATCGCCGCGAGCGAAGTGCCCGGCGGCCCGCTCAGTTGCAGCACGTAATGACGTTCGCGGAATGCGGGTAGCAGTTCGGCGCCGAAGGTGGCGAAGATGGCGCTGCTGGCGATCCCGGCGAGGATCACCGACAACAATGCCTGGCGCGGATGTGCAAGGATCGCGCCGAGCATGCGCCGGTGCTGGTGCTTGAGCCAGCCGAGAAAGCGCGGCTCGGTATGCGGAGCGTGACGGCGCAGCAACAGCGAGGCAAGCGCCGGCGTCACGGTCATCGCGATGGCCAGCGATGCCAGTATCGACAACAGAAACGACAGCGCGAGTGGCGTGAAGAACGCACCCTGGATGCCGTGGAGCAGCAACACCGGCGCGATGGTCAGCGCCAGTATCGAGGTTGCCGACAGGATCGGCTTGCGTACTTCGCTGCTGGCGGCGATCACGACCTCGCGCAGTTCGGCGGCGGTCCCCGCTGCGGCCTGGCGCATGCGCCGCGAGATGTTCTCCACGTCGATGATGGCGTCGTCGATAACCACGCCGAGCGCTACCGCGAGCCCACCGAGGGTCATGGTATTGATCGATTGTCCGCTGCGGTCGAGCACGATCAGCGCGGCCAGCAGCGACAGCGGGATCGACACGAAGGAGATCAGCGCGATGCGCAGGTCGCGTACGAACACCAGCAATACCAGCGCCACCAGCGCCGCACCGAGCAGGAGATCGATACGGATTCCGCCGATGGCGGTCTCGATGAAATTCGCCGGACGGTGCAATGCCGGATAGATGCTCACGCCACGTCCCGTGATCGCCGGCGAGATTTCGTCGAGGGCTGCTTCCACGGCCAGCGTGGTATCGAGCGTATTGGCGCCGTACTGGCTGGAAAGCGCAATCAGCACCCCCGGCTTGCCCATGATCAGCGTGTCACCGAAGAGCGGCTCTCCGGACTCGCGGACCTCGGCGATATCGCCGAGCCGCACCGGTGCACCGCCCTGTGGCGCGATGCCGATGGTGGCAATCTGCTCCGGGGTGTACGCATCCTGGCGCGCCTCGATCAGCACTCGCTGGGCACCGGTATCGACAAAGCCGCCACCGCGCACCGTGACGGCGGCCCGCACCGCGGCACCGACCTCGTCCATGGTCACGTTGCGGGCGAGCATCGCGACCGGGCGCAACCGGATCTCGATGCGCCGCACCTTGCCACCGAAGATCGTGGCCCGCGCAACCCCCGGCACCGCCAGCAGCCGCGGTCGCACGGTCCATTCCACCAGGTCGCGCAGCTCCAGCGGCGACAGCGTATCGCTCAGGAAGCCGATCTTGAGCAGGTCCATGGTCGATGAGGTCAGCGGTGACAGTTTCGGTGGTGCCACTCCGGCGGGCAGCGCGGAGGCGGCTTCGGCCAGACTCTCGGCCACCACCTGGCGGGCGCGAAACGGATCGCTGCCTTCCGCGAAACTCACCGTGATCACCGACAGCCCCTGTATCGATTCGGAGCGCACGCCGCTGACCCCGTTGGCGCCCTGCAGCGCATTCTCCAGTGGCCTTGTGATCAGTTGCTCCACCTGCTCCGGAACCAGGCCCGGTGCCTCGGTCTGCACACTGGCCTGTGGTGGCACGAATTCCGGAAACACGTCATAGCGTGCCTGGAACACGGTCGAGATGCCGAGTGCGAGCAGGATCGCAGCGCCGCTCAGGACCACTACCGGGTGCTCGACCGACCAGCGGATGATGCGCGTCAGCATGGTCAGTCGGGCTCCGGCATGGAGGTGGCAAACTCCTTCGCCAGCAGGGCCTCGGCGCCGACGCTGACCACGCTTGCATCGCCCGCGGTTCCCGCCGGCACCAGCACGCCGTCGGCAACTGGCAGCGGAGTGCCGATCGCACGGCGCTCGAAGCAATCATCGGCATCCTGTACATAGATCCAGGCGAGTGCATTCCAGCGCACCAGCGCGCCATCCGGCAGCAGTTCCCCGGTCTGCACCGGGCCGGCAACGTGCGCGGCAAAACTCTGTCCAGCCGCGAGCGGGGTGGTGGCGGTGACCGCGAGCAGCAACATTCGCCCAAGCGATTGCAGGCGCATATCGCTGGTTCCTGCACTGCCGATATCGAGCGCCGCCAGCACGCGGTCGCTGCCATCGACGACGATGCTGACGGCGCCGCTGGCGGTAGTGGAGCGACCGATCGCATCGATGCGCGCGATCACCTGCCTGGCGTTGGCCAGTTCGGTGACGAGCTCCTGCTGCCGCGTGTTGTCGATCTGCGTGAACCATCCGCCCCAGTCCATGTCGAGGCGCGCTTGCAGTGCCTGCACCTGGCTGGTGTTGCCGATCGCCTGCGCGCGCATCGCTTCCAGCTCGCGTGGCGCGGCGCTGGAATCCGCGCTGACCAGCCCCTCGAGGCGTCGCGCTTCCCGATTCGCGGCATCCGCAGCCGCGCGCGCTGCCGAGAGGTCCGAGAGCAGAGTCACCAGAGCGCCCGAATCGAGCACCTGCAGCATCGCCTCCTGGCGGGTCGCGCGCTGCACCGGCTGGGCGCGAACGGTGGCAATGCCGAGGCGTGTCCGTGTTGGTGCATCCAGCCTGAGGCAGGCGACCTCGCCCGCTGCGTTGCAGGCAAGGGCGGCGATCGTCAGCACGCCCAGTGCGAGCGCGGAGGCGAGAGGGTGATGGTTCATGGCGCGGTGATCTCCAGTTCGGGTCCTTCGATGGCGCGGTGCAGCGCTTCCTCCAGCGCGGTTTCGGCATCGCGCAGCTGCTCCACTGCATCGGTCTCGGCCAGCTGCATGCCGAGTTCCTCGATCCGGGCGCTGGCCCATTGCCCGCGGTCGATTTCACCTGCCTCGAATTGCGCGGTGGCGCGCCGCGCGATGCGCTGCATGGCCGGCAACTCGTGGTTGCGGATCGCGCTCAACGCGCGGCGCGCCTGTTGCAGCACGGTGTCCTTCTGTTCGCTGTTGCTGCTGACCCGCGCATACGTTTCTTCGAGCGAGGCGGCGGCCGCCTCGCGTGCGCTCAGCGCCACCCCGATGGCGCTGCGGTTGAGATCGAGCGGTGGCAGCGCCAGCCCCACGTTCAGTGGCAGTTTGATCAGGCCGCGCTCCCAGGCATAGCCCGGGCCGATGCTGACGCCCGGGTACTGGCGTGCGAGTTGCAGGCGCAGATCGCTGTCGGACTGTTCGTAGGCGCCAATGGCGCGCAGCAGATCGGGGTGGCCCGAGACGTCCTGTGGTGCAGGGTTGGTTGACCGGGACAGTTCGGGCTGCAGAAAGTCCGGCCAGACCGATGCCTCGATCTGCAACGAATCCACGCCAATGCCCAGCGCCGCGGCAATGCGCTGTCGGGCGTCGGCCACGCTGTTTTGCGCTTCACGCAACAGCCGACTGTCACTGGCCGTTTCGAGCCGCACGCGGTCGACTTCAGTGCCGGCAATCTCTCCGGCATCGGCGCGGCGCGTGAGCGCCGCAAGACGCAGCGCGCGAGGTTCACCAAGCTCCCGCAGCAACGCGATCCGTCGCTCGCTGGCGAGAATGATGCCGAGATCGCGCCGCAACCCCGAGCGTATCGTCCACGAGGCATCGGCGAGATCGCAGCGGGCATACAACAGCGCGGTATTTGCCGCGTCCTGGCGACTGGTGCGGCGCTGCCCGTAATCGAGTGGCAGGTCGAGACCGAAGCCGAACTGCCATGGCGACGATTCGGCGGCGTGTTGTGCATACTCAGCCAGCAGGGACATCGAAGGCGACGGTGCCTGCCCTGCCGCGGTATTGGCGGCGAGTGCCACCAGCAATGCGGATTGCCGGGCGCGGATCGCCGGATTGTGCAGGCCTGCGGCGAGCACCAGGTCGAGCCGGTCCGGCTGCGGCGCAGGCCTTGCGCCAAGCCGCATCCGTTCGGCCGCAACCGCTGCGCGGTCGATTGCACGGGGGATTTGCGCCTGCGCGATCAGCGTCGCCGCGCTCGGCGCGGGCTGATAGCCGATGCAGGCGCACAGCCATCCGCACAGCAACAACAGGATCGTCAATCGCGCCAAGCCCGCGCTCCGCTGAATCAGGACGGAACAGTTATACCGGGCGGCGGTTTGTGCGGACTATGGCGCAACATTGGGGATCGGCAATCTTTGGACGAGGCGTCATGATCAGTTGCTGGCGTGCGTGCCGTTTATCGGGCGTCGCGCGTGCTTGGCAGGGTGGTGCGCCGGAAAAAGGGGACCGGAAAAAGGGGACAGATTTATTTTCTCTCTGTTTGAAATTGCGGTAAGGCAAGTCTGTGCGGCACGGTTGGGGCTGCGAGGACACGCCGTGAATACATCCATGTAGGCTCACTGCCGCCATCCCTGGCGGCAGATGGTCCTCGCAGCCCCAGCCGCACCGCGCAGGCGCTGGCCTGTCACAATACCGCAGCCGCCGTACTCCGCACGCGCTGACCTGGTAGTGCAGCGGCAGGCCGTCAGCGGAATTCGAAATACTCCGCAAGCGGTGTGGTCATCGCTTCCGTGAAGCACGCCTGGCTCCATCAAAAATGGGACCAAAAAAGGGGACGACCAAAAAAGGGGATCGATTCATTTACGGAGAAAATAAATCTGTCCCCAGCTGCTGTACTTGATGGGCCGGTTATGTTGCAATCATTCGACCTCGTTGCGCTTCGTGATTGAATCCGTGAAATACACGATTCACCAGGCGACGACAAAAGGAGAAGCAAAATGCTCGAGACTATTGCAGTTATCCTGATCGTCCTCTGGCTTCTGGGTTTTGTGAGCTCGTACACCATGGGCGGGTTCATTCATGTTCTGCTGGTCATCGCGGTGGTGGTGATTCTGGTTCGTGTGATTCAGGGTCGACGTCTGTAACCACCCTGGAGTGATTCCATTTTGAGCGGCGCCGGGCAGACTGCTCGCGGCTTCCTGTCACGATATTCATTCCTGGCCTGCTGTCGATGGCGTGGGCCCCAGGTTCTTGTAGAGAGAAGGAGACAAAATGAACGGGATCAAGATTGCAGGGGTCGTGCTGATCGTGCTCGGTGCCTTGGGCTTGGCATATGGCAGTTTCAGCTATACCAAGGAAACCCATGAGGCCAAGCTGGGACCTCTCGAGTTATCGGTAAAAGACAAGGAGACCGTCAACGTCCCGGTTTGGGTTGGCGTGGCAGCGGTAGTGATTGGCGGCGTGCTCCTTGGTTTCGGAGGCAGGAAGGGTTAGTCGCACCGGCTAGCGAAAGGAGAATCTCATGAGTGACAAAGAACTGTATCAGCAGAAGATGCAGGCTCGATTGGATGAGTGGCGGGCCGAGGTTGACAAGCTCAAGGCCAGGACTTCCGGGGCCAGCGCAGACGCTCAGCTGAAAATGAGCAAACAGATCAAGACGCTGGAAAGCAAGATTGAAGAAGGCAAGACGAAGCTCTCGCAGCTTGCCGAGGCAGCTGACGACGCCTGGGAGTTGATCAAGGACGACGTGGAATCGACTTGGGATTCCTTGAAGTCTGCGGCTGGTGACGCCGCCGCGAAATTCAAGAAATAGGAAGCTGTCTAATGAACAAGGATAGATCGCGCGTAGCTGCCGCTTGTCAAAGCGCGCGCCGGATCCTCACGGGCAATGTGGAAAACCCGCTCTCGGGATAGGAAAAAGGAGGAAAAAGGGGACAGATATATTTGCGGAGAAAATAAATCTGTCCCCTTTTCACGGTCCCCTTTTCACGCAAGGGGCTCTTCAAGATCGGTGAAGCGGAAAGTGCCGTATTGCTTCACGCGTACCTGTGCCGGATCGGTGATCCGATAGATGCGCAGATTGTCTTCTTCCTCGTTCGGTCTCCCATCTTCTCGGAGTGCTACCATCCGTGTCCGATTTGTTTGTATCGGGAGTCATGCGAAGGCCATGTCCACGACACTGGAAAAACTGGAAGAGCAGGCGTTGCAACTGCCGCCCGAACAGCGCGGCCAGTTGATCCACCGCCTGATCGTCAGCCTGGATGGAGAACCCGAAGGCACGCCAGAGGAAATCGCGCGCGCATGGGACGCGGAAATTGCCAGGCGCGTGACAGACATGGATGCAGGGCGCACGCAGTGGATTCCCGCCGACGAAGCGATGAGCCGTCTTCGTGAAAAATTCGCGCAGCCAGCATCAAGAAAAAGGAGAAAAAGGGGACAGATTTATTTACGGAAAAAATAAAGCTGTCCCCTTTTTTGCTTTTTTGGTCCCCTTTTTTTCAGGCGCCAGACCGCGCGGTTGTGGTTCAATCGGCAGACCACTCCACGGCGGGTAGTGCAAATTCGCTCGCGCTCTGCTTAGAATCGGCTTTCGCGATTTCGCTCGATCACCACTACCGGAGACTCGTGATGGCATCGTTCGGCTGGGCCAGTTTCGACTGGCAGGATCCTTTTCTGCTGTCCCTGGAATTGAGCGAGGAGGAGCGCCTGGTGCAGGAGACCGCGCGCGGTTATGCACAGCAGAAGCTGGCGCCGCGGATCCGTGATGCCTACCGGGAGGAAACCACCGACCCGGCGATTTTCCGCGAGATGGGCGAACTCGGGCTGCTCGGTTCGACCATCGATGGCTATGGCTGCCCGGGGGTCAACTACGTGAGTTACGGTCTGGTGGCGCGCGAGATCGAGCGCGTGGATTCCGGCTACCGTTCGATGCTGAGCGTGCAGTCGAGCCTGGTGATGTACCCGATCCACGCCTACGGCACCGAGGCCCAGCGCGAGAAGTACCTGCCGAAGCTCGCCAGCGGTGAATCGATCGGCTGCTTCGGGCTCACCGAGCCCGACTCCGGTTCCGATCCGGGCAGCATGCTGACACGGGCGCGCAGCGTCGATGGCGGCTATGTGCTGAACGGCGCCAAGATGTGGATCAGCAACGCGCCGCTCGCCGATGTGTTCGTGGTGTGGGCGAAGTGCGATGACGGCAAGATCCGCGGCTTCGTGCTGGAGAAGGGCATGAAGGGCCTGTCGGCACCGAAGATCCGGGGCAAGCTGAGCCTGCGTGCCTCGATTACCGGGCAGATCGTGATGGAGGATGTCGCGGTGTCCGCGGAGCACTTGCTGCCGAACGTGGAAGGCTTGAAAGGACCCTTCGGCTGTCTCAACAACGCCCGCTACGGGATTGCCTGGGGGGCGCTCGGTGCGGCGGAGGCCTGCTGGCACGCGGCGCGCCAGTACACCCTGGATCGCAAGCAGTTCGGACGTCCGCTGGCCGCAAACCAGCTGATCCAGAAGAAGCTCGCGGATATGCAGACCGAGATCAGCCTGGGCCTGCTCGGTTGCCTGCAGGCCGGACGGCTCAAGGACGCGGGCCATCTGGCACCGGAACTGATCTCCTTGCTGAAGCGCAATTCCTGCGGCAAGGCACTCGATGTCGCGCGCATGGCGCGTGACATGCATGGCGGCAACGGCATCTCCGACGAGTACCCGGTGTTCCGCCACATGGCCAACCTCGAGACCGTGAACACCTACGAGGGCACCCACGATGTGCACGCGCTGATCCTCGGGCGCGCGCAGACCGGTATCGCCGCATTCTGAGAAAAAGTGGAAAAAGGGGACAGATTTATTTACGGAGAAAATAAATCTGTCCCCTTTTCGCTCCTTTTCGCTTTTCGAGGGGATCATCATGGACAGACTCCGATTCGGTATATGGCTCCTGGCAGGACTGCTGTTTGTGGCGTTGCCACTGCCGGTGCATGCAGACACATCCACAGCAGCGGCGACCCCGATCGATGTCGTATCCGCCGTGAATATGGCGGGGCGCCAGCGCATGCTCTCGCAGCGCATGGTGAAGGCGTACCTCATGCTGGGACAAGGCATCGCGCCCGAGGATGCCCGAACCCTTCTGCAGGGATCGATCGCTCAGTTCGAAGCCCATCTCGCGGCGCTGAAAGCCTTCCAGCCGACCCCGAAGGTGCGGCATGCGAACTCCGCCCTGGAAGGCGAATGGGCGAAATGCAAGGCGCGGCTGACGGCACCCCCCAGCCGGACCGGTGCGGTTGAACTCTACGATGCCGGCGAGGCACTGCAGCAGGCGGCACACAGCGTGGTACTGGCCTATGTGGACGTCAACGAAGCGGCGATCGACCACCTGGTCGGCCTGGTAGGGCGCCAGCGGATGCTCTCGCAGCGCATGGCCAAGTTCTATTTCTATCGCAGCTGGGGACTTTATGACGCGCCGGCCGATATGGAATTGCATCTCAGCCGCGCGCAGTTCACCGCCTCGCTGATCCAGATCGACAGGTCGCCGCTCGTATCGGTACAGGCCAAGGCAGCCTTGGCGCAACTGCGACGTGAGTGGGAACCGTATCAGCAGACACTGTTCGCAAGCCACGATCCGCTGAATATGCGCAGCGATGCCGCGCGCGTGGCCCAGTTGAGCGAGCTGGTACTCGCGGCCACGGAGGATCTGGTCGCGCAACTTGTGGCGCAGTCGCCGCGCTGAAAAGGGGGACAGATTTATTTTTCTCTGTTTGAAATTGCGGTCACGCAAGTCTGCGCGGTGCGGCTGGGGCCGCGAGGTCCATCTGCCGCCAGGGATGGCGGCAGTGAGCCTACATGGATGTATTCACGGCGTGTCCGAGCGGCCTCTGCCGCACCCCGCAGACGGTGGCCTGGCAATGAACACCAAGGGTGTCAGCGAAATTCGAAATGCTCCGCAAGCGGTGTGACCATCGCCTCCTTGAAGCGCACCTCAAAAACGGGGGCAGATTTATTTACGAAGAAAATAAATCTGTCCCCTTTTCTACTTTTCGCGCACGGCGAGTTGCGCAAGCACCGCGCGCAGCTCAAGGCTGCCGATCTGCTCGTTATCGACGACCTGTTCCTGCGCCGGTTGCCGGCAAGTGCCGGCGATGAACTCGCCGACGTGCTGATGAGCCGTTACGAAAAACGCTCCACGATCATCACGTCCAACCGACCGGTCGAGGACTGGGCCACGCTGCTCGGCGACGTGGTCATCGTGACGCCGTTGCTCGACCGCCTGATGCACCATGCGCACCTGCTGAAGTTCGAGGGCAAGAGCTGGCGGCTACGGGAAGCTGCGGCACGAGTTGCAAAGCGCGCCGGCAGCGTGTAACCATCCACCCGTCCCGCCGCCTCAGATGGGGGAATTTGACCTGGCCACAGGTGGGGGAGTTTGAGGTGGCCGCCGGGGCTAATCAGGATCATATATATCGGACATACACATTGTGCTGACGAAATACTTTCCCGGACTGCTGTGGCTACAAGGTTATAGCAGACACACCTTTAGAGGTGATCTCTTTTCCGGTTTATCCATTGGCGTATTGTTGATTCCGCAGAGTATGGGGTATGCCATGGTCGCTGGCTTGCCTCCGGAAGTAGGCCTATACGCTGCGGTATTTCCACCACTACTTTACGCCTTGCTGGGGACATCCAACAAAATATCCATTGGGCCGGTCGCGCTCGATTCAATTTTGATTTTGGCAGGCCTAAGCACTTTAGCCACGCCAGGCTCAGAAGAATATTTACAGCTAGCAATTGTTTTGACCTTGATGGTGGGTTTACTGCAGTTTTTTTTCGGGCTTCTGCGTATCGGCTTTATAGCCAACTTCTTGTCTTACCCTGTTGTTGTAGGCTATACCTCGGCGGCAGCCATTATCATTGTTGGTAGTCAACTGCAGAGCTTGGTGGGTTCAACCGTGGACCATGTCAATGTTTTTAGTTTGGTCTACCAATTGCTGTCGCCAGACAACCATTGGAACGGTTGCACTGTCGCGGTCTCTGCAATCAGTATGTTCTTTATTCTCGTCAGCACTCGTTTGATACCAAAGCTCCCTACAGCTTTAATTGTACTTGTCATGGGCATGCTCCTGTCGGGTCTGTTTCAGATTGAGCAATACGGCGTGGTAGTTATAAGTTATATACCGCAGGGCATTCCACAGTTGAATTTTCCCAGTGTTAACGGCCGGCAATTGATCCAATTGCTTCCACTGGCAATGACCGTGGCTTTTATGGGCTATGTAGGAACTATTTCCATTTGTAAGTCACAAGAGACGCCCACAGACAAGTACAGCGTACAACCAAATCAAGAATTGATTGCGATAGGTCTCGCTAATATGCTTGGCGGCCTGTTCAGGGCGTTCCCTGTGTCAGCCAGCTTTTCTCGTAGTGCGGCCTTTCGTGCCTCCGGAGCTTTGACTCAAGTTTCAGCCGTTGTATCGTCAGCATTTGTAGTTAGTGTCTTGCTGTTTTTCGCACCTGTGTTTTCCAGATATCCACTTCCGGAAGCGATTCTTGCCGCGATTATTGTACTGTCGGTAATGAGCTTGTTTAAGTACGGAGAAATGAAGGCGCTCTTCTACCAGAACAAGAAGGATTTCTTTTGTGCCATGGTCACTTTTTGCATCACCTTGATCTTTGGCATACAGCAGGGTTTGCTTGTTGGAATTCTCGTCTCGCTGGGCCTGGTTGTATATAACAGTGCCAATCCTCATATGACAGAACTTGGCTTGATCAGAAAGCAGGGTTTATATCGAAATATTCATCGCTTTCACAACGCGGAAGTGCGTGAGGATATTCTCGTATTTCGATTTGATGCCCCCTTGTATTTTGCCAACAAGGACCAATTTATATCGCGCTTGTATGCTTGGATGAAATTACGTCCAGCGGGCAAGTTGAAGCTGGTTGTTTTTGATGGAAGCGCAGTAAACAGTATCGATAGTACGGCAATTCGAATGCTGTCACACGTAATTGATAATCTGAAAGAGCAGAATGTTGAATTATATCTCACCAATTTAATCGGTCCCGTGCGTGATGCTTTGACCAATTCCAATCTTGGGGAGTATCGAGGGGGGCATATTTTTTCTAACATTGATGACGCAGTGACATATTTTGACGAAGGTGTCTACAAGCGAGAGGAAATCGCGCTACAAACCAACGTACGTCGCTGGTAACTACTCAGCCTATTAGAGCAAGAATCACGGGGCTTGTGGAATGAACGGGTTTTCCTCGAAGACTCTGACAAACGCATCGAGGAGATCGATCTCCTGTTTTGCTACGGTCATCACGTAACTGCGTATGGGACCGAAAAGGGCGAAAAGGGGACAGATTTATTTTTTCTCTGTCTGAAATTGCGGTCACGCAAGCCTGCGCGGTGCGGCCGGGGCCGCGAGGACCATCTGCCGCCAGGGATGGCGACAAATCGGCAGGAATGCCGATTTGCACAGCGTATGCTGCCCGAAGGGCGTGCGCCAGGGACGGCGCACGTGAACGTCGAGCCTGCATGGATGTGTTCACGGCGTGTCCGAGCGGCCTCCGCCGTGCCGCGCAGGCGCTGGCCTGGCAGCGCAGCCGCAGGCCGTCAGCGAAATTCGAAATGCTCCGCGCGTGGCGCGGCCATCGCTTCCCTGAACTTCGCCTGGCTCCATGGCCAGGTGGCCGGCACACCCTCGGCATCGAGGTACCAGCTCTTGCATCCCGAGCCGAAGATCGTGTTTTTGGCGGCTTCGATGCGCGCAGCCTCGTACTCCTCGAATGCGGCGGGAGTCGGCGAGATCTCGCGACATTCACCGTTGCACAGCCGCTCGATCAACTGCGCGATATAGGTCCACTGCTGCTCGGCCACGTCGATCAGCGAGAAATTTCCGACCGGGCCGGTTGGTCCGTTCAGCATGAACAGGTTCGGGAAATCGGGGATGGAGATCGCGAGCAAGGCGCTTGGACGCCTCGCCCATGCATCGTTCAGCGCTGTGCCATTGCGTCCGATCACGTTCATCGGGCGCATGAACATGTCGGCCTTGAAACCGGTGGCCAGCACCAGCACATCGAGTTCGTGCAGCACACCGTCGCGGGTGCGCACGCCGCCCGGCTCGATGCGCTCGATAGCGGCGTCCACCAGCGCAGCATTCGGGTGCTGGATTGCGCGGTAATAATCGGGCGAGTAGATCAGCCGCTTGCAGGCCGCACGGTAATTCGGGCGCAGCCGCTCGCGCAACTGCGGATCGCGCACGCTGTTCTCGAGGTTGGCAAGCACGATCGCCTCGATCTCGGCCATGCCGGGGGAGTCGGTGTTGACGATGGCGTTGGTGAAGCGCTCCACATTGGAGAGATATTCCGGCTCGTTCTGCATCCGGTGCAGCAGGGCCGGATCGCTGCGAAACGCCGCTTTCTGCTCCTCGGTGAAGGCCGGGTTTTCCACCGGCATGATCCATTGCGCGGTGCGCTGGAAGTGGCACAGCTTGCCGGCGCGCGACGCGAGTGCGGAGATAATCTGCACGCCGGTCGAGCCGGTGCCGACGATGCCGATGCGTTTGCCGTCGAGTGCCACGGAATGATCCCAGCGCGCACTGTGGAAGCGGGCACCCTGGAAGGTATCGAGGCCGGGAATGGACGGCTGGTTCGGGTGGTGCAGGACCCCGGTGGCGGCGATCACGATGTCGGCCGCATCGCGCAGCCCGCTTTTCATCTCGAGCTGCCAGCGTCCATCGTGGAATTCGCAACGGATGATTTCCTCGTTGAAGCGGATCAGCTGCTCCACACCGTACTTCTTCACGGTGCGTTCGAAGTACTCCTGGATTTCGGCGCCGGGCGGCAGCATGTGGCTCCAGTCCGGGTTTGGCTCGAACGAATAGGTATAGGCGTGCGAGGGCACATCGCAGGTGAGTCCCGGATAGGTGTTTTCGCGCCAGGTGCCGCCGATCCGGGCGGCTTTCTCATAGATCGTGCAGTTCGTGATGCCGGCTTCGAGCAGCTTGATGCCGCTCAGGATGCCTGACATGCCCGCACCCATCACCACCACGCGCACATCGCGTTGCGTTGCCCGATCGCCCATCTGCAGTACCCTCTGCTTGTTCTGACAGCCACTACTCTACGGCGAATACCCGCAAGCCGAATCATCCATATGCACTAAATAAAGCAGCATGCAGCGCCGCGCCGCGTGCGGAGCCGTCGTCGCACAGACTGCCGCGTCGTGTCACATACGATACAGTCCGCAAAGCTTGTTGCCGTCCGGGTCGCGCACATAGGCAAGATAAAGCTTGCCAAATGCACCCTCGCGCACACCCGGCGGATCCTCGCAGATGGTGCCGCCACTGCTCAGGCCCGCGACGTGCCAGGCATCTACCTGTTCGGTCGAGGCAAGGGCGAAACCGATCGTGCCGCCGTTGGCATGGGTCGCCGGCTCGCCATCGATGGGCTTGCTGACCATGAACAGGCCGCCGTTGTGGGCGTAAACCAGCCGGCTCTTGTCATCCGCCATACCCGGTTTGCCGCCCAATGCGCCGAACAGGGCGTCGTAGAAAATCTTGGCCCTGGCCGGATCGTTGGTGCCTACCATGATGTGCGAAAACATGCAGCTCTCCTGTGTGTTGGTGATTCGATGCGTATCCTGACGCACTGTGGAGCAGGATGCCAGCATTTTGCCTTCCCGGTCGCATCACACGGGGGATCGGGTGTGTGCCCGAGGCCCGCGAGCGGGAGGCGATGTACCCCGACAGGGGTGCATGGCGGGAAAGCTCGATCGGGTACCATTGCGCGAGTTGCCCTGCCGCCACTGCACGATGGCAGCGGCGAGTTGCTGGCGCGCGCCGCGCCGCAGGTTTCAGGCTGCAAGGAGAATATTCGCCGATGCCCGGACCACTCGAAGGCTACCGTGTACTGGAATTGAGCCGTATTCTCGCCGGGCCATGGGCCGGGCAGATATTTGCCGATATGGGTGCCGAAGTAATCAAGGTGGAGCGGCCCGGCGAAGGGGACGACACCCGCCACTGGGGTCCGCCATGGCTGGCGGGCCGCGATGGCAACGCAACCGGCGAGGCGGCTTATTATCTGGGCACCAATCGTGGCAAGAAATCGCTGACCATCGATATTGCGAGCCCCGGTGGCCAGCAGCGGGTGCGTGAGCTGGCGACCGGCAGCGATGTGCTGATCGAGAACTACAAGGTCGGCGGGCTGGCCAGATACGGTCTCGACTACGCAAGCCTGCAGACGCTCAATCCGCGGCTCGTCTACTGTTCGATCACCGGATTCGGCCAGACCGGACCGTACGCGCACCGTGCCGGATACGATTTCCTGCTGCAGGGCATGGGTGGGTTGATGAGCGTGACCGGCGAGCCGGATGGCCGGCCGGGTGGCGGCCCGCAAAAGGTCGGCGTCGCGGTGATCGATATCCTGACGGGCCTGTACGCCAGCATCGCGGTGCAGGCGGCGCTGCTCGAGCGTGTGCGCTCGGGGCTCGGCCAGTACATCGATCTTGCGCTGCTCGATGTCGGAGTGGCCTGTCTTGCCAACCAGGCGATGAATTACCTGGTTGGAGGAACGGTGCCGCAACGTCTTGGCAGCGCGCACCCCAATATCGTTCCCTACCAGACATTTGCCGCCGCCGATGGACACCTCATTCTCGCGGTGGGCAATGACACCCAGTTCCGGCGCTTCTGCGAGGTCGCGGGCTGGCCGACGCTGGCCGATGACCCGCGCTATGCCAGCAATCGCGGGCGGGTCGCCAACCGCGAGGAGCTATGCGCGTATATCTCGGTACTCATCAAGACCCGCACCATCGATGACTGGCTCGCCGCGCTGGAGGCGGTTGGCGTCCCCTGCGGGCCGATCAACACGATCGATCGCGTGTTCGCCGACCCGCAGGTGCGGGCGCGTGGCATGGTGCAGACATTGCCGCACCCGAGCGGCGTCGATGTGCCGGTGGTGCGCAATCCGATCCGGTTCTCGCGCACGCCGATCGCAACGGTGGCGGCGCCACCGTTGCTGGGGCAGCATGACGCGGATCCGGCGCCGAGGTAGCTTTACCGCGGCCGGATGTTTATTCTTTGAGCCGAATCGTGAATGGCGGGTACAAGTACAAGGAGCCACGATGAACAACACCGCGCAGGCGCTGCGAAACCTTCTGTTTTTTGTCGCTTCAATGCTCGCCAGCGCGCTGGCGACGGCCGCCGAACGGCCGAACATCCTCGTGATCTGGGGTGACGATATCGGCATCTGGAACATCAGCCGCTACAGCATGGGACAGATGGGCTACCACACGCCGAATATCGATCGCATCGCCAATGAAGGCATGATTTTCACCGACTATTACGGCGAACAGAGCTGCACTGCCGGGCGTGCTGCGTTCATCACCGGTCAATACCCGGTGCGCACCGGTCTCACCAAGGTTGGGGTGCCAGGGGCGCCTGGTGGTATCCACGCAGCCGATCCCACCCTGGCTGAATTGCTGCGACCACTCGGTTATACCAGCGGCCAGTTTGGCAAGAACCATCTCGGGGATCGCGACGATTTTCTGCCCACCAACCACGGCTTCGACGAATTCTTCGGCAATCTCTACCACCTGAACGCCGAGGAGGCGCCCGAGGATCCGGACTACCCGAAGGATCCGGCCCTGCGCAAGCAGTTCGGCCCGCGGGGTGTGATCCGCAGTTATGCCGACGGCAAGATCGAGGATTCGGGACCGCTCACGAAGAAGCGCATGGAGACGGTGGACGAGGAGTTTCTCGCGGCATCGCTGGATTTCATCGACCGGGCCAAGGCCGCGGACAAGCCGTTTTTCGTGTGGTTCAACTCGACCCGCATGCACTACTACACCCATGTGAAGGAGGCGAGCCGCGGACTCTCGGGCCAGGATTTCTACAACGATGGCATGGTCGAGCACGATAATCAGGTCGGGCAACTGCTGAAGAAACTCGATGATCTCGGCATCGCCGACAATACCCTGGTGTTCTATTCCACCGACAACGGGGTGCATTTCAGCCAGTGGCCGGACGCAGGCATCACGCCTTACCGCGGTGAGAAGAACACCAACTGGGAAGGCGGTTTCCGGGTGCCGGCGATGGTGCGCTGGCCGGGTCACATCAAAGCCGGTGTGATCTCCAACCAGGTCATGGCGCACGAGGACTGGGTGCCGACGCTGATGGCGGCGGCGGGGGATGCGAATATCAGCCAGGAATTGCTCGCGGGGCACACGGCGGGCAACAAGAAATTCAACGTGCATCTCGATGGTTACAATTTCCTGCCCTACCTGAGCGGCAAGGCGGCGGTGGGGCCGCGGCAGGATTTCTTCTATTTCAGCGATGACGGCAAGCTGGTCGGGCTGCGCGACGGTGACTGGAAGCTGGTGTTCGCGGAACAGCGCGCCCACCGCTTCGATGTGTGGCGGGAACCTTTCGTGGATCTGCGCATACCGAAGATCTTCAACCTGCGTCGCGATCCCTTCGAGCGCGCCGATACCGACTCGAACAGCTACAACGTCTGGTGGGATCACAAGATCGCCGCCCAGGGCAGTCCGGCGGTGGCGAAGGTGGTGCGCTTCATGTCCACCTTCCAGAAATATCCGCCGCGCCAGCGCCCGGCCTCGTTCACGATCGACCAGATCATGGAGCAATTCATGAGGGCCGGGGCCAAGCCCCCGCAGTAGCTCGGCCCTCGGCGTCGCAGCGAACAACTGTGCCGTCGTGCTTCTATCTTTCGTCACTCGGCACGGGCATGACGCCAGTTACCCGCCCGGAATTCAAGAAATGCCAAAAAGACGACCAGGCGAGTGGACCTTATGTGCGGTATAGCTGGCTTATGGCGTCGTGGCGGACCTGATCCCGCTGATGGAGTGCGGGTCGAACGCATGGCAAAGACCCTCATTCACCGTGGGCCGGACGATTTCGGCTATTTGTTCGCGAACTCGCAACGCATGCTTGCATCGGTGAGCCAGGCGACCGTAAACGACTTTGATCCCGACGTATTGATCGCCAGCCGTCGCCTGGCGATCATAGATCTCGGTTCGCAAGGGAGACAGCCCATTGCAAACGAAACGAGCGATGTATTCGTGGCATTCAATGGTGCCATCCACAACTATGTCGAGTTGCGCGAGGAACTTGAATCACGCGGACACACGTTTCGATCACATACAGATACCGAAGTCATCGTGCATGCTTACGAAGAATGGGGGGAAAACTGCGCACGTCGATTCAACGGGATGTGGGCCTACGCAATCTGGGATGCACGTAAACGTCGACTGGTTTGTTCACGTGACCGATTGGGTATCAAACCGCTTTTTGTCGCATGGCATGGTGACACTTTTTATTTTGCGTCCGAGGTGAAAGCCATACTCGCTGCCGGTGAGCTTGTGGCGACACCGAATCGGTCTTTCGTGCACCGTTATCTGGTTCTGGATGAATGTGAAAACGGTCACGACACCGCGTTTGCGGGTATCACGCAGCTGTCTTCCGGACACAACCTCGTGGTTACACGTGAAGGCCATCATGAAACACGGTATTGGAGCCATGTGGACCAAACCGGGCACTACGACTACAAGCAGCCCGGGGAGACTTTCCGGGAACTTTTTCGCGATGCCGTGCGAATCCGCTTGCGCTCCGATGTGCCGGTCGCGCTATTGCTCAGTGGAGGTCTCGATTCCTCCTCGATCGCAGTGCATGCAAAGGCGCAGGAGCAGGCCATCGATATCGAAGCATACACCGCGGTCTTTCCCGGATATGAATTCGACGAGAGCCGGTATGCGGCGCTCGTGGCCAAACATGTCGGCATGCCGCTTCATTGCGTAGAGTACAAATCTTCAGGTTTGCTGGAAGATATGGCAGCGGTTACCGAGCACCTGGACGCGCCACCCCGACGGGGACAAGAACTCGTTCGCTGGAAGTTGCTTCAGGCTGTTTCCGCGCAAGCGCGAGTGGTGCTGGAAGGCCAGGGTGCGGACGAGATGCTTGCCGGATATCCGGATCGCTACACAAAATCCTATTTGTGCTCGGAACTCCGGATGCTGCGTCCATGGAATTTGCACCACCGTGTGCCGCGCATGATCAGCGCCCGGCAACATCTGGATCGGATGCACTCCTATCCGGCGCCGATGCCGCCGATTCCGGGCCGCATCCTGGGTGATCAAATACTGAAGGATACGAGCAACAGCATGATCCCGGTGCAATTCAAGGACCCCTTGACACGTACGCTGTTCAAGGACCATGCACTGGGTCTGCTGCCAGAGCTCCTGCATTTTGGCGATGCGATCAGCATGGGGCACTCCCTGGAGTCGCGGCTGCCTTTCCTGGATCATCGACTGGTCGAGTTTGTGTTCAAACTGCCATTCGATGACAAGATGCGTGGCGCCGAAACCAAGCATGTTCTGAGGCGAGCCTTTGCGCGCGATTTGCCCGAAGATATTCTGTCGCGCCGTGACAAGGTGGGTTTTGCCACCCCCCTGAAACACTGGCTGCAATTGCACCGCAGCGAGCTTTTCGATGTGTTGAATTCGCAACGGACGAGAGAGCGCGAAATTTTCAACCCGGCGGGCCTGACGCATTGCATGTCCAATTACCGTGTTGACAATCGAGCAGCGACACGGCTGTTCCGGTGTGTGGCGCTGGAGCTCTGGTTTCGGCGCTACATCGATTGATATTGACAGCGACCGGAGCGCCGCGAACGCTTGTGGCGTCTACTGACCGCGTGTATCTTCGGGTGCACGGATTGCCGTTCCGGAGGGTGGGCAGTGCAGGATCGTGAAACCATCGGATTTGTGGGAGTCGGGCTCATGGGACGCCCCATGGTGTCATGCCTGCTTGGCGAAGGTTTTGATGTCATCGTGTGGAACCGTACGCCGGAAAAATGTGAGGAGCTTGTCGCGCAGGGCGCGGAACTGGCCGCCAGCATTGCCGATCTCGCGACCGACGCCGACATCATCATGTTGTGCCTGAGCGACACCGATGCGGTGCACGAAGTGGTGTTCGGCGACGATGGCATTGCCGCCAATGGTGATGCCGAACAATTGCTGGTCGATCTCTCGAGTATCGATCCCGATGCGACGCGCCGTTTCGCGCGCGAGCTGGATCGGCAATGCGGGATGGGCTGGGTGGATGCGCCGGTCTCCGGTGGCGTGCCGGGAGCGGAAAATGGCACGCTGGTGGTGATGGCCGGAGGCCACGAGGAAGATATCGATCGGGTGCGCCCGCTGCTGGCGAGTTTCAGCCAACGCGTGACGCGCATGGGTGAGGTGGGTGCGGGCCAGATCACCAAAGTGTGCAACCAGATGATCGTCGGTTGCCTGGCGGTCGCGATGACCGAGATGATTGCCCTGGCCGAGCGCGCGGGGGTGGATGCGGAACTGCTGCCCGATGCGCTGCGTGGCGGTTTTGCCGACTCGATTCCGCTCCAGCTGTTCGCGCCGCGCATGGCGGTGCGCAGCCATGAACCGGTGCTTGGCAGACTGGGCACGCTGGCCAAGGATCTCGACGCGGTGGTGGAGCTGGCGCGCGAGACGCACGCCCCGGTGCCGCTCACCGGTCTCGCGGCGCAACTGGTGAGACAGCACGGCCTGCGCACGCCGCCCGATGCCGACTGGTCGACGCTGATTGAAATGTATTCGGAGTAGGAAACGCCCATGCCAGCTACACAGACCGTCGCGATACTCGGTGCCAGCGCGGATCCCGAGCGCTATGCGTTCAAGGCCCAGCGGCTGTTGAAGCAATACGGCCACCGGGTGATACCGGTCAGCGCCAAGGAATCGGTCATCGATGGCGATGCGACCGCGGCAAGGCTGGCGGATATCGATGTGCCGGTGCATACGCTGACGGTGTATGTGCGCCCGGCGTTGTCCGACCGGCATCGCGAGGATATCGAGCGGCTGAAGCCGCAACGCGTGATCTTCAATCCGGGCACCGAGAACGGGCCGCTGGCAGCGGCGCTCGAAGAGGCGGGAATCAAAACCAGGGACGCCTGCACGCTGGTGTTGCTGCGCACTGGCGACTTCTGAGAAGGGAGCTCAGCCGGCGGGCGACAGCGCAAAACCTGCGTTCGCGCATTTTGCCTCCAGCCGCGCGCACAGATGCGCACCTATCGGCAGCGCCGAGGTTGCCGCCGGCGAGGGCGCATTGCAGACGTGCAGCGTGCGCGGACTCTCCAGGAACAGGAAATCTTCCACCGCGCTGCCATCGCGCCGCAACGCCTGCGCGCGTATGCCGACCGGGTGTGGCTGCAGATCCTGCAATCCGACCTCCGGGCAATAGCGCTGTATCTCGCGCAGATAACCGCGACGCCACCAGGAGTTGCGCAGTTCCCGCGCCGCGTAGCGCAGATGCCGGCGCGCGAAGCGCCAGGTCCCGCCAAAGCCGATGGTGGCGCAGGCATCGCGGATGCTGAATTCCGCGGGCCCGTAAGCCTCCCGGGCGAGACTCGCCAGTGCGTTCGGGCCAACAGTGACGCCGCCGTCGATGGTGCGTGTGAGATGCACGCCAAGGAACGGCAGCGCCGGGTCGGGGACCGGGTAGATCAGGTGCTGCACGAGGTTGTCGAGGCGCGGGGCGAGGCGGAAATACTCCCCCCGGAACGGCACGATACGGAAATCCACCGCAAGTCCCGCCATGGCCGCAAGGCGGTCGGATTGCAGGCCCGCGCAGGCCAGCAGCCAGCGGGTGCGGATCGCGCCCGTGGCGGTGCGCACCAGTACCTGGTCGTGCTGTTCACGGATATCGCGCACTTCGGCATCCAGGACGATTTCGGCGCCGGCGCCACGGATCGCGCTCGCCAGCGCGGCGCACAAGGCCCGGTAACTGACTACCGCGGTGTCGGGTACCCACAGCGCGCTCACACCGCGCACCCGCGGTTCGCGCTCGCGCAACGCGCCAGCCTGCAACCATTCGCTGGTGATGCCGTTTGCGCCGGCCCGCTCGCGCAGCGCCTGGAGTTGCGGCAATTGCGTGGTATCGGTGGCAACGATCAGTTTGCCGCAAGGGTCGGTCGCGATGCCGTGTTCGGCGCAGAATCGTTTGGTGGCGGCCGCGCCTTCCCGGCACAGGCGTGCCTTCAGGCTCCCCGGCGGATAGTACACGCCGGCGTGGATCACACCGCTGTTGCGGCCGCTCTGGTGAGTGGCGAGAGCGCTTTCCTTCTCGAGCAGGACGATGCGGCTGGAAGGATGACGGCGCGCCAGTTGCCACGCCGTCGACAGGCCGAGAATGCCACCACCGATGACGGTGAAATCGTGGATCATTCCGCCTTGCGGGAAACGCGTTTGGGAGCGGCCGCAGCGGCGCTTGCCGTGGCCGGCCGGGTGCGCCTGGCCACACTCTTTTTCGCCGTGGAAGCGGCTTTTTTCGGTCGGCCGCGGCGAGTGCCCGCTGCGGCTTTGAGCGGCACGGCAGCCGCTTTTTTCACCCGCGCGCGCCTGGCCGGCGGTTTCTTCGCCGCGGCGCGAGCTGCGGACGGTGATTTCGCCTTGCGTGGCGCGGCGCTCTTGGCTGCACCTGCCCTGGCAGGAATCGCTTTCGCACCAGCACTCCCCAGCAGCGCCTTGTGCAACTCGTCGTAGGAGGCGTCGAGGCATTGGGTGTAGAACTCGGGGTCCGGCATCTGGTCCCGGTCCGCGAGCACCGAGATACTGATCTGGCCCGAGCAACTGAACACCGCGTGAAACAGTCCGAGGCCCGGATTGATCAGGCCAAGCGGATAGAAGCGCGTCATCCTGGCGCCGGCACAATACAGCGGGAAAGGTGGCCCCGGCACATTGGTGATCACGGTCGCCTGGCCCATCGGCAATTGCCGGGTCAGCTTGTTGCGCACATAGGCCCGGGCGAGCGGCTTGGCGATCAGCGGCGGCAGCGCGCCCGGCAGCTTCATGATGCTGACCAGCGGCGTGTCGATATACGCCTTGGCGTCATCGAGGCTTTTCTTTATCGCCTGCAGGCGCTCTAGCGGGTCGGCGATATTGGTGTGCAGGGAGCCGGACATCGCACCGACCTGGTTGTTGTCGCCGGTTTCACCGACGCGCGCGCGCATATTGACCGGCATCGATGCCAGCAGGCTTTCCTGTGGCAGCTCGTCGTGTGCCTGCAGGTACCTGCGCAGGGCGCCCGCGACGATGGCCACGGCGATATCGTTGATGGTCACGTTGCCGGCATTTTTCATCGCCTTGATGTCGTCGAGACTGAACAGGCGTGCATCGAATACACGGTTGTGTCCCACCGGTTCGTCGAATCGCGTTTTCGGCCCCGACAGCTGAGTGGCAGGCAGTTCATCGCGCATGATCCGACGCAGCGTCGAGTACATCGAACCAACGAGTTCCGCGCCGCCCTTGGCGTTGCCCCAGATGCGCGTCGGCAAACGCAGCAGCGTTCTGCCCAGCAGGCTGATGTCGGAGGCCTGCAGTTCAAAAAGCCGCGCCCGCGGCTCCTCGGCCACGCTCCCGTCATTGTGTGGCACCGGCTCGAGATCGTGAATGGCCGCCATGAAGTCCTGCCCGCCGGCGCCATCGACCAGTGAGTGGTGCATCTTGGTGTAGATCGCAAATGATCCCTCGGGCAGGCCGGGGATGTTGTCGAGACCTTCGATGATGTAGGCCTCCCACAACGGGCGGCTCATGTCGAGCGGGCGTGAGTGCAGACGCGCGACCTGGATGCACAGCTGGCGCCAGTCACCGGGTTTGGGCAGCGCGATATGGCGAATGTGGAACTCGACATCGAAGTGCGGATCGAGCACCCAGTAGGGGCGATCGAGCCCCAGCGGCACCTCCACCAGGCGGGTGCGGAAAATCGGCAAGCGACTGAGTCTTTGCTCGAAGTTGGCGAGTACGTTCTTGAAACGCACAAAGCCACCCGGCGCGGTGGAGGGATCATAGATACCCAGGCTGCCGATCTGTTGCGGAACAGTGGGGTTTTCCAGGTTGATAAATGCTGCGTCAATTATTCCGAGCTGTCGCATGATTCAACATCCAGGTGGGTTGGTCGCCAGTTTAACGATCGCGCGCCCCGCGCGCCATGCGTTCTTTGCCCCGTTTTGCGCCGGAGCGCTGCGCGCGATGCCCTGCCGGGCGCCGGGCTGTTCCAGTGGTCCGGCGACGGCGTGTGCCGGCCGGTTCACGCTGCGCCGGAAACAGCGCCCCGCGCAATTCCTGATACGCGCTCTCGATACATTGGCGGTAAAACTCCGGATCCGGCATCTGCTCGCGGTCGGCAAGCACCCCGATACTGACCTTGCCAGTGCAACTGAACACGGCGTGAAACAGCCCGAGGCCGGGGTTGAGCAGCCCGAGGGGGTGGTATTGCACCAGCTGCGCACCGGCACAATAGACCGGGAATGGCGGCCCCATGATATTGGTGATCACGGTTGCCACGCCTATCGGCAGGTGCCGGGTGAGCTCGTGGTCGAGATAGAAGCGCGCGAGGCGCCTGGAGATCATCGGCGAAAACAGCCCCATCACCTTCGAGACATTGACCAGCGGCGTGTCGATGAAGGCCTTGGCCTCGTCCAGACTTTTCTTGATCGTGTGCAGCCGCTCGAGCGGATCGGCGATATCGGTATGCAGCCTGGCGGACATCGCCCCGACCTGGTTGTTGTCGGTGGTTGCGCCGATCCGGGTGCGCATGTTCACCGGCATCGTCGCGAGCAGCGATTCGGCGGGTAGCTCGTTGTGCGCGAGCAGGTAGGTGCGCAGTGCCCCCGAAACGATGCAGACGGCGATATCGTTGAGGGTCAGGTTGGCGGCATTTTTCAGCGCCTTTAGATCCTCGAGATCGAACACGCAGGCGTCGAACACGCGGTTCGGGCCAACCGGTTCGTCGAAGCGCGTCTTGGGACCCTGCAACTGGACGGCAGGCAACTCGTTGCGCGCCATGCGCATTGCCATGCGCGCGAGACCCGATGCCAGGCGGGCGCCACCGCTTGCCTTGGCCACCAGGTCCGGTACCCAGTTCAGCGCGGCCTTGCCGAGCAGCCGGATATCGGTAGGCTGCAGATCGGGTACCTGTTGGCGTATCGAAGAGGGTGCGCACTGCCTGGGCGGTACCGGCTCCAGGTCGTGCATTACCGACATGAAATCCTGCCCGCCGGCGCCGTCGACCAGGCTGTGGTGCATCTTGGTGTAGACCGCAAAGGAACCCTTCGGCAGATCGGGGATCCGGTCGAGGCCCTCGATGATATAGGCCTCCCACAACGGGCGGCTCATGTCGAGCGCTCGCGAATGCAGACGGGCGACCTGGGTGCACAGCTGGCGCCAGTCGCCAGGCTTTGGCAGCGCGATATGGCGGATATGGAATTGCACATCGAATTGCGGATCGAGCACCCAGTAGGGTCGGTCCAGGCCGAGTGGGACCTCGACCAGGCGGGTACGAAACAGCGGCAGGAGCTGCAGCCGCCGCTCGAAATTCGCCAGCACATCCTTGAAGCGCACGACCCCACCCGGCGCTGTCGACGGATCGTAGATGCCAACGCCTCCGACGTGCTGCGGAATGCGTGGATTCTCCATGTTGATGAAGGCGGAATCGATGATGCCGAGTTGTCTCATGCCGGGTGCCTCGAAGCTCAGTTCGCAGTGGGCGCGAGCAGTTCCAGCACCCGCAGATCGGCGCCCATTTCTCCATCGGGGCGAAATGGCTGTATGCACACATGATTGGCGCCCGCGCTCCGGTGTGCCTCGATGCGCGCGCGAATCGCCGTCTCGTTGCCCCACGCCACGATCGCATCGACCAGCCGGTCGCTGCCGCCATCGGCAAAATCACGATCGTCGAAACCGTACTCGCGCAGGTTGTTCTGGTAGTTGGGCAGTCCGACGTAGACGGCCATGTGCTTGCGCGCCACCGCGCGCGCCTTGCTCGCATCGGTTTCGAGCAGGATCATCTGTTCGGGACAGAGCCAGGCTTCGGGCCCGAGCAATTCGCGGGCGCGCGCGGTGTGCTCCGGCGGCACGAAGTAGGGGTGCGCACCGCGGGTTTTTTCGGCTGCGAGCTGCAGCATGTTCTGGCGCAAGGCTGCCAGCACGATCGGTGCCTCCGCGGCCGGTTCGGGGCCCATGTACAGTGCTCTTTCCATCCCCTCCAGGTAGGCGCGCATGGTGGCTACGGGTCTTGCCGAGTAGTCGTGGCCGCGCACCTTGTTCACCAGGTGCGAGTGCGAGACGCCGAGGCCCATCACGAAGCGCCCGGGCGCCATTTCGGCCAGCGTCTTGCGGATACCCTTCATGGTCATGGGATCGCGCGCGTAGATGTTGGCGATTCCGGTCGCGAATACGAGGGTGCTGGTGTGCGCGGCCAGCCAGGCGAGAATCGCGAACGGATCGCGCCCGACCGCCTCCGGGACCCACAGCGCGGAATAACCCCAGCTCTCGAGTCGCCGGGCAAACACGGCCGCCTCCGCAGCCGAAAGATTGTCGATGTACGACCAGACGCCGAGTCCTCCGATATCCGTGCTCATGCCGTGCTCCCTGATCGTGCAAATTCGAGAAATTTGCCGCAGTGTACCCAAGGAGCCGCACGGCTTCCATGATGCTCTCGGGCGAGGGGGATGCCCTCCGCTGCTATTCACGATCCGCTGCGCGACGGTAAAACGTCACAGCGGACGATCGCGGCACCTTGTTAGCATGGGCAATTACCGCTCGATGTGCAGTTTCCGCCATGCGCAAGGTTTTGTTTTCGCTCTGGGCCCTGTTCACGGGCCTGGCACTGTTGATGCTCGGCAACGGCCTGCAGGGCACGTTGCTTGGCGTGCGCGCGAGCCTGTCGGGTTTCGAGACGCAGGTGACCGGTGCGGTCATGGCCTGCTATTACGTGGGCTTCCTGCTGGGTTCCTGGGTGACGCCGCGCCTGATCCGGCGGGTCGGTCCGATTCGCGTATTCGCGGCATTTGCATCGCTGGTCTCGTTCGCGCCGCTGGCGCATGCGCTGTTCGTCCAGCCTCTGGTATGGGCGCTGGTACGGATGCTGGCCGGGGCCTGCATGGTGGGTGTATTCATCGTTGCGGAGAGCTGGTTGAACGGCGAGGCCAGCAATGCCAATCGAGGGCGGCTGCTGTCGCTCTATATCATCGTCTGCCAGGTGTCGCTGGCGGGTGGGCAATACCTGCTCGGTATTGCCGACCCGATGGGTTTCGAGCTGTTCGTGCTGGTCAGCGCCCTGTGTTCGCTCGCCGCGGTACCGATCGCGTTGTCCCGTCGCAGCGCACCGCGTTTCGAGGAAAGCGCCACGATCGGCTTCGGGGTGCTGTTCCGGCGCATTCCGCTCACGCTGGTCGGGGTGCTGCTGGTTTCGCTGAGCTACGGCAGTTTCTATGCAATGGGTCCCGTCTATGCGATCAATATCGGCCTCGATCGTTCACAGATCGCCACGTTCATGGCTGCCGCGATCATGGGCAGCGTGATCCTGCAGTGGCCGCTCGGTCTGCTCTCGGATCGCGGCGACCGACGCCGCCTGATCGCGCTGCTGTGTGCATTGGTGACCGCGGTCGCGCTATGGCTGGCGCTGATCCCGGCGCAGTCATCGATGCTGATGTTCGTGCTGATGTTCCTCTACGGGGGCTTGTCGTTCCCGCTTTATTCGCTGTTCCTGGCGCTGGCCGGCGATTACCTGCGCCCGGAGGAAATGGTCGCGGCCTGCAGCAAGATCCTGTTGGTGAATGGCATCGGCTCGGCGCTTGGCCCGCTGATGGTGGCGTGGCTGATGGAGTCGGTGGCAACGGTGGCCTACGTGCTGTTCCTGGCGCTGGTGCATGCCGTCGTCGGACTGATCGTGCTGCGTAACATGTACAAGGTGCGGGACCTGGTGATCGGTCAGCAGGCGCACTACGCGCCGGCCACGCCGCAGTCCTCGATAGTGGCAACCGAGATGGCAGGCCGGGTGGCGGCCGAGGCCTGACAACGCGCGCGGCGCGCAGGGGAGCAGTGACAATGGCCGGTCTTAAACCACTGGAAGGTCTGCGGGTACTGGAACTCGGGCAGTTGCTGGCCGGACCCTTCACCGGCTCGCTGCTGGCTTATTTCGGTGCCGAGGTCATCAAGATCGAGGCTCCCGCCGGCGATCCGATCCGCGGCTGGCGCGAGCTCGACGAGAACGGCACCTCGTATTGGTGGCGCAGCCTCGGGCGCAACAAGAAATGCATCACCATCGACCTCGGTACGCCGGAGGGACGCGCGTTGGCGCTGCGGCTGGCGAATCGCTCGGATGTGCTGATCGAGAATTTCAGCCCGGGGGTGATGGAGCGTTGGGGGCTCGCGCCGGCTGATTTGAAGAAGCGCAATCCACGGCTGGTCTATGCACGCATTTCCGGCTATGGCCAGGACGGGCCCTATGCCTCCAGGCCCGGTTTCGCTTCGGTCTGCGAAGGCATCAGCGGCTTTCGTTACGTCAACGGCTATCCGGGCGAGGCACCGGTGCGACCGAATCTGAGCATCGGTGACACGATCGCGGCGCTGCACGCGGCGCTTGGCATCATGCTGGCCTTGCGTGCCCGCGATGCGCTACCCGATACCGGTGGGCAGGTCGTCGACGTGGCGCTGTACGAATCGATGTTCAACCTGATGGAGGCGGTGGTGCCGGAGTTCTCCGGTGCCGGCGTGGTGCGCGAACCCTCCGGTACCACCGTGACCGGAATCGTGCCGACCAACACCTATCGTTGCGCCGATGGCAGGCATGTGGTGATTGGTGGCAACGGCGATTCGATTTTCCGGCGCCTGATGGAAGGCATCGGGCGCGCCGATCTCGGCACCGACCCGGGGCTCGCGCACAACGCCGGAAGGGTCGCGCGCGAAGCCGAGATCGATGCCGTGATCGGCGAGTGGTGCGCGGGGCGTCCCGTGGCGGTGGTGCTGAGCGTGATGGAGCGCCAGCGGGTGCCGGCCGGCCCCATCTACAGCGTGCGCGAGATGTTCGAGGATCCGCATTTCCGCGCCCGCCAGCTCTTCGAGCGGGTCGAGATTGACGGCAAGACTCTCGAAATCCCGGCGCTGTTTCCGCGTCTCGCCGATACGCCCGGGGCCACCGAGTGGGCGGGTGCCGGCATAGGCAGCCATACCGACGAGGTGCTGCGCGAGGTGCTCGGACTCGATGGAGGCGAAATCGCGGCGTTGCGCGATGCCGCGGTGATCTGAGCCGCGGCTGCTGCGCGCGGGATTCGTTCAGTGCGTGGTGCTGAGACCGACGCGACGCGCCGGCTCGGAAAAACTGATCCGGCCATCCTGCTGCAGGATGGACAGAATATTCCGGTTCGGCAAAATAGCGAAAATTTCCTTTATCACCACGTCTATACTGCCGCGTGGCGAAGCCAGGTTTTCGCCATCAACCCAACCGTCGCAGAGGATTTCGTCATGCTCGTCGGTGTACCGAAAGAAATAAAAACCCATGAGTACCGTGTTGGCCTGACCACCGGCAGCGTGTATGAACTGGTCCACGATGGCCACCAGGTCATCATCGAGAGCATGGCCGGTGCCGGCATCGGCCTGAGTGACGAGATGTATCGCCAGGCGGGTGCCGAGATCGTCGCGACCGCGGCCGAGGTGTTCGCGCGCGCCGACATGGTGGTCAAGGTCAAGGAGCCACAGGCGCACGAGTGCCGCATGCTGCGCGAGGGACAAGTCCTGTTCACCTATCTGCACCTGGCGCCCGATCCCGAACAGACCAGGCTGCTGATCGAGTCGGGCTGCGTGGCGATCGCCTATGAAACCGTCACCGGTCCGGGCAATACGCTGCCGCTGCTCTCGCCGATGAGCGAAGTCGCCGGTCGCATGTCGATCCAGGCTGGCGCGCATTGTCTCGAGAAGGAACAGGGCGGTTCGGGCATGCTGCTCGGGGGTGTGCCCGGAGTGGAAGCGGCCAAGGTGGTGGTGATCGGTGGCGGCGTTGTCGGCACCAACGCAATCCGCATGGCAATGGGCATGGAAGCGCACGTAACGGTGATCGACAGCTCGCTCAACCGGCTGAAGGAACTCGACTTCCAGTTCGGTTGCATGCTGAACACGATTTTCGCGACCCGCGAGGCGTTGCGCCATCACGTGACGGGGGCCGACCTGGTGGTCGGGGCGGTACTGGTGCCCGGCGCGGCGGCGCCAAAGCTCGTTACCGAGGAGATGGTCAAGGGAATGAAACCGGGTTCGGTGCTGGTGGACGTTGCGATCGATCAGGGTGGGTGTTTCGAGACCAGCCACGCCACCACGCATGCCGATCCCACCTACATGGTGCACGATGTGGTCCATTACTGCGTGGCCAACATGCCCGGCGCGGTCGCGCGCACCTCGACCTTCGCACTCAACAACGCCACCCTGCCGTTTGTGCTGGCGCTCGCCAACAAGGGTTACAGGAAGGCGCTGGCGGCCGATCCCCACTTGTTGAACGGTCTCAACATCCATCACGGCAAGGTGAGCTGCGAAGCGGTGGCCGAGGCGCTCGGTTATCCCTATGTGCCGGCGACGCAGGCAATCGCCTGATCAACCCGGGGCAGGCAAGCGTGCCCCTTTGCGCACTACTCGCCGCGCCGCGCATCGCGCGGCGAAACTCCGGTCCAGCGCTTGAAGGCATGGCTGAAGCTCGGTGCGTCGCTGTAACCGAGACGCAGCGCGATTTCCTCCACCGACAGCGCGGTTGACTGCAGGTATTCGAACGACAGGTTCTTGCGCACGTCCTCGACCAGCTCCTTGAAGCTGGTGTCCTCGCTGGCCAATTTGCGCTGGATGGTGCGCGGCGTGGTGCACAGGCGCTCGGCGATGGTTTCGAGACTCGCCAGTTGGTGCGGCAACTGCACCAGGTGCTGGCGTATCAGTTCGGCAAAACTTCCACCACGTTCGAGCTCCGCGCAGATCCTTTCGCACTGGGCGGCGAATACCCGGGCCGATGCGGTTTCCGACTGCAGCAGGGGTTCGTAGAGATAGCTCTCGTCGAAGCGGAAATCATTGGCCGGCGCGCTGAAATTGACCGGGCAGTTGAAAAACTCGTCATAGGCGCCGGCGTAATCGGGTTGCGGCTGGGTGACATTGACGGCATGCAAGGGCAGTGCCTTGCCGAGTGCCTCGGCGGCGATGGTGTAGGCGGCCACGAGCCCGCGGTCGATCATGTACTGGTGGCACCCGCCCAGGTCGCGCTGTTTTTCGAGAGCGATGATCGCGATCCCGTGTTCGGTCCGAAGCGTCCAGTGCATATAGGTCCAGGTCATCAGGATGTTGTGGAACAGCACCCTGAAGGCCTCGATCAGGTTCGAACTCGTCATCACCGCCAGCCCCAGCATGCCGTAGGCCGAGAGGTGATAGCGCGGGCCGAGCCGGATCCCGAGATCCGGTTGCCCGAGTTGCGCCAGCGCCAGTTCGGTGAAGCGCAATTCCTGCGCCGGTGTCAGCATGTAGTCCGGGTCGCCGAGCGCGGTGGCGGGAATGCGCGAGGTGCCGAGCAGCGCATCCACGTCTGCCTGGTGCTGCTTGAGCAGCGTGATCAGCGGGTTCAACCCGTAGATCAGGTGCCGGACATTGCCGGGCCGGGTTCTGGTTTCCAGCAGCATCAGCCAGACACCGTTCGTGACGCTGCGGGCGGACTCAATTCCTGCATTCGGCTCATGTCGTGGTCCGTAAAGAATTGTCGGGTCGTGGCGGTTGGCATTGTGTTCGAGACCGCTGAAAATCCGCGGCTCGGTCCACCGGCATGTCGCAAACTAACATGCATACTGTCGTGAAAAAACATCCGCATCAAGAGGTCGCTGGGATATAAATAGCGCAGGTTGAATCCGCCCGCGAGGCGGGTCCATGACTGTGCATCATTCAATTTCAAAAAGCAGATGACACGGGAGACGCAAAATGAGCGCTATCGAATGGCCTGAAACACCCAGGGGCAAGCTCACCATTTCCGGGGCCGAGCCGCCCTTGCCGCCGATGATCGCGGACTTCCAGAAAACCCTGCACGATTTCGCGCTGAAGGTGATGCGACCGGTGGGTGCGAAGCTCGACCGCATGAGCGCGGAAGAGGTGATAGCGCCGGGTTCTCCCTACTGGGATTTCCGCAAGCAATATCTCGATCTCGGCATCGGCATGGAGACGCTCGGCTCATTGTCTGCGGAAGACTTCAGCCTGATGTTCCCGATCATCTTCGAGGAACTCGGTTACGGTGACGCGGGACTCGCGATCTCGATGGGGGCGGCGATGCTGCCGATGTATCTTGCGGCCAAGTTCAACAACCCGTTCCTGCTCGAGCGCTTTCCGGACACGATGATCGGATGCTGGGGAATCACCGAGCCCGACCACGGCTCCGATTCGCTGGATCCGAACAAGCAGATCCTCGACTCGCGTGGCCAGTACGGGCGCCCGAATTGCGTTGCGACGATCCGCGGCGACAAGGTGATCGTCAACGGCCAGAAATCCGCCTGGGTATCGAACGCCCCCGTCGCCGAGGTGTGCATCCTCTATTGCGCGGCGGATACCGGCAACGGCCCCGACCCCTCGAATGGTTGCGTGCTGGTGATGCCACTCGACCTGCCCGGCGTGAGCCGCGGCAAGCCATTGGAGAAAATGGGCCAGCGTGCGCTGCCGCAGGGCGAGTTGTTCTTCGACAACGTCGAGTTGTCCGCGGACTACATCCTGGCCGGGCCGCTGGCCTACAAGAAAGCCGTGTACTGCATCCACACCGAGGCCAACGGTCTGATGGGCGGCACCTTTACCGGTGTCGCGCAGGCTGCGTTCGATCATGCGCTCGATTATGCGCACGAGCGCAAGCAGGGCGGGGTGCCGATCATCCGTCACCAGTCGGTGCAACAGCGTCTTTTCCACATGTATCGCAAGGTCGAATGCGCGCGCGCACTCACGCGCCGGGTGGTGCTGTTCAACAATACCGCCTCGATTCCCGCGCTGCAGGCGGCAATGACATCCAAGATCACCGGCACCCAGAATTGCTTCGAGGTCTGCAGCGAGGCGCTGCAGATCTTCGGCGGTAATGGCCTGACCCGCGAATATCCGATGGAAAAGCTGCTGCGCGATGCGCGCGCCTCGATGATCGAGGACGGCTGCAACGAGGTGCTGTCGATCAAGGGCGGCTGCTACCTGATCGATGAGGACCGCCTGAAATGAGCGGCAGCCCGCAGCCCTTGCCCGGCGCGCGCGGCATCCCGAAGCAATCTGTGGGGTGAACTGGCAGATGAAACAAAATGCCTATATCGCCGGCATCGGCATGACGAAGTTCGGCAAGCACCTGGATCGCGGGCTGAAGTCGCTGGCTGGCGAGGCGATCAGCGACGCGGTGGCCGATGCCGGTATCGGTCTCGGCGATCTGCAGGCTGCGTACATGGGCAATGCGGCGGCCGCGGTGATCACCGGACAGGTCTGCGTGCCGGGGCAGATGATCCTGCGCTCGCTCGGCGTGGGCAGGATTGCGGTAGTCAATGTCGAGAACGCCTGCGCCACTGCCGCGACCGCGTTCCAGCAGGCCTGCACGATGGTGAGTGCCGGGCTTTATGACGTGGTGCTCGCCTGCGGTGTGGAAAAGCTTTATCACCAGGACAAGCTCAAGACCTTTTCGGTGTTCAGCGGTGCGGTGGATGTCGAGGCGATGGACCAAGTAATCGCTGGCATCGGCCGGCGCATCGAGACACTCGATGCGCCGATCGACACCGCCGGCGCCGGCACCACGCGCTCGTTGTTCATGGATATATACGCGACCTGGGCGCTGGCCCACATGAAGCGTTACGGCACCACGCGCGAACAGTTCGCCGCGGTGTCGGCGAAGAATTCGGTGCACGGCAGCCTCAACCCGAAGGCACAGTATCGCGATGTGATCAGCGTGCAGGAGGTGTTGGCCGCACGCGAGGTTTCCTGGCCCCTGACCCTGCCGATGTGTTCGCCGATCGGCGATGGAGCGGCGGCCGCGGTGATCGTCAGCGAACGCAAGCGGCGCGAATTGGGCATCGCGCGCGCGGTGAAGGTCGAAGCCTGCGTGCTGGCGAGCGGCTGGGACTATGCCGAGGGCGAGGAGTCGGTTGCCGAGGGTACCGCGCGCGCACTCTACGAAAGCGCCGGCGTCGGCCCGGCCGATATCGACTGCGTGGAACTGCACGATGCGTCCGCGCCATCCGAACTGATGTATTACGAATATCTCGGCTTGTGCCCCAGGGGCGAGGGCGGTCGTTTCGTCGCGGACGGACATTCGCGTCTCGGCGGCAGACAGCCGGTCAACACCTCTGGTGGATTGATGCGCAAGGGACATCCGATCGGGGCTACCGGGCTGGCACAGATCGTTGAATTGACCGAGCAATTGCGTGGCGAGGCCGGGCAGCGCCAGGTGCAGGGTGCGAAGGTCGCGCTGGCCGAGAACGGCGGCGGCTTCATCGGTACCGATGCGGCCGCGATGGTGATGACGCTGCTGTCACGCTGAGCCCGGACCTCGATCCGGCGACGAGCGTTGCAGTTGGGACGATGACCCGGGATGGCGGGGGCGTAATGCATATAAACAGAGAAGAGCAGATAAACTCGTGAGCGACCAGAGCATCTTTGCCAACATGATCGCCAGCCTGGCCCGGCAGCAGCCGCAGCTGGATGTGCTGACCTTCGTGGAGGTGCAGCGCGATGGCTCGTTCGCCGAGCAGATCAGGACGCCACGCGCATTGTGGGACAACGGCCAGCGCATCGCCCGCGGACTGCTCGCTGCCGGCATGCGCCGGGGCGAGAACTTTGCACTGCTGATGCAGAATCACCCGGAGTTCGTCGATGCGATGACGGGTTCGTGCATCGCGGGCACCGTATTCGTGCCGATCGATCCGCGCACCCGTGGCGACAAGCTCCGCTACATGCTGGGCTTTGCCAATTGCCGTGGAGTGGTGGTCGCTGATTATGCGCTGGAGAACCTGCTGCCGGTGCTGGGCAGCCTGGCGGATCTGTCCTGGGTCTGGGTGTTGCACACCGGCGCGGTCGCGGAACTGCCGCAAGCGGAAATTCCGCTACGCTGGCTGGACGGGTTGCCGCAACGCGCGGCAGAGGATTTGCAGGTAGCGGTCAGCGATCCCGAGCAGACCATGCAGATGCTGTTCACCTCGGGTACCACCGGCGATCCCAAGGCCATTCTCGCGTCCTACAACCGCTTCAACAGTGTGGCTTCGATCGGTCCGCTGATTGGCTGGACCGCTGCCGATCGGCCCTACACCGGCCTGTCGCTGACGCACGCCAATGCACAGCTGATCACGCTCGGCAATATTCTCAAGATGGGTTTGCGCGGTGTGATCAGCCTGCGTTTCACCAAGTCGCGGCTGTGGGATATCTGCCGTCACTACGGCTGCACGACCTTCAACTTGCTCGGTGGCATGACCACCGCGGTCTACAGCGAAGCGCCGCGCCCCGACGATGACGACAACCCGGTACGCTTCGTGCTGAGTGCCGGCATGCCGGCCGCGATCTGGGAGAATTTCGCGCGCCGCTTCAATGTCGAGATCTTCGAGTTCTACGGTGCCGCCGAAGGCGGCATGATCTTCAATCCACCCGGTAGCGGGCCAGTCGGCAGCATCGGCAAACCGCCACCGATACTCGAGGCACGCATCGTCGATAACGAAGGGCGCGAGTGTGCACCGGGCGTGCAGGGCGAGATCGTGTTTCGCAATGCCGACGGCAGCTGTCCGCCGGTCGAGTATTTCCGCAATGCAGATGCCTCCGCCAGGAAGACCGGGGGCGGCTGGTTGCATATGGGCGATGTCGGGCATCGCGATGCCGATGGCTGGTTCTACTTCGATTACCGCAGGGGTGGCGGGATTCGCCACAACGGCGATTTCGTCAACACCGCGTTCGTGGAAAAGGCCGTGGCCGAGTTTCCGGCGGTGGACGATGTGTTTGTCTACGGGATCGATGCGGCCTCCGGCGTGCCCGGCGAAAAGGACGTGGTTGCGGTCGTGGTCGCGCGCCCGGCACAGCACATCGATGTCGCGGCGCTGTATGCACATTGCCGGATTGCGCTGGAATCGAATTTCGTGCCCTCGTATATCCAGGTGATGGATGAAATTCCCAAGACCGCCTCGGAAAAGCCCCAGGAGCGTTTCTGCCTGGAGTTCTTCCGCGCCCACCCCGAGGCGGTGTTCAGCGAAGACAGGAACCAGGCTCAATTACGGAGGCAGTCATGAATGCGGATGTGGTGGTGTATGGCGCCAGTGGTTACACCGGCAAATTGATTGCCTGGCATCTTGCCGAGAACGGCATTGCGTTCGTCGCCGCCGGGCGCAACCGCGAGCGCCTGCAGGAGCAGATGGCAATGGTGCCGGAGCTCGCCGGGGCGAGTTATGAATGCGCGGCGGTGAATCATGACGAGGCCGCGCTCGTGGAATTGTTCCGGGGCCGCAAGGTGGTCTACAACGTGGTGGGTCCGTTCATGCAACTCGGTGAGGTCGTGGTCAGGGCCTGCCTGAAGGCAGGTTGCCATTACCTCGACACCACCGGCGAACAGGACTGGATGTTCCACGTCAAGCGCAGCTATGGCAAGGCGTTTGCCGACAAGGGCCTGTTGCTGGTGCCGGCCTGTTCGTGGATGTGGCTGGGTGGACAGCTTGCGGCGGAGATTGCGCTCGAGCACCCCGGCATCGATACCCTCGATATCTGCTATCTCGCGGATTCCAATACCAGCGTGGCCTCCACGATGTCGTTTTTGCGCATGCTGACCAAGGACCAGTTCTTTATCGAGCACGGTGCGCTGTGCACCTGGCCGCAGGCAACGCAGTACCCGGTATCCATTCCGGGCGTGCACCGGGTGCTGAACGCGTTGCCCTGGAGCGGCGGTGGCGAGCCGGTGTGGTACGAGCACGATGCGCGGGTGCGCAATTGCAGCGTGCTGGTTGCGTTCAAGAACCAGGCGATGCTTGCCGCGATCGTCGGTATCCTGGTGGAGTTCGAGCAAAAGCACAAACACCTGCCGCCCGATGAGCAGGAAAAGCTCACCAACGCCATCGGCAACCAGTTGGTCTCGGTCGAGCCCGGACGCGAAAACCCCGATCTGAACCGCAGCGTGCTGTGCTGTCATGGTCGTGGCAACACCGAGTCGGTCAGCGTGGTGATGCGCGGCAACTCGCCGTATATACAGACCGGCATCATGGCAGCCGAAGCGTGCCGGCAGATTTTGCTCGGCAGGCATCGTGGCGCGGGCTTTTCGTCTCCGGCGGCGGCATTCGGCGCCCGTGAAATGATCGCCGCGAATGCCGCGCGCGGCCAGCTCACGTGGACCAGCACCTCGGTGTAACGAGCCGTGCATACGCAGACAAGGGGAGCGTATTGAAGACCATCCGTTACCGCATATCCGCATTCACGATGCGTCATCGCTGGCTTTCGCTGGCGCTGCTCACCGCGATCACGGCCGGTTTTGCGCTCGGCTTGCCGCGGGTCGAGTTGCGAACCATCTTCTCCGACCTGTTGCCAGCCAACCATCCGTTCGTGCAGACCTACCAGGACCATCCCAATTTCGGCAACCCGCTCACCATCACGATCATGGTCAGGCGCAAGGACGGCGACATCTACAATCCCGAAACGCTTGCGAAAATCTGGAACATGACCCGTGATGTCGATCTGACGCCGGCGGTTGACCATGACCAGGTGCTGTCGATTGCCACCGAGAAGGCGCGCTTCCAGGAAGCGACGCCATTCGGCATCGACAGCCAGCCGCTGATGGGCGATCACGCACCGGCAACGGAGGCAGAGCTGGCGGAATTCAGACGCCGCGTGGAAAAATCGCCCAACTCGCGCAAGTTCCTGATTTCCGCCGACGAGAGCGCCACCCTGATCCGCGCCACGTTCATCGAACGGTTGCTGAACTACGGCGAGAGTTTCGAGTTTGTGCAGGAGCTGGTCGAGCGCAACCGCGATGCCGATCACGACGTATTCGTGGCAGGCCAGCCGATGCTGACCGGCTGGGTGTATCGCTACGAATACCAGATGCTCGGGATATTCGGGGTAACGGCCACGGCCTTGCTGCTGGCGCTCGTTTTGTACATGCGCAATGTGGCCGGTGTGGTCGCGCCGCTGGTTACCAGCGTCACGGCGGCCATATGGGGGTTTGGCTTCGTGGGCTGGCTCGGTCAGCCGGTCGAGCCGTTGATCATGGTGGTCCCGCTGTTGCTCGTCGCGCGCTCGTTCAGTCACTGCGTGCAGGTCACGGAGCGCTTCTACGAGGTCTACCACATCGTTCGTGACAAACGGAAAGCCGCGGAGATTTCGCTCGGGGTGATGATGGCGCCCGGTACGCTCGGCATCATCACCGATGCGGCGGGTCTGTTCCTGATCGCCGTCGCCCCGATTCCCGCGATGGAGCGCTTCGCGCTGTTCTGCGGTTTCTGGGCGCTGATGCTGATCCCGACCAATGTATTCCTGTCGCCGCTGCTGCTGTCGATGTTGCCCGAACCGCGCAACGTGGATGCGATCATCGGCATTGACGAGAAGCACTCCTCGCTGCACGCCTCGATCAAGAGAATGCTCGAGAGACTGTCGACGCTGACTTATGGCAGCAAGGGCCGGATAACCGCCGTGGTCATGCTGTTGCTCGCGATATTCGGCGTGCTGCGCCTGCTCGACCTGAAGGTCGGCAACCCGGTCGAGGGCAGCAGCCTGCTTTGGGACGACTCGGAATACAACGTGGCGGTGGCGCATATCAACGACTATTTTCCGGGACTCAACACCCTCGAAATCGTGTTCGAGGCCAGGAGCGAGAGCAATGTGCGCCGGGTGATGCACCAGGCCGATACCATCGCGACGATGAACGCGCTGCAACGCCTGGTCGAGAGCGAGGAAGTTCCGCCCGAGGCCACGCTGTCCTTTGCCGATTATCTGCCGGAGGCCAACCGTCTGTTCAGCGGTGGCAATCCCAAGTGGGCACCGCTCGACCCCGCCGACGAACCGGTGGCGGCGGCGGCGGGTGCGGTGCTGTTCGGTTCCAGCCCCAAGGCCTTCCTGCATGTCACGGATTTCGTGCAGGAAAATGGCACGGTGTCGCTCTGGTACAAGGACAACAAGCAGGAAACGGTCGACCGGGCGCTGGCCCAGGCGCGGCGTGCGGTCGAGAAAGTGGGTGCCGAGCACGATGCGTTCCGGATCCGTGTGGCGGCCGGTACCATCGCGCTGCAGCAGTCGATCAACGATACCGTCGATCGCTACCAGTTCATCATTCTCGGCTTGCTGAACCTGGTGATCCTGATCAGCTGCAGTTACGCCTACCGTTCGCTGGTGGCCGGCATCATGCTGCTGATTCCGGTAAATTTCTCCAATGTGCTGCTTGGCACGGTGATGGTCTCGATGGGTATCGGGCTCGACGTGAACACGCTGCCGATCGCGGCCATCGGCATCGGGGTGGGTATCGATTACGGCATTTACCTGCTCAGCCGTATCTGCGAGGAATACCAGTTGCACAACAGTTATGAAAAAGCAATCACCGCGGCGGTGGGCACCACGGGCAAGGCGATCTTCTTTACCGCCAGCATCGTGCTGGTCAGCATTCTTCCGTGGTACTTCCTGTCCGAGCTGAAGTTCCTGGCCGATATGGGTTTGTTGCTGGTGATGGTGATGTTGATCAATATGGTCATCGCGCTGATCGTGTTGCCGCTGCTGGTGTGGCTGATCAAGCCGCGATTCGTGGGTTCGAAGGATTTGCTGGTCGGGGAAGGGGTGGATTTGTCGGCATATGCGACCTGAAAATTTTTTAAAAGCACTGGTTTCTTTTGGAGGATCCGAAAATGCGCATCAGAAAATATGACTTCAACTACAGCCGCCGCACCTTTCTCGACAAGTTGGCAAAAGGGACCATGGCGGCCGGGGTGCTCAGTCCGCTGTGGCCGCTGATAGCCCGGGCCGGCGATATCACCAAGGCCTATCCGGACGAACTGCTGTCCATCGAAGGCTACACCAAGGGCAAGATGAAGACCGGTGACATGATCACCGCCGACAATGTCGAACTGGTCAAGGACCTGCTCGATCCGATCACCTATATCCAGGTGAGCCAGATGGGACGCCAGATACGCCTGGTAAAGACCACCACCGATGTGTCGCGCCTGTTTCCGAAGCCATATTTCGAGGCAACCCTTTCCAACCAGGGCAAGGCGAAGCTCGATGCGGACGGCAATGTGGTCACCACCGAGGGCAAGCCGTGGATCGGCGGCAACCCGTTCCCCGATCCGAAGGACGGTCTGGAGGCTTTTGCAAACCTCACCTTGAGCTGGGGCCGTCATGACAATTCGCTGTACGCGGTGCGCGACTGGGATATCGGTCCCGACGGCAACGTGCAATACGAATACGACTTCTGCTGGGCGGAGCAGAACACCGTTGCGCTGCTTGGCGACGGTGGTCCGTACTGGCCCGGAAACGAAGACAAGCTGCGCTACCAGTCGGTGTGGTTCAACTACCCGAACGATTCCAAGGGCACCTCGTTCCTCAATACCTGGTACTACGACCAGCGCAAGTTCCCCGACCTCTACGGCTATCTGCCGGCGTTCAAGCGCGTGCGCCGTTTTCCCACCAACCAGCGTTTCGAGCCGCTGGTGCCGGGTATCACGTTGTTCCTGTCGGATGCCTGGGCCGCCGGCGACCCGATGCTCACCTGGGGCAACTACAAGGTGATCGGACGCCAGCCGATGCTCGGTGCGGTGAGCGAGAACTGGATGGGGCCGGGCACCAACTACGAGCGCCCGACGCACGGTGGCCCAAAAGGCCTGACCTTCATGGAGACCGCCATGGAACTGGTGCCGGAGACCATCGTGATCGAAGCCGAGCCCACCGGTTATCCGCGCGCGCCGGTCAGCAAGAAGCGGGTATGGATCGATGTGCGCAACATGATGTATGTGGCATATATCACCTATGACCGCCGTGGCGAGCTGTGGAAGAGCTTCCATCCGGCTGGCGGCTTGTATGAAAAAGGCGACCAGGTACGCAAGGATGGCAACGATACCGCCTGGTCCTGGACCCATGTGCACAGCCACGATGTGCAGACCAACCGCATGAGCCGCTTCGTGCAGGCCGAGGAAGTGCGTGGCGGCTTCCGTTCCGGGTACAACATGGAGGGCATGTACGACAAGTACCTGACCATGCAGTCCCTGCTCAGGATGGGTACCTGATGCGTGCAATTGCCGCGTTGATCGCGCTTGCCTGCGTGCGCGTGGCGTTCGCCGGCGAGCCGCTCATCGTGCACCAGGGCATTGCCCACGATGCGCTCTACGATGTGTGCTTCGACGCGCGTGGTGGCGTCGCGGTGGGCGCGGCCGGAGTGATACTCGAGAGCGATGTGGACGGGGCGGGCTGGACGCCCGCTGCCGCCCAGCCCACCACACTCGCGCTGCTCGGTGTTGCCTGCGGCGAGGGGCGGCGTATCGCGGTCGGGCAACTGGGCGAGTTGTTCATCGACGACGGCAGTGGCTGGCGAGCGGTGGCAACCGGCACCGAACAGCGCTTGCTGGCGGTTGCCCTGAACCGGTCCGGTCTTGCGGTCGCGGTCGGCGGCTTCGGTTCGGTACTGGTTTCGCACGACGCCGGCGAGCGTTGGGAAGCACCGGTATTCGACTGGCCGACGATCGTGGAGGATTTCGCCGATCCCCACCTCTACGACGTGGATGTCAGCGACGCGGGCGTGATCACGCTGGTCGGGGAGTTCGGCATCGTGATGCGCTCGGAGGATGCCGGAAAAACCTGGCAGCGTGCGTACAAGGGCGATGCCTCGCTGTTCGGCCTGCATATCGATCCCTCGGGCGAGGGCTACGCGGTAGGCCAGCAGGGCTGCGCGCTGCGCACGGTCGATGGCGGTGCGAGCTGGGAGCAGCTTGCCTCGCCGGTGGACGCACTGCTGCTGGACGTCTGGTCCGCACCCGGTGCGGGCGTGTTGATCAGCGGCATGCGCTCGATGCTGCACAGCGACAATGAGGGGCAGAACTGGAGCGCCATGGAAGGCGCCGATATCGCGGTCGGATGGTATGCCGCATTGGCACCGGCGACCGGGAGCAAGAGGATTTTTTCAGTCGGGAACGAGGGGCGTGTGCTCGAGCTTCCGTTCTTCGCGGCAAACCAAGGGCTACAACATAACCAATGAGGGAGTCTTTTATGCGCAACTCAACCAGACTCGCAACCGCAATCCGCGGTATCACGCTGGCATCCATCGCCGCGGCAGCGCCGTCGGCGCTGGCGCTCGATCTCAACGTATCGGGCTTCGTACGCCAGGAGATGGCCTACAAGCTCACCGATGACGAGAATCCGTTCAACCAGCAGGGTAATGTCTACAACGGCAAACCCACGCCAAACTATGTGTTCAACAATATCCTCGGGATCCCGGTCGACGTCACCCGACCCGACTACAGCGAGTCGAATGACTGGAACCTGATGGCGACGCGCGGCGAGCTGGATGTGAAGGCCACGTTCACCGAGAACCTGACCGGTTCGATGAAGCTGCGCGCCTACTACGATCCGGGCATCTACAATGATCTCGGCGACGTGAACCAGTTCGAGGCGAATTTTCGCGGTGACTGCGGCTCGCGTCTGGAAGTGTGCGGCGACGATTTCATGATCGATCTGCCCTCGTTCCATCTCGATTACAGCGACGGACCGTTCTGGGTGCGTGTTGGCAACCAGCAGATTGCCTGGGGAGAGTCGATTTTCTTCCGCGTGCTGGATGTACCGAACGGTCTCGATCTGCGTCGCCACAGCTTTCTCGACTGGGCGTCCGAGGAGTACGCCGACGAGCGGGTGCCCTCGCTTGGCGTGCGCGGCAGTTACCGCTTCCAGAATGAGTGGGAGCTCGAGGCATTCGCCCAGGAATTCAACCCGACCATCTACGCCGCCGAGAATTCGCCGTATAACACCATCGGTACCCAGTTCGTGCGCCAGGAGGCCGATGCCTTCGACGAGGTGGATGACGAATGGAACTTCGGCATGCGCCTGCGTGGGCAGATCGGTGAACTCGGTCTTCAGTTCATGGCCGTCAGCCGGCGCAATCCGGATGGCGCGTTTCGCTGGACCACCTCCAAGGTCAATCCATTCACGAAGGCGGGTATACCCGATCCGGAAGCCATTCCCGGCAGCGGCATCACCACCGGGCAGTTGTTGTCGCAGACGCCGTTCGAGCCGTTCACCGGCCAGGGCATTTACACCGCACGCGAGTGGTTCGAATATGCCGGGTTCACGCGCCTCGATGGTGCGAACCTGCAGCAACTGCTCGACGACTTCCCGGCCGCTGCGGGGGTGGCCCAGCCGGTCAAGGATGCATTCGGCCTGGGCGCGATCGATGATTACGCTTCCGCTTCCACGCTGCTCGATACTTTCTTTTCGCAGGCACTCGGCGGTCTTGGCGATCTGCGCGGCCATATCGAGCGCAAGTACCCGCGTGAGGAGATTTACGGTATCGGCATGAACTACATGTTCTATGCCGAGCCGGATTCCTTCTTCGATCAGTTGATCGTGCGTTTCGAGGCCACCTACACGCCCGACAAGGAGTTCACGGACCTGGCGCTGGCGCAGGAATTCGCCGTGCACGACGAATGGGCCACATCGCTGGTATTCGAGAAAAACCAGCGCTTCTCGGAAAACTTCCCGGCGACCTACATGGTGCTGCAGTGGCTGCACAAAACCGAGAGCGATATGTTCGGCCGGCTGGTCGGTGGCTATGGCGGGGACGCGAGCACTTCGCCGCCCGCAGGCCGTGATGGCAAAGGCTTCGACGCGATCGCTTTCGCATTGCAGCAACCATCACCGACCCTGATGTGGCGTTTTGATCTGGCGGTGCTCTACGATCCCGAGGGTGGCTACCTGATCCAGCCTGGCGTGCGCTGGAAGCCATCGAGTGCATGGACCGTCGAGACCTACGCCAACTTTCTCGACGGCGACAACGACGACCAGATGGGCACTTTCAGCTGGGGTGACGAACTCGGTATGCGTATCGGCTATCAATTCTGATGCAGGAGTTGCTCGCCGATGCGCTGTCACTGGTGCGTCTCGGCGGACCGGTGGTCGTGGTGCTGTTCGCGATGTCGGTGGTGGCGCTCGCGGTCGCGGTGTTCAAGGCCGTGCAGATCCGCGCCCTGACCCGCGGAGCGCGCATGGCCGATACCGCAATGGAGTGCTGGGCGAGGGGTGAGGTGGATGCAGCCCGCACGGCACTCCTCGGCACGCGTGCACCGACGCTGCAGGTGCTCGCCGATGGCATGCGCTGGCTGAGCGAGGGCAAGGAACCCGAGCAGGTGCGCGAGGAACTCGTGCGGCGCGCCCAACGCACGCTGGCGGATGCATCGGGTCTGCTCGGCGTGCTGGAACAGGTCGCGTATCTCGCGCCCCTGCTGGGCCTGCTCGGCACGGTGCTGGGGATCATCGATGTGTTCCAGGGGCTTGCGGTGCAGGGCGCCGATGCCGATGCCGGATCGCTGGCCGGTGGCATATGGGAGGCGCTGCTCACGACCGCGGTGGGTCTTTGCGTGGCCATACCCTTTGCGATGACGCACTCGCTGCTCGAGAACCAGGTCGAGCAGTTGCGCCAGCGCATGGAGGACAGTTTGACGCGACTTTTCACCGTGTCGTTGTACCGGGCAGCCTGAAGAGAGGACGATTCATGTTGCTGGCAGGCCGTGCGCGCGGCGCGCGTCGCGTGGCGATGACGCCGCTGATCGATATCGTGTTCATCCTGTTGCTGTTTTTCATCCTCGAAACGAGTTTCAGCGAATTCCGCCAGATGGGCCTGGCGTTGACCGGCGCGAGTGCCGGGGCGCAGTCGGGACCCGTGCCGCTGCGTCTCGAGGTGTTTGCCGACGGCCGGATCTGGTCGGGTGGAAGCACCCTCGGGGTCGCGACGCTGGGCGCATTCCTCGAGCAACGCCGCGGCGCACCGGGCACGCCGGTGATCGTTGCGCTGGCGCCCGCGGTCGATCTGCAGCTGGTCGTGGATATCTGCGATGTGTTGCGTGAGCACGGGCTCGAGCGGGTCGATCTGCGCGCACTCGAGGGCGCCGCGCCATGATCCGGCTGGAGCGTTCCAGGCACGGCATCCGCAGCATCGATGACAAGCTCATCCCGATGATCAACGTGATATTCCTGTTGCTGATGTTTTTCCTGATCGTCGGCAACCTGAGCCGCCTTGTCGGGCAGGGCCTGGTTTCACCGGTGTCGGTCAGCGATGCGATGGCCGCGGCGCGGAGCATCGAGATCACGCTCTCCGCCGACGGCGCGCTCGGCTGGGGCGACGAGGTGCTGTCACTGGCGCAATTGCAGCAACGCATTCGGCAGCATCCCGGCGCCGCGACCGGGTTGCGCTTGCGTGCGGATGCCCGGGTCAGCGCCGCGCGGCTGCTGCCGGTGATCGATGCGCTCAAGGCCGCAGGCGCCACGCGGATCGCGATCGTGACGGTGCGGCGCGGTCCGCGGGCCTGAACACGGTGTGGCGCTCACCAACCGTCGTACGACGCCGGACATTGCGCCGATGAGCGCGGCGCGACGAATCCTCGTGTGGTCACTGTTGCTGCTGGCCTCGTTCGCGTTGCATCTGCTGTTGACGCGCGAAGCCGGGCGCGGGCTGGAACTCACCGCCGGGAGCGCGCGCGAACGCGCCACCGATCGTGCGATCGAGCTGGCTGTCATCGCCCCAGAAGAGCGCCCGGAGCTGCGTTTCGATCCGCCGCTGGAACTCGAGCCACCGCTGATGTTGCTGGCGGCGAGCGCTGCCACGCCACCCCCGTCGGCAGTCAATCTCGCGATGCGCGCCGCGGCAGGTGCCGGCAGCGAGCTGCCGTTGCCGGCGCTGGCACCCGGGGCCGGCCCGCCGGTTCAGGGACTGGGCACGGCCGGCTTCGGCAGCGGCATCGGCAATGGGCTCAGCAATTCCAGCAATCGCTTCGCGGCCTATGTGCAGGGGCTTCGCGACAGCGGGCTCGACGTGGTGTTCGTGATCGATGCGACGGGCTCGATGGACTGGGTCATAGACGAGGTGCGACGGCGCGTGGGCGACATCGCCGATGCCACCCGCACCCTGGTACCGCTGACCCGTTTCGGCGTGGTGGCGTATCGCGACCATGATGATCCGGAGTTCGTGGTGCGCCAGCAAACGCTGACCTTCAGCCTCGCGAAGCTGGCTCGCTTCATCGATACCCTGGAGGCGAAGGGCGGCGGAAGCTGGCAGGAGGCGGTTTATGCGGGCCTGGATGTGGCGGTCAATCGCGCCGGCTGGCGTCCGGGTGCGAAACGCGTGGTGCTGCTCATCGGCGATGCGCCGCCGCATGAAAACGAGCTTGGCGGTACGATTGCCCTGGCGCGCGAGCTGCAGCGTTCGGGTGGTCAGCTCTCGGCACTCGACGTCAGCAACGACTCCAATCCCGCGCTGATCGAGGCGAGCCTCGGGCGGGCGGTGAATCGCGCGCTGTATCGCGATCGCCCCATGATGCAGTTCGAATCGATCGCCGAGGCCGGCGGTGGCAGTGCCGCGACGATGGACGGCGATATCCATATCACGCGCCAGCTGGTTACGCTGATCATGGGCGGGCAGTTCTCGACCGAGATGCGCCTGCTGCTGGAGGGGCTGTGAGAGCCTGGCTGCGGGCATGCCTGATCGCCTGGCTGGCGTTGACGCCCGCGGCGCAGGGTGCCGTGGAACAGACCGCCGTGCTGGCGAGCGCTATCGAACGCCATGCGGCCAGTTGGAGCCCCGAGCAGTTCAGTGACGGTGTCGACGATTACGGCAAGCGGGTGAGTGCGGCCCGCGAGCGCCGCGAGGGCCCCGCCACGCTCGCCGCATTGCGTGCCAGCGGAGACGAACTGCATCGCGCCTGCCGTGCCCGGATCCGGGTCCTCGAAGCGACGACGGGCGAGGATGAAGCCCGGCTCGAATCGCTGTATCGCTCCGAGCAGTGGCACGCCATCAATTATGCGCTGGCCGGGGTGCGCTACTGGCAGGCCTGGATCGACCTGGCGCTGGCGGACGCGCTGCGCGCGCCGGATCAGCGCATCCCGGCCCTGTCGCGCGCCGAGCGCGGATTCCAGGCAACGGCGGTGCGGATCCTGTTTCCCGGCCTGGTGTACGGCAGCTGGCTCGGCATGGCCTACGTGGAGCTCGCGCGTGACGATGTGGCGGCGGCCGAAAGCCGGCTCACGCGGCTGCGCGATGCGCTGGCCGGCGATCCCGGCAATCCGCTCGCCGATATCGTGGACGGCGAGCTCGCGGTGCTGCGCGCGCGCCGCGGCGAGGCATTGCAAGGCCTTCCCGATGTCGGTGCCGAGATCACTCCGGCGATCGCGCGCCGTCTGCGGGAGGAGGCTTTCGCGATTCTCGAGCAACGCCGCGCGCATGACGTGATCGCCAGCGATGCAGCCGAGCGGCTGCGACGGGTGATCGATGCCGGCTATCTCGACGACGCGCTGATCGCGCGCATGCTCGCCTGGCGCGATGAGATCGTGGGCCGCGACATGGGTGTGATCGGCCTGCTGCTCGATGCGGAGTACGCCTATGCCAACGGGCAGTTCGAGACCACGGTGCTGAAATACCGCGAGTTCATCGCGCAACGGGGCTTCGATCTCGATTTCGATGCGGCGCCGTTTCGCTACCATTACGCGGTCGCTCTCTATCGGCTGGGCTACGCACGTGAAGCGCTCGAAGTGTGCAACAACCTGCAGCAGGACCCGGCGCTGGGCGATGATGTGGCCAAGCTGGCTTTCCTGGTGGCCGGGGAGCTCAACCGCGCGCAGCCGGGAGCGGTAAATCGCGAGCGGCTCGACAGCGCGGCTCGCGAGTTCCTGGCACGCCGTCCCGAGGATCCCGATGCCGCACTGGCGCACCTTGCGCTGGCCACGGGCGGCAGCGAATCCGTGGCACATCTGGCCGCTGCCCGGGGCGACCCGCGAACCCGCGCCGCGGTGGAGCGCGTGCGCCTCGACGCCGCGGTCCAGGAATTCGGCGCCGCATCGCTCGCCCGCGACTGGAGTGCCCGCACGGCGGCGGCGGGCCGGGCGCTGGCGGCGATCGAGGCGCTGCCGCGGGCGCAGCGCAAACCCGTCGCGATGCAGGCGTTGAGCCTGCAGATGCAACTCGCCGCGGGCCAGCCGCCACCGGATATCCTGCAACGGATAGCCACATTGCGGACCGAGGCCGGCGCAGATGCCGGCCTGCGCCGGGTGCTTGCCTGGACCGAGCTGCGGGCGCTGGCAGGGGATCCGTTGCTGGCGCGCGTCGTGCAACTGGTAGCCTCCGCCGATGCCGCCGACAAGCAGGAGCTGGTGGCTTTTCTGCTGGAGCTCGAACAGCGCGGCGAATATGCCGCGCTTGAACCGCTGTGCGCACAGAGCGTTGCCGGCTTCGCGAGCCAGCCTGATCGGCAACGGCAGCTGCTGCTGGTGCGCTACCGGGCGCTCGCGGCGTTGGGTCGTCACGACGAGGCGTTTGCGGTTGCGACCGATATGGTGGGCCGGTTTGCCGAATCCGGAGATGCCTGGCGGATCTACGCCGAAGGCGCCGAGCGGGCGGGTGACGGATTCGCCGCTGAACGCGGCTGGGCAAAGATCGCGGGCGCGGTGCCGGTCGGTTCCGATCACTGGATCGAGGCAACCCTGCGCCGGGTGGCGCTGTTGACGCAGGCAGAGGGCGCCCAGCCGCAACATTGCGCGTTGCTGGATGGGGCAGGAGTGTATCGTGCCAGGATGAATGAATCCGCAGACCGGGAGTTTTCCGTGCTGCGGCAGGAAAATCATTGTTAACGCCAGGGGATGTCGCGGTGAGTGCCCGCTGACGCGTGCTCATACGGCAGCAGACCGTGTGTCGCCAGGATGGCGACACGAGCCTACAGGGACGTACTTGCGGCGGGGTCTGCAGCCGCATGAGCACGCGTCAGCGCGCAGCAGCGCAGTGCCGGATCGAGTGACGTAATCCAGGAGGCCGCAGGATTTTGAGAATCCGCAAATATCATGACGCTTACAGTCGCCGGCAATTCATGCAGCGGCTGGGGCAGGGCGTGCTCGCGACCGGTGTGCTCATGCCACTGTGGAAAGCGATCGCGGCGGACGGGGATATCACGGCCGCCTATCCCGACGAGGCCCTGTCACTGGAGGGTTATACGCAAGGCAAATTGGGCGCGGGCGACACCATCGATGCGCACAACGTGGAACTGGTCAGGGACCTGCTCGATCCGATCCAGTACACCCAGATTGCGCAGATGGGTCGGCGACTGACGGTGCTCGACACCACCACCGACATCATGCGGCTCAGCCCCTGGGAGTACGTCGAGGCGACGCTGCGCAACCGCGGCCGGGCGCGTTTTGCCGCCGATGGCAATGTCGTCACCGACGAGGGCAAGCCGTGGATCGGCGGCAATCCGTTTCCGTCCCCGAGCAGCGGCATCGAGGTATTTGCCGGGATCACCATGAGCTGGGGGCGACACGACGCCTCGCTGTATGCGATCCGCGAATACGATCTCGATGACAGGGGCGCGCTGGGCTACGAGTATCAGTCGTGCTGGGCGGAGCTCGCGCCGGTCGGGCGGGTGAGTGTCGAACCGATGCCCTATATGCCCGGGCACGAAGACAAGCTGCGCTACCAGTCGATTTTCTTCCTGGCGCCGAACGATGTGCGCGGAACCTCGTTTCTGAATATCTGGCACTATGACCAGAACCGCTATCCCGATCTGTTCGGTTATCTTCCGGCGTTCAAGCGTGTGCGACGCTTTCCGACCAACCAGCGCTTCGAACCGCTGATTCCGGGCTCGACGCTGTACCTCTCGGATGCCTGGGCCGCGGGCGACCCGTTCCTGACCTGGGGTAACTATCGCATCGTGCACCAGGGACCGGCGCTCGGTGCGGTATCGCGCAGCTGGAATGCGGCGCATCCGAACTGGGAGCATGGAACGCACGGGGGGGCCAAGGGTCTATCGTTTTGGGATACCGCGGTGGAGTTTGTGCCGGAGGCGATCGTGGTCGAGGCGGAGCCCGTCAAATACCCGCGGGCGCCGGTCAGCAGGAAGCGGGTGTGGTTCGATGCGCGCACCCTGTTGCCGCTCAGCATGGTGAGCTTCGACAGGCAGGGAAATATCTTTCGCTCCTTCGATGGCGCATTTTCGATTTACGAGGACGGCGAGAATCGGGTGATGGACGGGGCGCACCCTTACTGGTCCTGGACCCGGGTGCATGCCCATGATGTGCAGACGAACCGCATCACGCGCCTCGAACAGGTCAGGGAATTGCCCGGTGGTTATCGCAGCGGCGTCAATGACCGGGATCTTTACGATAAATACCTGACGCAGGCGGCGTTGCAGCGTATCGGTTCCTGAAACTTTTGATCGACAACACATGGGAGGACAAAGCATGAGTACGGAATATGACTACCAGGCGCTGATGGTGCGCAAGAGCGAGGACGGAAAATTCAGCCTTGCGGTCGAGCAGCGCAACACGGCCGAGTTGCCCGCCGGCGAATTGCTGGTGCGTGTGCGCTGGTCGTCACTGAACTTCAAGGACATGTTATCGGCCAACGGACACCCCGGCGTGACGCGGCGTTTTCCGCACCAGCCCGGAATCGATGCCGCCGGCGAGGTGGCAGCCAGCGATGATCCGGCATTCAAGACCGGAGACGAGGTGATCGTATCGGGTTATGACCTCGGCATGGGTACCGCGGGCGGGCTGGGGCAATACATTCGCGTGCCCTCGCGCTGGGCAATCCGCTTGCCCCGCGGGCTGACGGCGCGCGAGAGCATGATCTATGGCACCGGCGGGTTCACCGCGGTGCTGTGCGTGGAGAAGCTCGAACAGATGGGCGCGAGCCCTGCTGCCGGCCTGGTCGCGGTGACCGGTGCCACGGGAGGTGTCGGCTCCTTCGCGGTGGCGCTGCTTGCCAAGCTTGGTTACTCTGTGGCCGCCGTTACCGGCAAGAGCAGCGAGCATGCGCGGCTCATGGACCTCGGTGCCGACGAGATCCTCGGCCGCGAGGAACTGCTCGACGAGAACGGCAAGGCGCTGGCGATGCGCAAACCACGCTTTGCCAACGCGATCGATGCGGTCGGTGGCGAATACCTGGCGAGCCTGCTGAATGTGCTGAGCTATCAGGGATCGGTGTCTTGTTGCGGACTCGCGGCCTCGCATCTGCTCAATACCAGCGTGATGCCATTCATCCTGCGCGGGGTGAACCTGCTCGGCGTCGATTGCGTGGAGCTGCCGCTCGCGCGCAAGGAGGCGACCTGGCAGCAGATCGCCGGCGAAATGAAAATCGTGGAGCTCGATCGCATGGCCACGGAGATCGCTCTCACACAGGTGCCTGAACGCCTGGCATTGATGGCAGCCGGCAAGAGCAGTGGTCGCTACCTGGTGAACCTGCACTGAAACGGGAGTGGCACGACATGGGCATCGAAGCGATGTTTTCGCTCGCGGGCAAGGTGGCGCTGGTAACGGGAGCGGCCACCGGCATCGGTCTGGCGCCGGGTGTGAGCGAGGCGCGCGAGATCGTGTATGGCATGACCGCGATGGGACGGCTCGGCACGCCGCGCGACGTGGCGGCGATGGTGCTGTTCCTGGCCAGCGATGCGGCAAGTTACGTGACCGGCGCGGAGTTCGTGGTCGATGACGGCATGAGCGCACGCTGAAAAGAACAAACCGCAACAGCAGGAGATGAAAACATGCGATTGGCAGGCAAGACGGCGCTGGTGACGGGCGCCGGATCGGGGCTCGGTGAGGCGATTGCGTGTCGTCTGGCCGCGGAGGGTGCCTGCGTGGTGGCGAGCGATATCGACCTGCAATCGGTGCAGGCGGTCGTGGCATCGCTGCATGCGGCGGGTCTGCAGGCCGAGGCGGTGAGCCAGGATGTCACCGACGAAGCACGCTGGAGCGAAGTCATCGTCGATGTCATCGGGCGTCACCGGCGGCTCGATATCCTGGTGAACAATGCCGGCATCGTGATCACCGGCACGGTCGAGGACGCGACACTCGATGACTGGCGCAAGACCCAGCGAGTGAATCTCGATGCGGTGTTCCTCGGCACCCGCGCGGCGATCCGGGCGATGAAGGACAGTGGCGGTTCGATCATCAATATCTCCTCCATCGAGGGAATCGTCGGCGATCCGCTGACCGCCGCCTACAATGCCAGCAAGGGTGGCGTGCGGATATTCACCAAGTCGGCCGCGCTGCATTGCGCCGCACAGGGCTACCGGGTGCGGGTGAATTCGGTGCATCCGGGGTTCATCGCGACGCCGATGGTGACGAATGCGCTGGCGGCCATGCCGCCCGCGGAATCCGCGGAGTTCGAGGCACGGGTAATGGCGAGCATCCCGGTTGGCACGATGGGCGAGCCGCTCGATATCGCCAATGGCGTGTTGTTTCTCGCCTCGGATGAATCGCGCTACATGACCGGCGCGGAACTCGTGATCGATGGCGGCTACACCGCACGCTGAGCAATTTCCGGGCGGATCTCCGCCCGGCCACCACCGGCCCGACGGCCTGACCGCGGGCACCATGAAGGAGGATTCCATGTTCGATTACGCGATGGAGCATATCTGCAGCTACAGCGCCACGTTGCAATCGCCGTTCGAGGGGATTGGCGAAACGCCGCTGGGCTTGCGCGTCAATGCCTACGTCAGTGGCGGCGAGGTGTCTGGCCCGCGGTTGCGCGGACGGGTTCTGCCGGTCGGTGGTGACTGGCTCACCATCCGCCGCGACGGCATGGGCATGCTGGATGTCAGGGCGACGATGGAAACCCATGACGGCGCGTTGATCGACGTCCAGTACCAGGGTTTGATGGATCTCGGGGCGGACGGCTATGCCCGGATGCTGGCCGGCGATCCGCCGGTGCGCGCCGCGATCCGCGCCGTGCCGCGCCTGGTGTGCGCGCACCCGGATTATCTCTGGCTGAATCGTCTGCAGTGCCTGAACATCGGCGAGGTGGATTTTGCCACCGCCACCGTCGCCTACGATATGTACGCCTTGCGCTGACCGGCCCGGGCGCGGTATCCGCAGGTACTGCTTGTGGTTATGCTGTAGCCCGATGTTCTGCCGGGAGAGAATTTGATGGTACAGCGACGAAGCGGCAAATCGCCGTTCAGCGTGTACGGCAACGATGACGAAGGTTCTGCCTCGGGGCCACCCGACATGCCGCGTCTGCCACCCTCGGCGATCGCCAGCATCATCGCGGTGACGATCGCGTTGTGGGGTCTGGGCAGCAGCTATTACACCGTGCAGCCGGAGGAGCGCGCGGTGGTGAAACGCTTCGGCGCGGTGATCAAGATCGCCGACCCCGGATTGCATTTCAAGATTCCATTCGGCATCGATCAGCTCGAGTTCGTGGCCACCGAGCGGGTGCTGAAGCAGGAGTTCGGTTTTCGCACCGAGGGGGAGGAGGATCGCACGCAGTATTCCGCAAGAAATTTTCCTGATGAATCGCTGATGCTCTCGGGCGATCTCAATATCATCGATGTCGAATGGGTGGTGCAGTACCGCATCTCGGACCCGATGAAGTTTCTCTACTCGATGCGCGAGCCGACCCGCACCCTGCGCGATATCTCGGAATCCGTGATGCGGCGCGCGGTGGGCAACCGCCTGGGCAGCGAGGTGCTGACCACGGCGCGCGTCGAGATCGCCAATCTGGTGCACGAGGAAATCCAGGAGGCGATGGATCGCTACGAGGCGGGCATACACGTGATCACGGTGCAGTTGCAGGACGTGGTGCCGCCGGCGCGGGTGCAACCGGCGTTCAACGAGGTCAACGAGGCGCGCCAGGAGCGCGAGCGCATGATCAACGAGGCGACCAAGCGCGCCAACCAGGAGATCCCGCGCGCCAAGGGCATCGCCAACCGCACCATCGCGGAATCCGAGGGTTATGCCACCGAGCGCGTGAACGCGGCGCATGGCGAGACCGCGCGTTTCAAATCCATTCTCGCCGAGTACCGGGTGGCGCCGGAGGTCACCCGAACCCGCTTGTATCTCGAGACCCTGAACGCAGTGCTGCCGAAAGTGGGCAGCGTGCTGGTGGTACAGGACAAGCAGATGCCGCCGCTGCCGCTGCTCAACCTGCGCGATGCGCAGCCCGCGAAAAAGGAGGCGGCACGATGAAACTTCCGATAGTTCCGCTCCTCGTCGCGCTGATCCTGCTGATGGTGGTGTCTTCCGCGGCCTTCGTGGTCGATCAGGGCGAGCAGGGCATCATCGTGCAGTTCGGCGAGCCCGTGGGCGAGGTGGCGAGCGAGCCGGGCCTGCACTGGAAGACCCCGTTTATCCAGGAAGTGCGCTATTTCGACAAGCGCCTGCTGGTGTGGGACGGCTCGGTGAGCCAGATCCCGACACTGGGCCGCGAGTTCGTGCTGGTCGATACCACCGCGCGCTGGCGCATCGTGGATCCGCTGCAATTCCTGCGCTCGGTTCGCGACGAGAACGGCGCCCGCACGCGTCTCGATGACATCATCGATTCGATGACACGCGACATCATCTCCGGCACCAATCTCGAGGAGATCGTGCGCTCGCGCGACTGGAGCGTCGATATCAAGGCCATCGAGGACGAGTCGATGGTGCGCGAGGATGTGGACCTGCTCGGCAAACCGAAGAAGGGACGGGCGCTGCTGGAGAAGGAAATCCTCGCGGCCGCCTCGGAGCGCATGCCGGAGATGGGGATCGAACTGGTCGATGTGCGTCTCAAGCGCATCAATTATATCGAAAGTGTGGGTGCCCAGGTCGAGAGCCGGATGATTTCCGAGCGCCAGAGTATCGCGGAGCGCTTCCGTTCCGAAGGCCAGGGCAAGAGCCAGGAAATACTCGGCGAGATGGAAAAGGAACTGCGCAGCATCCGTTCGCAGGCGGAACGCCAGGCCGCCGAGATTCGCGGCAAGGCCGATGGCGAGGCAACGCGGATCTATGGCGAGGCCTATGGCGCGGATCCCGAGTTCTACGCCTTCCTGAACACGCTGGAAACCTACAAGGTGCTCGGCGAGAACACCACCCTGATGATCGACGCGAACTCGGAGTTTTTCCGCTATATCGAGTCCACGCGCAAGCGCTGATCGATGGTCATCGGTATCCGGGTCGGGCAGGTCGCGAACATCATCCCGGCGTCGCGAGTTTCAGGCCGATGATGCCGGTGACGATCAGCGCGACGCTGGCCAGGCGCAGCGTGTTCGCGGGCTCGTCGAACAGCACGATGCCGAGTGCCACGGTACCGATCGCACCTACGCCCACCCACACGCTGTAGGCGGTGCCGAGCGGCAGCTGTTTCAGCGCGATCGCCAGCAACCAGATGCTGAAGCCCATCGCGATCACCGTCAGCACCGACGGCCACACGCGGGTGAATCCCTCCGAGTACTTGAGCCCGACGGCCCAACCGATCTCGAACAGGCCGGCGCTGACGAGGATGATCCATGCCATCGACTTGCCTCCTTGGTGACGGCGGCATGATAGCCGAGTGTCCATGGTCTGGTTGCATGTGGCTGCCATGCCCGTGTCGGCGGATATAATTGCGCAGCATCTGCACTGGGCGCGCTACCGTGCTCCGGGCGATACCAGGGAACCGGCAGGATGTCCGAACACCACCATCACCATGAGACACCACGGAACTTCGGCCGCGCGTTTGCACTTGGCATCACGCTGAATCTCGGTTTTGTGCTGGTCGAGGCATTCTACGGCTGGCGTGCGGGTTCGCTCGCCCTGCTTGCCGATGCGGGCCACAACCTGAGCGATGTGGTGGGTCTGATCCTGGCCTGGGCCGGCATCGCGGCGGCCCGCCTGCCGGCCGACGATCGCCATACCTATGGCTGGCGGCGCGCCTCGATCATGGCCGGGTTTGCCAATGCCGTGCTGTTGCTGCTGGCGATGGGTTCGCTTGCCTGGGAGGCGCTGCAGCGCCTGCAACAGCCCGCGCCGCTAGCAGGCTTCACGGTAATGGCCGTGGCCGGTATCGGCGTGGTGATCAACACGCTGACCGCGCTGATGCTGATGTCGGGCAGCAGGCGTGATCTCAATATCCGCGGTGCCTTCCTGCATATGGCGGCGGATGCGCTGGTCTCGGTTGGAGTGGTACTGGCGGGAGCGTTGTATCTCTGGCGGGGCTGGGCGTGGATCGATCCGGTAATGGCGCTGGCCATTGCGGTGGTCATCGTGGTCGGCACCTGGTCGCTGTTGCGCCAGACACTTCATTTGCTCTTCGACGGTGTGCCGGCGCATATCCCGCTCGGGGCGGTGCGTGAGTGCCTGGTGCAACTTCCCGGTGTGGAGGCGGTGCACGATCTGCACGTGTGGGCGATGGCGAGTTCGGAGACAGCGCTGACCGCCCATCTCGTGGTCGGTGACGGGGCCGGCGACAGCGATGCGCTGTTGCAGTTTGCGATGGCGCGATTGCACGGGGAATTCGCCATAAACCACGTCACGCTGCAGATCGAATCGCCACGCTTTTCCGCCGCCTGTACCTCCGTCCCGGGCGGCTGTGCAGCGTAGCTTTCAGGTGCGGATTTGGCGCAGAAAATAAGGTTTACGTCGGTGCCGGCAGACGTTAAGGTGACACCCCATCGGCAGTGCCTGCCCTCGAGTCTGCGTTCTCCATGAGCAATCCGAATGCGCGTACCGCCCCATTGACCCTTGCGGCAATGGGCGTGGTCTATGGCGATATCGGTACCAGCCCGCTGTATGCGTTCAAGGAGTGCTTTCACCAGGCGCATGGCCTGCACCCGGGCCGGGCGGAGGTGTTTGGCGTGCTGTCGCTGATCTTCTGGTCGGTCACCGCGGTGGTCACCCTGAAGTACGTGGTGTTCATGATGCGCGCCGACAATCGTGGCGAAGGCGGCAGCCTTGCGCTCCTGTCGCTGGCGATGCGCACCACGCGCAATACGCGGTTTTCGGCCGTGATCCTGGTGCTCGGCATCTTCGCCGCCGCGTTGTTCTACGGTGACAGCATGCTGACCCCCGCGATTTCGGTGCTGAGCGCGGTGGAGGGCCTGAACCTGCTCACCCCGGTTCTGGACGATTACGTGGTGCCGCTCACGCTCGCCATCATCACCGGGTTGTTCATGATCCAGCGTCGCGGTACCGCCTCGGTGGGAGCCTGGTTCGGTCCGATCATGTCGGTATGGTTCGCAGTGCTGGCCGGCCTTGGCGTGTGGCACATCAGTTCGATGCCCTCGATCCTGCAGGCGCTCAACCCCTGGTATGTGGTGCTTTTGTTCCAGCAGCATCTGCTGATCGCGTTCATCGCGCTCGGTTCGGTGGTGCTGGCGCTCACTGGCGCCGAAGCGCTCTATGCGGACATGGGGCATTTCGGCAAGCGCCCGATCCGCATCGCCTGGACCGCGTTCGTCTCGCCGGCCCTGGTGCTGAATTATTTCGGGCAGGGTGCGCTGGTGTTGCAGGAGCCGTCCGCAATGGACAACCCGCTGTACCGGATGGTGCCGCAGATCGCGCTGCTGCCGATGATCCTGCTCGCGGGGATGGCCACCGTGATTGCCTCGCAGGCAGTGATATCGGGCGCGTTTTCGGTGACCCGCATGGCGTTTCAGCTGAAGCTCGTGCCGCGCATCCCGACCATCCATACCTCGGTATCCGAGGAGGGCCAGATCTATATCCCGTTCATCAACTGGACGCTGTTCGTGGCGGTTGTCGCGCTGGTGATCGGTTTCGGCGAGTCCAGCGATCTGGCCGCCGCATACGGCGTGGCGGTTACCGGCACGATGCTGATCGATTCATTGCTGCTCACCGTCGTGATGCTGCTGTCATGGAGCTGGAACCGCTGGTTCACGGGCATGGCCGCGCTCGTGTTCATCCTGGTGGATACCGCTTTCTTTACCGCCAACTCGCTGAAGGTGCCTCACGGTGGCTGGTTCCCGCTCGCGATCGGCGTGGTGATCTTCACCCTGCTGACCACCTGGGGTACGGGTCGCAAGCTGCTGATTGCGCGTCTGCGCGAAAGTGCGATGCCGATCGGCCTGTTTCTCCAGGGGCTTGCGGATATCCAGCGGGTGCCCGGCACCGCGATTTTTCTGACCAGCAATCCGCACGGCATTCCGCCGGCGATGCTGCACAATCTGAAGCACAACAAGGTGATCCACGAGACAGTGATCCTGCTCACCGTTCATACTCTCGACCGCCCCGCCGTTGCGCCGCGCGAGCGCTTGCACATCACGGAGCTGGGTGACGGCTTTTACCGCGCGGAACTCGATTTCGGCTATCTGGATGACCAGAACGTACCCGACAACCTCGTTGCACTGGCGCCGCCCGAGTTGCCGGTGGGCGAGATGGAGACCTCCTACTTTCTCAGCCGCGAACGGCTGGTGTCATCCGCCACCCCCGGCATGATGGCATGGCGCGAGGCGCTGTTCTCGTGGCTGATGCGCAACGCCGCGACACCGCTCTCCACCTTCCACCTGCCACCCAACCGCGTGGTCGAACTCGGACAGCAGATCGCGCTTTGAAGTCGTCTCGGCAACACCTCAGATGCCGTAGGCGCCGCAGCTCGGGTCATCGCCGCCGGCCCGCGCGGCAAGCTCCGCCAGCGTGACCTCGATATCGGCCTGCCATTTCGAGCCTGCACCGCGCGTGGCCGCAAACGCTTGCAGCAAGCGCTCGGCCATGCGCGGACAGCCCGCTTCCCCGAGTATCGAGGCAAGATTGTTGAGCAGCGCCGGATCGTGCGGGTTCGCTTCCAGCCCGCGTCGGTAAAAGCCGATGGCGCGATCGAGATCCGCACCGCGATAGGCGAGATTGCCGAGCCCGAGGTATGCCAGGGGCTGCTCGGGCCAGTTGACGAGCGCGGCTTGCCAGGCCGCGCTTGCGGCGTCGTTGCTGGCCACGATCTCGAACGCCGCGACCGCCTCCGCGTAGCGCCGCGGATCGGGCCCTGCCGGCAGTTCGCCGGGTTGCAGCGCCACCATGGCCCAGCGCCCGGCCCAATCCCAGCTGCGGAGAAATTTTCCGGCCCCGATCGGCAGTTGCTGCTTCTTTCCGCTGTTGAGGAAGAAGCGATTGCTGCGCGCATCGAATCCGGTCAGCACTGCGTAGTGCCAGGCGGGGAAACGGGGAGTGAGCAGGTTCTGCAACACCAGCACCGGCCGACCGGCTTCGAGCTCGGCGACCAGTGCCTGTGGTTCCCCGGCGGGCAGGTAGGCGATGCGCCCGGCGCGGCGCGTGGCCGCGAGCAGTTCGATCTGCAGGCTACCCTGCCTGCCGGGCAAAAACACCTGCGGCGTCAAGGTCACCGGATCGATATCGACTCCCGAGGCGCCGAGCACGCCGGCCAGCGCGGCGGGTCCGCACTGATGATCGGTCTGGGGAAAAAACGGTACCGGGACTGCCAGCACCGTGGTGGTTGCGGCGGAATGCTCTGCAATCTCGAGCGGCGGGTTGTGGCCGCAAGCAGACAACAGCGCGCACATCATGAGCAACACCATGCCGCGCGGCAGCTTGTCACCCGCCGCGCGGCACAGGCTGCGCATCACTCAGATTTTTTTGAAGATATCGATTACGCCGGTAAATTCGAGAATCATCAGCACCAGGAATACCGCGCCGACCAGCGCCAGCGCGCCTTCGCCTGCCGGCAGGCTGTCGAGCCGGGTGTCGAGCTGGGCGAGCTCCTGGTCGCTGAGTGCCGCTACCCGGAGCTCCGCCTGTCGCGGGTCCACACCGAGTTCGACCATCGCCGCACGCACATCGTCACGCGCCAGCCGGGCACCGATCCCTGCGAGCCGTGACTCGCGAGTCTCCGTGGCCAGGGCGTCCTGGGTGGAAATAACCGCAGCCGACACCCGGGTGGCGGTGCCCGCAAACATCAGGGTGACTGACAACAGCAACGCGGATGCTTTCCTGTACACGTCTTGCTCCTCACTGGAAATACACCGGGATATCCCGGATCGCGGGAGAGCATAAAAGCCATTGCCGGCGATGTCCACAATGGAGCCCGGGGACAATTCGCCGGATCCGTGCTTGCCCGGCAACGACGGCATGTGCGGCCTTCAGGCGGGCGGCCCTCTGCTGCTTTCTAGAAGTTGTAACCCAGCTCCACCCCATACATGCGTGGCGGTCCGGCTGTGACCGGAAAGGTACCCACGGAATCGCCGACGGCGGCGGCACCGAAGTAATAGAACTCGTCGGTCAGGTTGGTGCCGTACACGGTGATCTGGTACTTCTCGTCCGGGCTGGTCCAGCCGAGACGGGCGCTGAGCAGGCCATAATCGTCGAAGCTGGATTGATTGACATTCTGCCCGGCACCGGCATCGAGACCCATGAAAATATCGTCGATATAGCTGTAATCCATCCGTGGCACGAAGCGGCCGTAATCGGTTTCAAGGGTGTACTGGACGGCCAGGCTGTAGGTCATGTCGGGCACTTCGGCAAACGGTTCCCCCGAGCGATCGACCACGGGCAGTGGCTGCTGGGTCAGCAGCGCGACGGAACTGAATTGCTGTTCCTCGAAATCGAGATATTCATAGTCGTTGTAGCTGCCGGTGGCGATCAGCAGCAGGTTGTCGACCGGTGCCAGGGTGAGTTCGAGCTCGATGCCCTGGATGCGGGTCTTGGATGCGTTGGTCAATACCACGCGCGGCGTGTTCGTTGAATCCATCTGCACCTGGCGCAGCTGCATATCGTCGAAGTCGGTGCTGAAAACGGCGCCGTTCATGCGCATCCGCGAAGCGAACAGATCCAGCTTGAAGCCGAACTCGATATTGGCCACCGTTTCCGGTTCCACCGTCTGCTGTCCGTCCAGTCCCACCGGTTCGAAGGTGCCGGACTTGAATCCCTCGGCGTAGGAGACGTACACCATCGCGCTGTCGACGATGCTGTCGGCGATCATGCTCTCGGGAAACCTGTAGGAGAGACTGACCATCGGTGTGGTTTCCTCCCAGGTCTCGCTGGCACGGTTCTCCACTGCCGGAAGCAAGGCGTAGTCGATCAGACCGGTGCTCGGATCTATGGAAAACTGATTGGTGATGATCGAGAAAATATCCTGTGCGAAGACCACGTTGGGGTCGACGAACGCGACACCGTACGAGGGGAGGGGTACCAGGATACCCGGCACGCCGGCAATCGCGTCGAAGGCGATCCTGCGAAACTCGGCCTCATCCAGCAGTTCGAGCTGGACCGTCTGTTCACGCTCTTCGCTGGTCCAGCGGACTCCGGCGGTGAATTCGATATTTTCCGTCAGCTGGTAGCTGCCCTGGAAGAAGGCGGCATAGGTCGAGTTCTTCAGTTCGTAGGTCTGCTTCTCCCCGGAGGGCGAGTTGATCACCAGGATGTTCGGTGGGATCAACGAGCCGGAGGAATAACTCGCCATTGCATCGGTGCCGTCATCGATATCCTCCTCCATGCCGAACAGGCCGAAGGTGTAATCGAGTTTTTCCGCGAATGCCGAGCCGTTCAGCTGGAATTCCTGTGACCATTGATCGCGGTTGCTGGGCGATATGTGATAGCGGGTGCTGATCGGCAAACGGGTGGCGTCGTTGTCCGGATTGCCGCCGTTGCCGAATTTCTTCTGGTCGCCGTAGCCGGTGATGCTTTTCAGCGCCAGGTCATCGCTGATATCCCAATTGATGGTCACGCCCAGCAGCGTGTTGTCGAGGTTGAACGCGGCGTGTGGCGTTTCGTGCACGTACTTGCGTTTTTTGGTCAACGCCTGCGATTCGTGGCAGGCCGCTTCGTAAACCGTGCTCTGCTCGGTCAGGCCGGGACTGAGCGGCGTGTCATTGTCGTCGAAGGCATCGACACCTACGGTATCGCCGGGCCAGACGCGGTTGCCGAACAGCGAGTCCTCGCCGTTGAAACTGCTGTTTTCCATCCAGCGGCAGTTGGTGGCCGGTTGCACTTCGCGGGTCTCGCCGTAATAGGCAAACGTGTCCACGCTCACGGTATCGCTTGGGGTCCAGTGCAGTTGCAGCGCCGCGGATTGGCGGTCCTCGGAGGCGGCGGTCTGGCCGGTCACGATATTGTCCATGTACCCGTCGCGCTCGATCGAGGCCAGCGTCAGCTTCGACAGCAGGGTGTTCTTGATCAGCGGCACATTGAGCGTCGCCTTGAAGTCCTGGCGATCATAGTTGCCAAACCGTGCCTGGACGTCGCCGCCGAATTCTTCCGTCGGTGCCTTGGTGGTAATGATCAACGCGCCGCCGGTGGTGTTCTTGCCGAACAGGGTGCCCTGCGGCCCGCGCAATACCTGCACGCTCTGCACATCCATGATGTCCAGCAACTGGCCGTCCTTGCGCGGAATGTAGAGGCCATCGAGGTACACGCCGACCGGGCCATCGACACGGGCGCCGTCATCGCGCTGGCCGATGCCGCGGATCCAGATCTGCGCGGTACTGGCTTCATCGATCTGCAGCCCGGGAACCTGCAGCCCCAGCGTCTTGATATTGGTCACGCCGGCGTCGCGCAGCTGGTCGCCGGAGAATGCCGTTATTGCGATCGGAACGTCCTGCATCGACTCGTCGCGCTTGCGCGCGGTTACCACGACTTCCTCGATGGCGAGCTGCTGGGCATGCAGCTGCGGAGCCAGGGTAGTCGCACCCAGCGAACAGCCCAGGGTAGTGATGGCGACAACGATGGAACGACGGGCAAAGGGGATTGCTTTTGGCACGGTTCAGTCTCCTACAACAGCTAAATTTATCAACCGGACAAGCCGGTGTTTCGTTCTGTCAGCAGACAGCCGAACGCTACAGTATTTTTCCGTGGTGGTACATGACTTTACGGTAATATTTCCCGGGCTGGCCGGCTGCGCAGACTGTTAGCACCGCCGGATGCAGCCGGGCAGGCTGCACAGCATTTCGAACACCAGGTTGGCCGCCAGCAACGCGGTATTGCCGCTGCTGTCGTAGGGCGGCGAGACCTCGACGAGGTCGCAGCCGACCAGGTTCAGACCAAAGCAGCCGCGGATCACCTCGATACCCTGCGAGGCGCTGAGGCCGCCGGGTTCAGGCGTGCCGGTGCCCGGCGCCACCGAGGGGTCGAGTCCGTCGATATCGAAACTGAGATAGGTCGGGGCAGCGGGTCCGATCTGCGCGCGCACTTCCGCCATCAGCGGCGCCAGCGAGCGGTACCAGCACTCCTCGGCCGGCACCACGCGCGCGCCCTGCTGGCGTGTCCAGTCGAAATCGTCGGCGGCATAACCGGTGGCACGCAGGCCGATCTGCACCATGCGTCGCGGATCGATCAGGTTCTCCTCGATCGCACGGCGGAATACCGTGCCGTGGGTGATGCGCTCGCCGAACATCGTGTCGTTGACATCGGCGTGTGCATCCACGTGCACCAGCGCCAGCGGTCCGTGTTTCTTCGCGAGCGCGCGCAGTATCGGCAGCGCAAGCGTGTGATCGCCGCCGAGCGTGACCGGCTTTGCGCCGCAGGCGAGGATGCGGTCATGGAATTTCTCGATGATATCGATCGACTTCAGCAGGTTGTAGGTGTTGAGCGCTACATCACCGATATCGGCGACCTGGAACGAATCGAATGGTGCGGCGCCGGTGGCCATGCCATAGGGGCGCACCAGCACCGACTCGGTGCGGATCTGGCGCGGTCCGTAACGCGTGCCCACCCGGTTGCTGGTGCCGAGATCGAGCGGCACGCCGCAGATCGCGACATCGAGGCCCCGGGCATCGTTTTGTACCGGCAGGCGGAACATGCTGGCAATGCCGGCAAAACGCGGCATTTCGTTGCCGCCGAGCGGCTGGTTGAACTGGCTCATGAGCGCGCGCCCCGCTGATATTGCGGACTGCAAGGCGGCAGATGATAGTGCGCTCCCCGATGGGTGTCCAAAGCGCCACCATTTGTGGCAAGGTGCAATATCGATGGCTGTTGATCGAGCGCCGAAAATGCGCTCCGGTGCAGGCATGGAACCCGGACATCCAATCATGAAGAAGCTTGCCCTGCTGCTGCTCCTGTTGACGGTTGCGATTGCTTTTTTCGCGCTTGACCTCGATCGCTTGCTGACGCTCGAGGGCATCAAGACGAGCCAGCAGCGTTTCGCGGCAATGCTGGCTGACTCGTGGGTGCTGGTTGCCGGCGCGTTCTTCCTGCTCTATGTGCTGGTGACGGCGGTATCGTTGCCGGGCGCAACGGTGATGACACTCGGTGCCGGCGCGCTGTTCGGACTTGGCTGGGGCATGCTGATCGTCTCCTTTGCGTCGAGTATCGGTGCAACATGCGCTTTCCTTGTTGCGCGCTACCTGCTGCGCGATACCGTGCAGCGGCGTTTCGGCGCGCGGTTGCAATCGGTCAACGACGGGGTTGCGCGCGAGGGCGCGTTCTACCTGTTCACGTTGCGCCTGGTGCCGCTGTTCCCGTTTTTCCTGGTGAACCTGTTGCTGGGGCTGACACCGATGCGTGCGCTCACCTATTACTGGGTAAGCCAGCTCGGCATGCTGCCGGGCACCCTGGTCTATGTGAATGCGGGCACCCAGCTCGCGCGTATCGAGGGGCTTTCCGGCATCGTGTCGCCGGGACTCATCGCCTCCTTTGCGCTGCTCGGCGTGTTTCCGCTGCTCGCGCGGCGGGCACTTGCGCAACTGCGGAAGCGACGCGTGTACGCGCGCTGGACCCGTCCGCGGCGCTTCGATCGCAACCTGATCGTGATCGGTGCCGGTGCCGCCGGCCTGGTCAGCGCGTATGTCGCGGCCGTGGTCAAGGCGCGGGTGACCCTGGTCGAGGCGCACCGCATGGGCGGGGACTGTCTCAATTACGGTTGCGTGCCGAGCAAGGCGCTGATCCGCAGTGCAAAGCTGGCCGCGCAGATGCGCCATGCGGACCGCTATGGATTGCAGGCAAGCACGTCGGTGGTGAATTTCCGTGCGGTGATGGCGCGCGTACACCGGGTCATTGCCGATATCGAGCCCCACGACAGCATCGAGCGTTACACCGGACTCGGGGTCGAAGTGTTGCAGGGGCATGCTCGACTGCTCGATCCGTGGACGGTCGAAATCACCCGCCATGATGGCACCAAACAGCAGCTCACCACGCGCTCGGTGGTGATCGCGGCCGGTGCCAGTCCGTCGGTGCCGCCGTTGCCGGGCATCGAGAATTCGGGCTATCTCACCAGTGACACGCTGTGGGATGTGCTTGCCGGGCAGGACGCGCCACCACAACGGCTGGTAGTGCTCGGCGGCGGTCCGATCGGCTGCGAACTGGCCCAGGCCTTTGCCCGGCTCGGCTCGCAGGTGACGCAGATCGAGATGCTGCCGCGCATCCTGATGCGCGAGGATACCGATGTCGCCGAACCCACGCGCCGGGCGCTGGAGCGTGACGGTGTCACGGTGCTTTGCGAGCACCGGGCTGTGCGTTTTGAGCGGCAGGCCGCAGCCGGATTCATCGTGGTCGAGCACCAGGGCGTGGAGCAGCAGATCGGCTTCGATACCCTGATCTGCGCGGTGGGGCGCAGTGCCCGGCTCCGTGGCTACGGTCTCGAGGAGCTCGGTATCCCGGTCGAGCGCACGGTGCTCTGCAATGAATACCTCGAAACCCTGTATCCGAACATCTACGCGGCGGGCGACGTGGCCGGACCTTACCAGTTCACGCATGTCGCGGCGCACCAGGCATGGTACGCATCCGTCAATGCGCTGTTTGGAGGGCTGTGGAAGTTCAAGGCGGATTACTCGGTGATCCCGTGGGTCACGTTCTGCGATCCCGAGGTGGCGCGGGTCGGGTTGAACGAGCAGGAGGCGAGGGAAAAGGGTGTCGCGTTCGAGTTGGTGCGCTATCGCATCGACGAGCTCGATCGCGCGATTGCCGACAGCAGCGCCGAAGGTTTTGTGAAAGTGCTCACCGTGCCGGGCAAGGATCGCATTCTTGGCGTGACCATAGTCGGCGCGCAGGCCGGTGAGCTGCTGGCGGAATTCGTGCTGGCAATGAAGCACGGCCTGGGATTGAACAGGATTCTCGGCACGATCCATGCCTATCCCACGCTCGCCGAAGCCAACAAGTACGCCGCCGGCGAGTGGAAGCGGGCCCACGCCCCGGCGCGCTTGCTGCGCTGGGTGGAGCGCTATCACGCCTGGCGGCGGGGGTGATTGTCACGAGTTTCTCGATCGATAACACGGCAAACCATGAATGGAAGCTGGCCCGGCCCATGCGGCCGGGAACGGGCTGTCCGGATTTGTGAGTGGAACTGACCGGATTGGACAGTGCTACCCGAAGGGGTGGTGCTAGGCTGTCAGCGGCAGAAAAGGCAACAAAATCACGCTGACAAGGGTGGATGACATGACCAGGTTCGACAAGAAAGCGATGGCGTTGGGTGTGGCAATGGCGGCAGCCAGTTTCCCGCTGCTGGCCCAGCAGGAAAAGGGCATGATGCAGCTCGAGGAAATGGTCGTCACTGCGCAGAAGCGCGAGCAAAACCTGCAGGATGTGCCGGTCTCGGTTGCGGTGGTGACCGGGAAGGAACTCATCAGCACCAATACGCTGGACTTCGAGGGGATGGCGGACCGGATACCCAGCCTCGGCATCACCAACGTTGCCAACATCACCGCGATTTCCATCCGCGGTATCGGTACGACCGACAACGGTGGTTTCGAGCAGTCGGTGGGTTTGTTCATCGACGGGATTCACCAGCCCAAGGATCGCCTGTATCGCGCCACTTCGTTTCTGGATGTGGCCAATGTGCAGGTCCTGAGAGGCCCGCAGGGCACCCTGTTCGGCAAGAACACCACCGGCGGCGCGCTGATGCTGACCTCGAACCGGCCCACCAGCGAGTTCGAAGCCGGCGTGACAGGATCCTATATTTTCGATGACGGCGAAGGTGGTCACAATGGCGGTTACACCACCGAGGGATTTGTCTCGGGCGGTCTGGGCGATACCTTTTCGGCCCGCTTGGCGTTGCGCCAGGTCGAGGATCACGGTTATTTCACCAATGTACTGAATACCGGTTCCGAGGATGTCGATGACAAGGAGCAGCAGGCAGGCCGGTTGAGCCTGATGTGGCAGCCGAGCGATACGCTGTCGGCGCTGCTGAAGTTCGAGAAAGGTCGCAGCAGGATCGACGGCGAGCCGAACAGAACCGTGAACTACCGCACCGCGTTTTCACCGGGCCTCGGCGGGCTCACCCCCCAGGCGCTGGTAGCGATAGCGGGAGCGTCACCGGTGGTGGAAGGCAAGTATCTGCAGAGCTGGAACACAGGCAAGGACGACACCGATACCAATGCCGCGACACTCACGGTGGAATGGGATGTCAGCGATTTCACCCTGATGTCGATTTCCGGTTACACCGATTTCGACTACGACCAGCACCGCGATGCCGACTGGACCGCGGCCGATCTGCTCAGCCAGGACGATACCCAGGACTTCGAGGCATACAGCCAGGAGTTCCGCCTGGTGTCCCCGCTGGGGGAGAAGGTGGAGTATGTGGCCGGCATCTATTACCAGTCCTCGAGCGACCATTCCATCGAGCAGAGAAATTACAACGTTTCGCTGATCGGGCTTCCCCCGGCCGTGAGCAGCCGTGCATTCAGCAGCGACAACGAATCGGTGTCGGTCTATGCGAATTTCGATTTCCACCTGGCTGACGCCTGGACCCTGTCGCTCGGCGGCAACTACAGCGACGAGAGCAAGGACGCGGAGCGAATGCTGACCATTGCCGGCAATGCCACGGTTGCGGCAATAGTTGCCGGTGACTACGCGCATGATATGAGCGGCGATCGCAGCGTCGACAAATTCAACAGCTCGGCCAAGTTGCAGTACGATCTGAGCGATGACTTCATGCTCTACACCAGCGTCTCGCAGAGCTTCAAGTCCGGTGGCTTCGACGAACAGGGCGTCAACGGCGACGAGCCCGGCGAATACCCGGCCAATGCGGGACCGGCGCAGTTCGAGTTCGATGACGAGGAAGTGGTCTCCGCGGAAATCGGCGGCAAGGGAATGTTTCTCGATGGCCGTCTGATGGCAAACTGGGCCGCATTCTACGTCGAGGTCACCGATCGCCAGTTCAGCCGCTTTGTTCCGCTCACCGGCTTCATCGTCGGCAACTCGGGCGAGACCTCGTACCAGGGGATGGAATTCGAGAGCCAGTTCCTGATCACCGAAAACCTGCAGTGGGATCTTTCGCTGGCGTACCTGACGGGCGACATCGACGAACCGATCGTGGCTGGTACCCTGCAACTCGAAACCAAGGGCCCGATCGACAGCATCCCCCAGTGGGGCGCCACCAATCATGTAGGCTACCAGTATCCCGTGGGGGATCTGAGGATCACGGCCGACATGTACAACATCTTCGAGGACAATCTTGACTATACCGGAATTGCATTGAGTCGCGACTCCAGCCTGCGCACCAACCTGCGCCTCGGCCTGGGGGACCAGGCCGGCGTATGGGAAGCCGCGTTGCTGGTCGACAACGTAACCGATGAAGAGGTATTCATCGCGGCCCAGGTCAATGCCGTGTTCACCGATTCCGCTGCCGGTCCGATGACCGCGGGTGAGGCTTGGATGAGACCGCCGCGCACCTACACCCTGCAATTCAGATACAACTGGGATTGACCGGCTGGCGCTTCATCGGCAACAGGTACGGTCCTGCAGTTCGTTTTGCAAGGCGCGCTTCAGGACCATTGTTTTGCGGGCGTGATTACTGCGTGAGCTGGGCCCGATAGGCACCGATGGTCTCTCCGGTCCATTGCTTGAAGCTGCGATGGAAAGATCGGGTCTCGCTGAAGCCGAGCTTTTCCGCGATATCGTCCAGCGACAGCGTTTTGTTCTTGATGTAGTGCAGCGCCAGTTCGTGGCGCACCTCGTTGAATGCGCTCTTGTAGGACGAGCCTTCGGACAGCAGATGACGCTGCAGGGTGCGGCTGCCCATGTGCAGTTTTTCGGCGACGCACTCCCGTGAAGGTACCGTTTCCTCCAGCATTTTCCTTATCTGCTCCTTGACCTCGTAGGTGAACGGCGGCGTGGTGCGGATATCGCGCAGCCGTGATTCCGCATGCGCGACGAGAATGTCCCGCAGCATGGTGTCGGCCTGGGGAATCCGCATGTCGCGGGCCATTTGCCGGTCGAAGGCAACCGAGTAGTGTTGCTGATCGAAATGCAGCGGGCAGTCAAACGACTCTTCGTAGAGCTGCATCAGCTGCGGGTCCGTCGGGGCCGGGTGGCGGAAGCTTGCGTAGGCGATCCCGTCCTGCAGGCCGAGAATGCTGCGGGCAAAACGGACATAGCTCGCCAGCAGGTGGTCGGCGATATTGCGATTGACGGTATTGAGCGGGTCGGGAAGGAGCCACTGGCTGATGATGTGCGTCTGGTTTTCTGAGACATAGAGCACGCGCTGGTCGGAAATGATGCCGTAATACTTCGTGGTCAGTTCCACGGCTTCCAGCGGGCAGCTGCAGTTGACCGAGATATAACCGTTGATGTCGTAACTGCCGATTTCGATGTACCTGGCCGATTGCAACCCGAACGACGAGTCGCGGGAGAGTTCGACCAGGCGCCCGATCAGGCTGCTGCAAACGGACATCGGGATACGCGTCTGCTTCTGGTTGATGGCCTCGAGTGTCAGTCCGAGTTCAGACAGCGGTGCCTGCGGATCGATACCGGAATCCTTTGCCAGTTTCAGATATGGGATCATTGCGCCTGATGCCACACGGGGCTGATTCATATGCGCTCTCTCCGGCGTGCCTGCACCGCACTTGCTTTCGGTGTCCGGAATAGTGAGCTTCCCAGACCATTCCCGACGCTGTTATTACCCATGAAAATTTTATTATAGGTACGGTAAATTCTTGAATCCATTGCAGTCGCCGCCGAGTCTAGCAGCATCCTGACGGCGAGTTAAAGAGCCCGGTCATCGAACCCGGCAGGCGTGCGCGCGTTTGGTTTCCGGGAATTGTTCCGTTTTCTGACTTCAACCGGCCGATGAGTGATGCATGAAGCAAGACATTCGATACCTGGTACGGCGATGGATTGTGCTGCTGGCGGGCCTGACGGGATTTGCCGGCGAGGGCTGGAGTGAGGGCCTGTCCGGTGTCGTCGCCGACGCCCAGGGCAATCGCCTGGAAGGCGTGATGGTTTCGCTGGTTGATCGTTCCGAACGGCGCTTCACGACCCGTTTCAGCGACGAGAACGGGGTGTTCCGGTTTGAACGGCTGGCCGCGGATGAGGCGGCTGTGCGCGTGCGTCTGCCCGGTTTTGCCGATCGGCTGCTGCCACTCGATGCGACATCGCCGACGCTCGATGTCGTGCTGCAGCCAGCATCGCAGGAGCAGTTGCTGCAACAGCTGCCTGCCCATGTATGGGCCGAGCGGGTCGGGAAGACCAACGACAGGGTGCGGCGTGAATTCCGCATCCAATGCATGATGTGCCATCAGCAGGGGTATCCGCATGCGCGCTGGCCGAAAAACCGGGAACAATGGTACTCCGTATACGAGCGCATGGCGCACAAGAGCGCATTGCTGACCAGGGAAACACGGGAGACGATGGCGGATGCCCTGCTGAAGGCCTATGACACCGGTGGCGGACTCGGCATGCCGCGAATTCCCGCGGCGCCAAGCGGCAAGGCGACCGAAGTGGAGATCAGCGAATGGCGTCTCGACAGTCCCACGGCCAGCATGCACGATGTTGCGGTCGGCCCCGACGGCAAGATCTACGGTGTCGACACGGTGGGGAGCAATATCTGGCGACTCGATCCGCAAACCAGCCAGATCGAAACGCTCGATCATCTGTACCCCGGGAACCGCGGTGACTCGCCGCTGCTGCTGCATACCGTATTCCAGGCACCTGATGGAAAAATGTGGTTCACCTACGCGCTTGGCAACCTGATCGCCAGTCTTGATGTCCGCACCGGCACCATGAAGGTCCACGAGATATCCTATTTCGACGGTATTTACCCCCATACCATGCGCTTCGACCAGGACGGGCAGATCTGGTTTACCGTGGCGCTCACCAACCAGCTGGGCACCATCGATCCAGACACCGACGAAGTGGTGCTCTACGACATGCCCACCCGGAATGTCTGGCAATCCCTGGCGACCTGGCCGCCGGTCACCGGGCTGTTGTTCTGGGCGCAGCAGAAATTCGATATCGTCAAGAGTTACTACGACGAGTTGCTGCCGGTTGCCTACGGCATCGATGTGACTCCGGACGGCAAGATCTGGTTCAGCCAGTTCAACAACCGCCGCATCGGCTCGTTCGACAAGAAGACCGGGACATTTGAAATGGTGGACACGCCCTTTGGCGGACCGCGCCGGTTCCGCAGCGACTCCCGTGGCGTGCTGTGGATTCCGGCATTCACCGACGGCCTGGTCTATCGCTACAACCCGGCCGCAAAGCAGTTCACCCCCTATGACATGCCTACCGGTCCCGGCGATTCCACGTATGCACTGGCGGTCGATCCCAGGGACGACACCATCTGGGCCTGCGGCTCCAACTCGGACACCATGATGCATCTGTTACCCGCAACCGGGGAAGTCGTTACCTACCAGCTTCCCACGCATGTGACGTTCTGCCGCGAGATTTCATTTGCCGCCGATGGCAGCGTGTGGACCAGTTATTCGAATTATCCTTCGGCGTCGATCGAGGGCGGCAGTTCGGCATTCGTGCGAATCAAGCCGCTCGACTGAGCGGCGCGGGAATGTATTCAGCTCCGGAGTGGAGGTTGTCGTGAACAGAACATTGGCAGGAGCGTTGCTGGCGACCGCGGCCATGGTGATAACTTCCGTCGCGCAAGCCTGGGAGTTTCCCGGGGGCGATGCGGGTGGTCAGCGTTACGCGGATCTGCGCCAGATCGACAGGGCCAATGTGCATCGACTGGAGCAGGCCTGGGAATATCACTTTGCCGAGCCTGAAGCAGACGGAGCAACAAGCAGCTTGCAGATGACGCCGCTGTACCTGCCGGTGCGTGCCGGCGGACACCTGGTCAGCTGCAGTCCGTTCGGGCGAATCGTGGCCCTGGATCCCGCGACCGGCGAGGAGCGCTGGCGTCATGACTCGGGGCTGGATGAAGCCGGGGTCAGGAACCACTTCAAGTGCCGCGGCATCACCTGGTGGGAAGATCCCGCCAAGAAGCCGGGCGAACAGTGCAAACAGCGCCTGTTCATGGCGGTCATCGATCGTCGCATCGTGGCGATCGATGCCATCGACGGCCAGCCCTGCAAGGAGTTCGGCGACGATGGCGAGGTGAAGCTCTACCACAGCGACGGACTGGCCGGGCGTATCCCGACCGTGTTTTCCACCTCGCCTCCGGTCGTGGTCAATGGCAACCTGGTGGTCGGATCCCAGGTCGAGGACTTCAACCAGGCGCATATGCCCGCCGGAGTGGTCAAGGCAATCGATGCGCGCAGCGGAGCATTCCGCTGGTCCTTCAACCCGATTCCGGAGCAGGAGCAGGCCAGTGAAAGCTGGCCCGCCAATCCGCGCTCGGCCAGTGGCGCCGCCAATGTCTGGGCACCGATATCCGTCGATGCCGGGCGCAACATGGTGTTCGTCCCCACCAGTTCGCCGTCGCCGGATTATTACGGAGTCTATCGTCCCGGCGACAACCGTTACGCCAATTCCCTGGTGGCGTTGAACGGAGCCACTGGTGAGGTGATCTGGCATTTCCAGTTCGTGCACCACGACCTGTGGGATTACGACACGCCTTCGCAGCCGATCCTGACCGAGGTGGAACGCGATGGCAGGTTGATTCCGGCGGTTGTGCAGACCACCAAGCAGGGATTGGTCTTCATGTTCAACCGCGAGACCGGCGAGCCCCTGTTCGGGATCGAGGAGCGACCGGTGGCTAAATCGCTGATCGAGGGGGAGCGGGCATCTCCGACCCAGCCTTTTCCGCTGAAACCGCTGCCCCTGGCCAATCATGAGCTCCGCGCGGAGGACGCCTGGGGCTTCACGTTCTGGGACCGCGGGAAATGCGCGGAGCAATTCGGGAAGCTTCGCAACGAGGGAATCTATACGCCTTTCGGCCTGGAGCCGACGCTGTACAACCCGAGCGCGCTGGGCGGCATGAACTGGGGGGGCGCATCGGTGTCGATCGATGAGCAGCTGCTGATCGTCAACCTGAGCAATGCCGCGATGTTCGGTCAACTGGTACCGATTGAGATGGCCAATTCGCGCGGGCACTGGAACCCGGCGCTGACCCAGGTGAATGCGATGAAGGGAACGCCGTACGCAATCGTGATGGGCGTGATCGCTTCTCCGCTCGGAGTTCCGTGTTCGCCGCCACCCTGGGGCAAGCTCGCCGCGATCGATCTGAGGACCGGGGATATCCGCTGGCAGGTGCCGCTCGGTTCCGTTCACGAGATGGGGCCGATCGCGTTGCCGTTCGAGATCGAGCTGGGTACACCCAACCTCGGTGGCCCGCTGTTGACCGGGAGCGGACTGATCTTCATCGGCGCCACCACGGATCGTCGCTTCCGTGCCTTCGACAGCCGGAGCGGGGAAAAACTCTGGACCGCCAGGCTGCCCAACGACGGCTCCGCATCGCCGATGACCTACACCCACAAGGGTCGTCAATACGTCGTGATCGCCGCCGGTGGGCAGGTGGCGTTCGGCAGGCCTCTCGGAGACGCGCTGGTGGCCTTTGCCTTGCCGGAACAACAGCAATGAGCGGCCGGACGGCCGCCGGAGAGATCACCATGGCTACAGCCGATGACCAGGTCGCCATCGAGCGGCTGCACGACACCTTCAAGCTGCAGCAAAAGGCCTTTCACGGGGACCCGGATCCTTCCACGGCATCGCGCGTGGATCTGCTCAAGGCCATCCCGCCGATGATGATGAAAAACGCCAAGCGGATTGCCGAGGCGCTTGCCAGTGATTTCGGGCACCACCCCGAACTGACCGCCTACATGTTCGATGTGCTCAACGTGGCAAGCCGCGCCGAGTATGTCGCGAACAATGTCGCCCGCTGGGTGCTGCCGCAACCGCGCGAGCTCGAACCGCATCTCTATGGCCGCTCGCGTGCCTGGATCGAATACCAGCCCAAGGGCGTGATCGGCAACCTGTCGGCGTGGAATTTCCCGGTCGATCTCTCGATCGGCCCGCTGACCGAAATGCTGGCGGCGGGCAATCGGGTGATCATCAAGCCCTCGGAGCAGGTGCCGGCAACGGCCGAGCTCATGGCGCAGATGATTGCCGCGACCTTCGATCGCGACCAGGTGTCGGTGGCCACCGGAGGTCTAGATCTCGCGCGCGCTTTCAGCACCCTGAAATGGGACCATCTGCTCTACACCGGCAATGCGAGGATCGGTCGCGAGGTCATGCTGAAAGCGGCGCGGAACCTGGTGCCGGTTACCCTCGAGCTGGGCGGCAAGAGTCCGACCGTATTCACCGAGGAAGCGCTGAGCGCGGACAACGTGCGCAGCCTGCTCGGTTCCAATCTGACCAAGGGTGGCCAGCTGTGCATCTGTGTCGATCATGTATTCGTGCCCGAGGCGCTGGTGGATCGATTCGTGGCGATGGTTCGCGAGACCATCGAGGCGCTGATGGGTGATTTCACCACCAGCGAGCTTGGCGTGGCGATCATCAACCGCAAACAGTTTGACCGGGTGCAGAGCTATGTCGATGACGCCAGGGCGCGCAATCGTGCCAGCGTCATCGAGATCGGCTCGGCAACCACCGGCGAACCTCCGTTTCGCATGCCCCTGACGCTGGTGCTCGACCCGGAGCTGGACAGCCTGGTCTGTACCGAGGAGATCTTCGGGCCCGTGCTGCCGATCATCGGCTATCGCGATTTCGACGAGGTGATCGAGCGCATCCGGGCGGGTGACAAGCCGCTGGGTGTCTACATATTTTCGGAAAACGCGCAGCTGATCGAGAAATTGCGGCGCAATACCCGGTCCGGTGGCTTTACGGTCAATGCTCCCTCGCTGCACGGAGCGCAGGAATCGCTGGCCTTCGGTGGCGTGGGCGAGAGCGGCATGGGCCGCCATCACGGCTTCGAGGGCTTTTGCCAGTTTTCCAACCCGCGCGCGGTATTCGAGCTGGGTGCCGGGGCGCAGATCAAGACGCTGTACTCGCCGCACGGCGAGGAGACGCGGCAGTTCGTCAAGACCGTCAGCGGAGGATTGCTGGGTTGAAACATGGTTCGCGTGGTTTTTCATGAATGGCAGGCCGGGCCAAGCTACCCCGGCAATCAGCACGGAGATCGTTATGAGTGACAAGCCGGTTCTGCTGCGTCCACCGCAGCGATTTGCCAACGCGCTGAAGCGCCACGGCGTCGAATACCTGTTTGGCCAGAGCAATCCGCCGGCCATAACCCTGGCGGCCGATGATGCGGGCATAAAGCAGATCGGCTATCGACAGGAAAACTCCGGCACCTACATGGCCGATGGCTACGCCCGCGTGACCGGCAAGGTGGCGGTCGTGACGGCGCAGAATGGCCCGGCGGCGACCCTGCTGGTCGCGGGACTGGCCGAGTGCCTGTCGGCCTCCATTCCGCTCGTTGCGCTGGTACAGGATGTCGGCCCCAACAGCCAGGATCGCAATGCCTTCCAGGAGCTGGACCAGCTCGAGTTGTTCAAGGGCGTAGCCAAGTGGATCAAACGGGTGAGTTCGGCCGAGCGGATCGAGGACTATGTCGATATGGCGTTTACCGCGGCGGCGAGCGGGCGTCCGGGCCCCGCGGTGCTGCTGGTGTCGACCGAACTGCTCGCCGAAAGGGAAGAAAAGCCGGTATCGCCACGCGTGGCTTGCCTGGGCCACTACCCGCTCGACCGCACCCAGGCCGATCCCGGGCAGATCGCCGAGGCAGCCCGCCTGCTGGCCAATGCCAGGGCGCCGATCGTCTATGCCGGGGGCGGCGTGATCGGCTCCGGTGCGCAACAGGAATTGCGCAGGCTGCAGGAACTGGCTCACCTGCCGGTCGCGACCAGCACCATGGGCAAGGGCGGCGTGGACGAGACACACCCGCTGTCGCTGGGCATCATCGGTTATTACATGGGCACCCGGGGCATGGCCAAATTCGTGAAACCGATGGTGAGCGACGCGGACGTCATCCTGCTGATCGGCAATCGCACCAACCAGAACGGCACCGATTCCTGGACGCTGCTGCCCGCGCAGGCACGCTACATCCATATCGATATCGACCCCGGCGAAATCGGCCGCAATTACGAATCACTGCGTTTGAACGGTGACGCGAAGCTGACCCTGCAGGCATTGAATGCCGCGCTGGCGGACCTGGACCTGTCGCGGCGCGTGGCGGCACGGGCGCTGATCGAGAGCACCATCGCGACCGCCAGGCTCGATCATCGGCGGGAAATTGCCGGGGTCACGCAATCGGATGCCTCACCCATTCGTCCCGAGCGTTTCATGGCCGAGCTCGAGGCGCAATTGGCGGATGACCATATCGTGGTTGCCGATGCGAGCTTCTCGTCCATCTGGGTGGCCAACTACCTGTGCGCAAGATCCGCCCGGCGCTTCATCACGCCGCGCGGCCAGGCAGGCCTCGGCTGGGGGCTTCCATTGGCGATGGGCGCCAGGATCGGGCGTCCCGGGCGCCCGGTTTTCTGCGTGGTGGGGGACGGGGGTTTTGGCCATGTCTGGTCGGAGCTGGAAACCACGGTCCGCCATGGAATCAAGGTCGTGGTGGCGGTGATGAACAATGCCGTTCTCGGCTACCAGAAGCATGCCGAGGATGCAGGGTTGGGACGTCATACCAACGTCTGCGATTTCAGGCCGGTCGATCATGCGGCCATTGCCGAGGCCTGCGGGCTGAAGGGCATACGCGTGCATCGCGCCCGGGATATTGCCGCAGCGATAGCGCAGGCACTGGCAGCGGATTCCTCCGTGGTGATCGATGTGTTGGCCGACCCGAACGCCATGCCTCCGGTCAAGGCGTTCGAGAAGCTTGCGGATTACTGAGTTGGCGGATCCGCCAGAAAATACCGGCTGTTCGCGAGGGCATGAAAGGGAGAAAATAGCGCTGTCCCGCCACGCTGGAAAATCCGATGAAGAAGTTTCTTGTCACTGCGCTCGGCATCGTCGTCCTGCTCATGCTGCTGCTGCAGTCGCGCACGGTGCAGGGTGTGCTGATCGGCTGGTACCTGCCGGAATTCCCGCATCCACCGGATACGGTGAGCGTGCTTTCCGACGCTGCCGGCGGCGAGATCCATTTCCCCAGCGCCTCGCCCTTCGATCTGGACGTGGTGCTGGACGGGATGAAGGGTGCCACGCCCACCACGGGTCTCGGATACCTCACGGTGCCCGAGGCGGCCAGTGCGCAGCACCCGGTGCCGGCGATGATCATCCTGCCCGGCAGCGGCGGCATTTCGCCGGGACGCGAGCGGGAATACGCCGAGCTGCTGATGCGCAACGGCATCGCGTCCTTCGTGCTCGAGTACTACCTGCCGCGTGGCATGACGCCGGATTTCCCTTACCTGGTGCGCACCTCGAACGTGACCGAGTTCGACATCGTCACCGATGCTTACGCGGCACTGAAACTGCTTTCGACCAGCACGCGCATCGATCCGCGACGCATCGGGCTGATGGGCTTTTCCTACGGCGGCATGGCGGCGCGCTTCGCCATCGACGAGCGTTTTCGCGAGGCGCTGGTGCCGGAGCTGCCGGGTTTCGCGCTGTATGCGGACTTCTACGGCCCCTGTTTCCAGAAGCTGGACACCACGCGTGCGCGAGCGGTGCCGTTGCTGACCCTGCGCGGCACCGACGATGCCTCCAACGATCTGGCTGCCTGCGCCGCACGTGAACGGGAGCTGGCGGCGCTGGGTGTCGTGGTACAGCCCCACGTGTTCCCCGGCGCCGGCCATGCCTGGGAAAACACGGCTCCGCGAATGCTCAGGGACAATCCCTATCTGCGTGGTTGCGAACTCGATTACGACGCCAAGGGCTTCGCTTACCTCGACGGCAAGCACATCACCGATATCCGGGCCGGGGCCAGTCGTTTCGAGCGCATCGCCGCGCGGATCACCAGCGGCGGAGCCTACGAGGACTGCCTGCAATACGGCTATATCGTGGGCCATGACGAGGAATCGACACGCCGGGGCTACGAGCTGCTGCTGGATTTCCTGGCGAGGAATTTCGCCACCGGTGACGCCGTGCCGCGCGCCGCGGGCTGAGGCCGGACACACGCGGCTTGCACCGCCCTTCGATGGCGGGCTGTGGCGATTGCCGCCTGCGCCCTGCTGCTGGTCACCGGGGATCCGTAAAAGTGTCGGGTCGAGCTTGGCGATGTTCCTGTCGCGCTGTGCCCTGTCAGATCCCCACGATCAGGCGCCCCAGGGCCTGACCATAACCTTGCAATCCGCGGTGGCCCCGCGCAGCTCTTCGAATCTGCGTGGCAGTTCATCGAGGCTGATGGTGGAAGTGATCATCGCCCGCGGGCGGTGATCGCCGGCGGCCATCACGTCTGTGGCGTACTGGAAGTCCTGCCTGTCATAGCACATCGAGAACAGCAGGCGTACTTCCTTCCACAGCGCAACAGCCGGGATGAAACTGTCGGGACCGGCGCAGAATCCCAGGGACACGACGGTTCCCATGGGTTTCACGTAGCCGATGGCTTCGCTGATCGCGCCGGGCTTGCCCACGGCCTCGAATACCACGTCGGGCTGCCCGCCGAGGGCTTCCTCGATGGCCGCCGCCGGGTCGCTCAGCTCGCGCCGGGCAATGAAATGGGTGGCACCCATTGCCAGCGCAATCGCGCTGCGACGCCCCGAGCTGGCCATCACCGCGACACGGCTCGCCCCGAGGCGCTGGGCCCAGAACGCAGCCGACAGGCCAATCGGTCCGGCGCCGGTCACCAGCACCCTCGAACCCACCGCCAACGCGGCCTTGCGCACCCCCTGCAGACCCACTGCCAGGGGTTCGATCAGGGCACCTTCTTCATCCGTCACCGGCGGCGGCAGGACCACGCAGTCACTGGCGCCTACCCGGGAAAACTCGCAGAAGCCGGCCACGACATCGATCTGCGCGGTGGGGCAGCGATGGGGCTGCCCGCGATGGCAGGCGGCACAATTGCCGCAGCCGATGAAGGGGATCGGTGCGACGCGTTCGCCGAGCCGGATATTCCGCACGCCCGCACCCAGGGCCACGACCTCACCGCAGAACTCGTGGCCGATGATGCTGTCCTCGGGCAGTTGCTGACCCTCGCCGGAGCTCATCTGCAGATCGCTGCCGCAAATACCGGCCAGGCTCACCCGGATCAGCACTTCTCCGGCTTGCGGCACCGGCTCCGGCCGATCCTCGATGACCAGGGGTTGGCCGGGGCCCTTGAATACGGCTGCTTTCATTTGCGCTTTCCTCCGGGCTGGATGGTCGATCGCGGTCGGTCGGCAATGCTCAAAGCTGGTGCTGTGCCATGTATCCGGCAAAGCGTTCATGGATGCCCGATGTACTGAGGCCGTACTGTTCCGCGCTGTACTCGTGACGGCCGTGCTTGTGCCGGGGGTTGGCGGCGAGCCACTGCTTCATCTGCTGTTCGGCCTGCGGACTCAGCTCGAGGCTGAAATGCCGAAAGATGGCATCGACCACGGCCATCGGCTGACGCTGGAAGTCGGCGAAACGGACATCGAAAAACCGTTCGGGCCGGCGCCTCCTGAGCTGCTCGGCACGCTCGGCGGACCAGGCCCAGAACTCGAGCTCGCGCGGGCCCACTTCGCGTGCGTCCACCTCGCGCCCATGGAAGAAGCAGCGCGCCGGCCAGATCACGCCGCACAGGGAGGGTATGCATGCGGCCGGGTCGCGATGCGTCTGGATGATGCAGGCATCGGGGAATACCGTCAGCAGGGCATCGAGGTGGGTGATATGGCCCGGGTTCTTCAGCAGCCAGCGCTGATCCGGTGAATCGGCACCGATCAGGCGCAGGTTGTCGGCATAGCGGCGGTAGCTGGGTGTTTCGTCGCGCCCCCACCACCAGCGGTCATAGGTCGGCAAGCCAATGCCGGTGGCCGGATAATGGCTGACAAAACTCTGGGCCAGCAGGTTCAGGCATTCATCCACTTCGTCGGCATTCACCTCGTGCGAGGCGCGCATGGCCGGCACGGCATCGAGAAATGCCTCCTGCTGGGCTACCGCGGCGAGAAACAGCGGGTTGTCTTCCCAGCTTGCCCGGGTCGGGCGTGGCATCGGGCTGCCGATCAGCCACTGTTCCAGGCCCTGGAACTGGGAATCCATCGACAGCAGCTTGTGCAGGGCGGTGGTGCCGGTTCGCGGGATGCCGGTCACCACCAGGGGCGCGCGCAATGGCTGGCGCAGACAGTCGGGGCGCTTCTTCCACCCTTCCTGGGAACGGGCGCGGCTGACCAGCAAACCCAGCAGCGGCCCGCTGAGCTGCGGCACATTGCCGGCATGGATCGGGCGGACATCAGTGCGGATCGACTCCACCAGGACTTCCAGTCCTTCTTCGTAATCCGAGCCGAAGTCATCCAGGCCGCAGGCCGCGGCAGCCTGCTCCAGCAATTGCTCGACCCCGGGAAAGGCGCTCGAACTCATGGTGTGCGTATCACCAGCGGCGTCGCAGCTGGGCGCCGATGCGGCGCTCGCGCAGCTGTAGGGCCCGCTGCTCCGGGTCGATCCGCGGTGTATCCGCCGGCAGGTGCTGGTGCAACTCCTTGAACGGCACCGCCTTCAGCGTCGGAAGCGGCAGTGCGTCGGCCTGGTACCAGCGTCCGATGATCATGCCCTGGAGCGCGCCGCCGGGATCGAGCCAGTTGGCCACACCCGGGTCTTCGAGGCTGATCACGGCACGGAAGCGGCCGTCGGCATCGAGTCGGGCCTGGTGACCATTGAGGCTGCTCTGGCGATAGATGAACTCCACTGCGTTCCACAACTCGTCATTGAGCTGCACGTTCCAGTAGCTGTGTTTTGCCGGCAGCGTGGTCTCCAGGATCAGGGCCTGGTCCGGGGCCAGCCGGAAAATACCCTGCCAGTACGCCTGGGCCGGTACCGCACCGCCGAAGTCCGCGAGTTCGACCTGGTTGATCATGCCGCGCGCCAGCACCGCGTTCTGGTAGTCGAGCCACAGGCGCGACAGGCGCCGGACAAAACCTCCCAGCAGGGCGCGTGCCCGGCCATCGACCTGTTGCGGGGTGGGTCGGGGCTTCAGTGAAGGCGCGCCGAGACGCTCGATGGCCAGGCTGGCTTCCCGCTCCACGCCCCATGCATAGCCGCGATTGCGCACCATGATGAATTCCGATTCCGGATGCAGGTGCAGCCAGTTGCCTTCATGGCCGGCGGGGCGCTCGGCGCTGAAGATGACTTCGAATTCGCCGTCCGCTCCCAGTTCCAGGTCATCGGCATCGTAGTAGCCGAAGTTCTTGCCCGGCGCGTCGGCCATTCCCATCATGTTGGCGCCGGTGGAAAAGGTCAGCAGCCGGATCGTGCCGCGGTTGCCGACCACCCGGTAGACCGCATCGCCGCGCACCGGGGCCAGCTGGTAGGTGTCATCGGGGTTGGGCTGGAGCAGGAACACGGAGTTCAGGAACGGCGCCCAGTCGGGGTGATCGGCATCGGACTGGAAATAGATGAAATAGCCCTGCGCGAGATTCATCAGCAGTTGCTGATACAACTGCGCCCGTAACTGCTCGCTGTGCGGATCGAAGCCCAGTTCGATCAGATCTTCCGCGGGCTTCAGCAAATCGACGTAGGAGGACCAGGGCAACAGTGTGGAACTCATCGGGAAACCTCCGCATACGGCGCTACCGCGCTCGACGATTGACAAACGAGGTCGGCGTACGATTACGTTGTCGCATTGATGTCACCCGCGACTGCGCAACCGAACAGGATTTTCGCGGGTGCGGGTTCCTTCGCCAGAGCATCACAATAACCGCACATGCGAGTGCGCGACAATGGGGGCATGTCATGTTCTGATACCGATTAGGCCGTTTCGGATTTAGCCGCACCCGCATTTGCGCGATGCCGCCCGCTACCATGTTTGCAATACCGGGGTCTTTTTGTCACGATCGCCGAAGACAAGGGAACAGGAATCACGATGGCCATTGAAATCAGGGAAACGTTCCAGGTCGCCGCTCCGATCGAGCAGGTGTGGAGCTTCATGAAGAGTCCGGAGAATCTCGCGGGCTGCATGCCGGGCGCCTCGATCACGCAACTGATCGACGAGCGCAGCTTTATCGGCACTGTCAAGTTGAGGGTAGGGGCCATCACGGCGAGTTACGACGGCACCATGAGCTTCATCAAGCTCGATGAAAGCACGCGTGAGATGACCCTGCTGGCCGAGGCCAAGGAGAAGGGTGGCGGCACGGTGAGCGGTACGATATCCGCCAGCCTGGTCGCGCAGCCCGACGGCAGTACCGAGGTGCGCTGCGAATCCAGCACTGATCTGACGGGGCGTATCGTGCAGGTGGGCCGCGGCATGATCGAAGGGGTTTCGAAGCAGATAATCCAGAAGTTTGTCGCCAATGTGAAAGGCATGTTGGAGACGGCTTCCGCGGCGGCACCCGTCACGGCTGACAGCAGCGGTACGCCCGTGTCGCCGCCGCCTCCGCCGCCGGTGAAGGAAGACTCGATCAACGTGCTCGCGGTGGTCTGGAAAGTGATCTGGGATGCGATACGCGGCTTTTTCCGGCGCCTGCTGGGACGTTCCTGAATCACTGCGCCTGACTGAACGGCGCCTTTTCCCTACAGGCTGATTTGCGGGGTGAGCAGCGTGGCGCTGCCGCCCCGCGCTGCTTGCGACCCTCAGCTCTCGATGATGCGGATGCGCTCCGCGACCAGTTCGGCGATATCAAAAACCTTGCGTTCCTCGCTGTGCTTGCCGGCGCTTGCGGTCAGCATCAGGGTGCAGAACGAGCACGAGGTCGCGATCCTGTTGGCGCCGGTGTCCAGCGCTTCCTGGGTGCGAACGTCACTGATGCGCGCCGTCCCGCCCTGTCCGCCCCAGTAATTTCCGCCGCCGGCGCCGCAGCAGAAACTCTGCTCGCGGGCGCGGGGCATCTCGATCAGCTGGCCCACGGCCGCCAGCACGCGGCGCGGGGCCTCGACGATGCCGTTGTGCCGCGCGAGATAGCAGGGATCGTGAAACGTGATCTTCTCGTCGCTCTGGGCGGCGATCCGCAGGCGTCCGTCGGCCAGCAGTTCATCGATCAGCACCGAGTGCGGAATCGTCTGCCAGTCGGCGCCGAGTTCGGGGTAATAGCGGTCGAAGCTGTTGAAGCAGTGCGCGCACAGGGTGATCACCTTCTGCACCCGCTGTTCGCGGAAGTCCTGGATGTTGGCCTCGGCCAGCTCGACGAACTGCATCTCGTTGCCCATCATCTTGGCCGGGTCACCGGTGCAGCGTGATTGCGCCAGTATCCCGTAGGATATGCCGGCCGCCTCGAGGATGCGCACCATCGCGCGCGCGGTCTCCTGCGCCCGCGGCTCATAACTCACCGAGCAGCCGATCCACAGCAGGTAGTCGCTGACGCCGGGCTCGAACACCGGTACATCCAGGCCGTTGCGCCAGTCGGCCTGGTTTGCCGCGGTTCCGACAAAGGGATGTTCGCGCGACTCCAGGTTGCGGTTGGCAGCGGCCATCGTGTCCGGCATCGTGGCCAGTTCCATCACGAAGTGGCGGCGGAACTCGAGGATGATTTCCGCCGGGTTGTTGCTGACCGGGCAGACCTCGACGCAGGCCGCGCAGGTAGTGCAGTTGAATATTGCCTCGCTGCCCAGCACCTCGATCAGCGAGGCGTCGTCGAAGCGGTCCTCAGCGAGGTACTCGGCACAGATCGCCATGACCTTCTTGGGCGAGAGATCCTTGCCGGTCTGCGCCGCCGGACAGACCTCATGACAGCGCCCGCACCACAGGCAGGCCGAGGCGTCGAGCAGATGCTTGCGGCTCAAGTCGGCCAGCCGGGCAGCGCCGAAGGACACATCGCCCTCGGCATCGAAGTCCATCGGCGCGAGATTGATGCCGGGGCGCCGGTTCGCCAGCCCCGAATTGCCCGGCCCGAGCAGCATATGCGCCATCGGCGTACGCGCGATCAGCACGATGAACGTGACGCCGAGCAGGCCGTGCAGCCACCACAGCAGCTTGAAACCGAACAACAGTGCGTCTGGATCCAGCTGCTTTCCGAGAGCGGCGGACAGTGCCGTGCCGAGAAATTCACCGCCGCTGCCCGGTTGCAGCGCGAGACGAAAGCTCTCGGAGCAATAGCCCGCGACCACGATCAGCAAAATGAGCGCTTCCATGCGCTCGAAGCCCTGACGGGTTCGACCCACCACCAGGCGTTCGGGCGGAAAGAAGCGACGCAGCAGGAAGAACAGCACCCCGAGAAATACCATGATCCCGGCGATCTCGCGCCCCAGCTCCATCACCAGGAAGCCGAACCAGCCCGCATAGACCGGCACACCGACAAAACTGAGCGCGAATACTGCGTGACCGAAGATCAGGATCAGCGCACCGCAGAACAGCAATCCATGCGCGATACCGGACCAGCGCCGCTGTTTGAGGCGCGAGGTCAATACACCACGGGTGAGGAAGGTGCGCCAGTTGATGTTCTCCAGCGCACCCGCGAGGCTGGTGAACGCGGGCCACGCAGGCTTGCCGTGCGCGATGCGCCGCCAATGCCCGCGCAGGCCGAATCCCAGGCTGCCGAGGGCTGCAACCAGCAACAGAGCCAGGAGCAGGTAGCTGAAGGCAGACATTTCCGGCATGGCGCACGCTCGACTGTTTTGCGCCGAGTATAGCGCCTTGGCTATCGTTTCAGGATCGTGGCGGTCGCATTACCGCCGAGACCATTGGTTTGCGCCAGTCCCACCCGGGCACCCGGCACCTGCCGGCCACCCGACTGGCCGCGCAACTGCCAGGCGAGTTCCACGATCTGGAACACGCCCATGGCGGTGGTTGCTTCACCGAACGACACGAAGCCGCCCGAGGGGTTGATCGGCATGCTCCCGGTCGGGGCGGTCTGGCCGCTCTCCAGCAGATGTTCCGCTTCGCCGGGCTGGCACAGCCCCCATTCTTCCGGATACGCCAGCTCGTAGAAGCAGGTGTTGTCCTGAAGTTCGGTGAGACTCAGTTCCTTGGGACCGATGCCCGCCTGTTCGAAAGCCCGGGTCACTGCGGCCTGCACCTCGGTGTGCAGGCTGGGTCCGTTGGGCACCGGTCCCGCGAGACCGCGCGGCAGTGCATCGCTGAAGTGCATCGTCGCGACCGTACTGGATGCGACACGCACCGGATGGGTCGTGAACTTCCTGGCGGTTGCGCTGGAGCAGATCACCACCGCTGCCGCGCCGTTGGACACCGGGCAGATCTCGAACAGGCGCAGCGGATTGCTGACATAGGGCGAGGCGAGCACTTCCTGCAGGCTGATTTCCTTCTGGAAGCGTGCGTAGGGATTGTGCACCGAGCATTTGCGTGCCTTTACCGTCACTTTCGCGAGCTGTTCCTCGGTGGTGCCGAATTCGTGCATGCGCCGACGTGCCAGGGTTGCCCAGAACGAGGGTCCGGGCATGCCGACGCAGCGCTGGCGCAGGAATTCCGGGTCCGTGACTTCCTCGACTCCCGAGGTCTGGATCATGCCCTTGGGCATCACTTCGCCGCCGACCACCAGCACCATGTCATAGACGCCGCCGGCGACCATCGAGTAGCCCACGTTGAAGGCATTGCCGCCCGCCGCGCAGCCGGCCGACATGTTGTACACGGGAATGCCCGTCGAGCCCAGGTCCTCGACCACATCGTTGCCGTTCAAGCCCCAGCCCTTGCCGCCGGAGAAGCGCGAACTGGCGGCACAGACCGCCTGGATCTGCGTCCACTTCACTCCCGCGTCGGCGAGGGCCGCATCGACGGCGTGACGACACAATTCGGTTACGGACTTGTTGGCGACGATATCGTCGCCGGTCTTGCCGAAGCGGTGAAGACCGACACCCAGTACGGTGACTTCCTGCATCTCACTGACTCCTTGTCGCAGGTGCTGCGATCTGTCTGAATTTCCACGAGGTGAATGCCTTGCCGTCTTCGTGATACAACGTGTCGATCACCAGTTCGACGCCGCTCCCGACCCGCACCTGATCGGGAGGATCGATCATCTGGCCGACCACGCGCAGACCGCAATCCAGGTCCGCCACGCCCACCGCGTAGGGCGTGAAGGGTTTATCGAACTTGTGCGGCGCCGGTGGCGGAAAATTCGCGACCGAGTAGCTCCACAGTACACCACTGCCGCTGAAGCTGCAGTCCTCCATTTTCGATTCGCCGCAGTCCGGGTTGTGGCATGCGGCGGATTTGGGGAAATAGGGGGTCCGGCAGCTGGCGCAGCGTGAACCGTGGATCTGCGCCACGCCGTCATTCTCGCTGAACAGCCCCGGGATACAGGGAATTCTTTCTTCGGACATAGCAGTCTCCCTCAGGTATTGCCGGCCTTGGCCAGCTTGATCAGTTCGGGCATCACCGCGAGGCAATCACCCGCGATGCCATAACGTGCGTAGCGATAGATCGATGCGTCGCGGTCCTTGTTGATGGCGACGATCGTTTTCGCCGCGGAGCATCCGGCCATGTGCTGGCTCGCGCCCGAGATGCCGACCGCGATGTACAGGCCGGGACGCGTGATCTTGCCGGTAAGCCCGACCTGGCGCGAGGAATCGATCCAGCCGTCATCGACGATCGCGCGCGAGGCGCCGTGCATGCCACCGAGCAGTTCGGCGAATTCCCGCACCAGTGCGTAGCTGGCGGCGCTGCCGAGTCCGCGCCCGCCCGCGACGATCACATCGGCATCCTCGAGGCGCGGCCCCGAGGATTGCGCGCTCGCGACCACGGTCCAGCGTTCCTGCACCGCGCCGCTGCTCACGGTGATCTCGCGTGTTACGGGGTCGCTTGGCGCGGGTGCCGCTTCGGCGCCGAGCGTGGTGCTCAGGATCGATACCACGTTGACCGGAGCAGGCAGTCGGTACACGGCATGGGTGTCACCGCCATAGGCCGTGGCGCGCACTTCGAGTTCACTGCCCTGGGCCTCGACGTAGAAGCCGTTCATCACCACCGGCACACCGAGCCGGGCGGCGAGCCGCGGCGCGATCAGGCGTGCCGCTGGTGTCTGGTTGAACAGGATCGTGGTGGGGGAGTACTGCGCGCAGTAGTCGGCAAGAGCCGCGAGCAGTGCGTCGGGGCCTTGCTGCGCCTGTGCAATGCGATCGATATGCGCCACGCCATACCGGCCCGCAATTGCGCTGGCGGCCTCGCCGAGGCCGCCGATCACCAGCCAGTCGAGATCCTGCCCTTGCGAGCGGCTCAACCTGCCCGCGAGCGACAGCGTTTCCTCGGTTCCGCCCTCGAGGGATTCTCCCCAGCTGCACAACACCACGCTCATTCCGGCTCTCCCCGCAGTTTCGATGCCTGGCCACAGTCTAATTGCGCATATGCACTTGCTGCCTGCCCGCGGCGGATCAAATCCGGACGACAGCATCTCATTTCAGGACAAGGCAGTCCACGCGCGCCGCGCGCGTTGTATTGTGGCTGTAACTGGTGCAGGATTCCAATCCGTTCGATCAACAAAGCAGAAGGTACGCGATCATGGCAGATCAGGATTATTTCGTGGCACTGACCGAGTGCCATTTCATGAACCCGCAGACTATGTCCGAAATCGGCTACTACCCGGGAATGGCGCGGTGGTGGGCCAGCGTCGACGGCGTCATGCGTGCCTGGTCGGGACGCGATCTGTCGGGAGAATGGCCGCATCCGCTGGCCGAGGAACTGATCAAGTACATGGACGAGGCGCGCGTCGATGTATGTTTCTGTCTGCGCGAGCCGATGATGGACATCACCGGCGGCACCGTGTCGATGTCGACCAATGGCTTCATGATGCAGCAGATCGCACCCTACCCGGGGCGCATGTACCTCGAGGCGAACTGCGGTCCGGTGATCCGCCGCGGCCTGGATCACGCGATCTGGGAACTCGAGCACATGGTCAAGGAGTGTGACGCCAAGCTGTGCAAGATGTATCAGCCGGAGGACGCGGGCCCGATCAACGACAAGCGCTTGTGGCCGTTCTATGCCAAGGCCCAGGAACTCGGTGTGCCGCTGACCGTGCACACCGGCAACTCCTACGTGGTGCCGCAGCCCGGATCGCACTGCGATGTGCGCCAGCTCGACGATGTGCTGCTCGCATTCCCCGATCTGAAGATCATCGCCTACCACGCGGGCTGGCCCGACACGGAAGCATTGATCGGTCTGTGCGGCAAGCACACGAATCTCTACATGAGCCTCTCGGGGATCATCGGCTGGTATGAGCGGGCACCTTATCGTGGCTACCACGTGATCGGTACCGCGCTGCAGTGGATGCCGGCCGACAAGATCGTGCTCGGTCTCGACCTGCCGTTCGACGATACCAAGCGCGTGGTCGATTACATCCGCAATCTCGACATGCCGGAAGAACTGCAGAAGAACTGGGGTTATCAGCAGCTCACCAACGAGGACAAGGCCAAGATTCTCGGATTGAACCTCGCGCGGCTCACCGGCATCGATCCGGTGAAGCGAATCTGAGCCCCGGCGTTCGCCGGCCCAGGATCCAGGTGGCACAACAGGACGGAGTGAGGACATGGCGACTTTGAAGGCCGGGACGCGGATGCGCAGCGCGGTGTGCAAGACCGAGGTGATGGTCATCGTCGCACCCGCGGTGGATGTACAGCTGAGTTGCGGCGGGGCAGCGATGATCGCGAGCAGCGAAACGCCCCCCGCCGGCGGTGCGCCGGCCGCGGACAGCAGTGGCGGTACCCTGCTCGGCAAGCGCTATGTCAGTGCGGCCGGCGACCTGGAACTGCTGTGCGTTAAGCCCGGCGACGGCTCGCTGGCGGTAGACGGCGCGCCGATGGCATTGAAGGAGGCCAAGCCGCTGCCCTCGTCGGATTAGCACGGGCTCAACGCCGGGCCAGCGCAAGACGCCGCTTGGGAGTGTTGACATGCTCCCAAGAGATGGCATCCTTGCGGCTTTCGGAACGGCCCTTGGCGGGCGTGGTTCCATTGCCGGCCAGATCCCGTATGACGACGCGCGCATTGAATGTCAGCAATCGGATTGGGTTCTATCTCGCGCGGATGGCACCCCGGGGATTCAGCGCGGAGCAGGTCCTCGACGGCACCGGCTTGTCGTGCGCCCAGATCCACGATGAAAAATTTCATCCGGAACCGAACGATTTCCGCAGGATCGTCCACAACATCCTGTGCCTGAGCAACGATCCCTGCATCGGCATCGCGCTCGGGGCCGAATTCGGGATCAGTGACCTGGGAATACTTGGATATGCCGCGCTGACCGCCTCCACCCTGGAGCAGTCGCGCAGGCTGTTCCTGAAATACACGACGCTGAACGAGCGGGTGATCACCACCACGAACGAGATCCGTGACGGCAAGTGGTTTTCCGAGATCAGCGAGATGTTTCCGCTCGGCGACCTGCTTCCGTTCGCCGTGGAGGAGTTCGTCAGCCAGACCATGAGCCTGGCCTCGAATATCAGCAACCGCCCGTTTCCGATCCTGGAGATGCGTCTGAGCTATCCGCAGCCGTGCGATATCACGCCCTACCAGCGGCGTTTCGATTGCCCGCTGTTCTTCGATCAGCCGCGCAATATCGTCTATTTCGATATCGAGCATCTCAACGACCCGATCAGCCTGGCCAACGAGGAAGTATTCAAGCTCTGCGAACGGCAGTGCCAGACACACGCCAACCAGCTCGCCGAGGCCGACAATATTGCCAACCGCATTCGCGTGGCGCTGGTCGAGAAACCCGGCGAGTTTCCGAAGGTGGAGCAGATGGCGTCGAGGCTGCGCATGGGATCGCGCACACTGCGCCGCCGGCTGCAGAAGGAGAACCTGACCTACCAGGAAATTCTCGACGACACGCGGCGTGATCTCGCGCTGCAGTACCTGCAGTTCACCGCGCTGACCCCGAAGGAGATCGGCTTCATGCTGGGCTACAACAGCGTCAGCAATTTCCGCCGTGCCTTCAAGGGTTGGACCGGCAGCAAGCTCAGCGATTACCGATCGCACGAGTGAACTCCGTGAAGCAGTCGGCGCTGGGCGGGCGTCGGGTTCTCGAAATCGCCGATGCCACGGGCGTCTACTGCGGCAAGCTGCTTGCCGACCTGGGCGCGGAAGTGATCCGTCTCGAACCCCCCGGTGGTGATGCCACGCGGCGCATTGCTCCGTTTCCCGCTGGTGCGGGCACCGACGATCCCGGTTTTTTCCACTGCTACATGAATGCCGGCAAGAAGAGCCTGACGCTGGATCCCGATACCGCGGCGGGCCGTTCGCTGCTGCTCGACCTGGCGGCCACCGCGGACCTGATCGTCGAGACGCTGCCACCCGGGCGGCTGGCGCAACTCGGCCTCGGCTTCGAGCAACTGCGGGCGGTGAACCCGGCGCTGGTGCTCACCTCGATCACGCCGTTCGGCCAGAGCGGCCCGCACCGCGACTACCCGGGTGCCGATATCGTCGCGATGGCGATGGGCGGCGCGATGGTGGTGACCGGCGATCCGGCCGATCCGCCGGTCACTCTCGCCGGCTCGCAGGCCTGCGTGGCGGGCGCGACGCTGGCGGCGGTGAGCAGCCTGATCGCGCTGCGCCACGCCGCATGCACCGGGCAGGGGCAACACGTCGATATCTCGATGCAGGAAGCGATGCTGGCGGTGACCAGCATCTGTGGCGCGAGCAAATGGCTCGACGACGGGCTGGTGCCCAAGCGTTTCGGTACCGCGACGTTTTCTTCCGTGCCTTCGGGAATCCATCGTTGCAGCGATGGCGAGATCTACCTCATGGTCAATCGCCCGCTGCACTGGAAAGCGCTGGCGCGCTGGGTGCACGAGACCACCGGCAACGAGGAGATCCTCGACCCCATGTTCGAGGGCTCCTCGCTGCTGCGCCAGCCCTACCGCGAGCTGCTGGATATCTTCATCGGCGAACACACCGCGCGTTTTACCGTGGAGCAACTCTACCGCGAGGGCCAGCGACGCCATCTCGCGCTGACACCGCTCAATTCCGTCAGCATGGTGTGTCACGACCGTCATCTGGCGGAGCGCGGCTTCTTTGTCGAGGCGCCGCAACCCGCCGGCCGCTGCTGGCGCGCGCCGGGCGCTCCGTACCGCCTGTCACGCACGCCGTGCAGGGTCGGAGGTGGCGCGCCGCAGCCGGGGGAACACGATGGAGAGCTCGCCGCGCTGCTGGCGCGCCGCCCGCCGGCCCGAAGCGCGGCGGTGTCCGCGGAGTTGCCGCTCGCCGGTGTGCGCGTGGTCGAATTCACCGCCGGCATGGCCGGACCGTGGATCGGACGCTTCATGGCTTGGTGCGGTGCCGATGTGATCAAGGTCGAATCGAAAGCCTACCCCGACGTGACCCGTCTCTACATCCCGCCGCGCGAGCCGCAGCTCGGCATCCAGCCACAGTGCTCGCCGTGGTTCACCGACTGGAACGCGGGCAAGCGTTTTGTCTCGCTCGACCTCACCACGGCCGCGGGATCGGCGCTGGCGCGCAGGCTGATCGGCGCCAGCGATGTGGTGATCGACAACAACAGCAGCGGCGTGCTCGCGAAACTCGGGCTGGGTTTTGATGAGCTGGAGCGCTTGCACCCGGAAATGATCCTGTTCAGCAGCACCGGTTACGGTGACAGCGGACCAGATCATCATTACGTGAGTTGGGGCCCGAACATCGAGACGCTGTCGGGGCTTGCGAGCGTGTCTGGTTTCCCGGGCCGCGATTGCACGATGACGCAGTTCGCCTATCCCGATCCGCTGAGTGCACTTCACGGGCTGTGCGCGATCCTCGCCGCGCTCGAGCACCGGCGCGAGCATGGCGCGGGGCAGCGCATCGATCTCTCCCAGCTCGAGACCATGATCGCCTCATTCGGACACCTGGTGCTCGAGACCCTGGTGGACGGACGCGAGCCGCGGCGCCTCGGCAACGGCTCGCTGAGCCACGCGCCGCAGGGCTGCTATCCCTGTCGCGGGGAGGATCGCTGGTGTGTGATCGCGGTGGCCGATGAAGCCGAGTGGCAACGCTTCTGCACCCTGCTCGGGCGACCGCACTGGATTGGCGATGCGCGCTTCGCCGATGCCGGCGCACGCCGTGTGAATGCCGCCGAACTGGACCGCCTGATCGGGGAATGGACCAGCGCCCGCGATCCTTACGAGGTGATGCACCTGCTGGCGCAGGCCGGTATCGCGGCCGGTGTGGTGCAGGACGTGGAGGATCAGCTGCAACGTGACGGACATCTCGCGGCACGCGCATTTTTCGAGGAAATCTCGCATCATCGCAAGGGCACGGTGGTGGCGCCGGGTATACCGCTCGGTCTTACCGGCACACAGGGGCGCACGCGTGATGCCGGCCACGCGCGTGGTCACGATAACCGTGAGGTCTTCTGTGAACTGCTTGGCCTGTCTTCCGAGGAATTCGCGAACTATCTCGAGGGTGGTGTCATCGAAGCGGCTGATGCGTAGTCACGCGCGCCACCCCCTTTGCCGCTGATACGGCATTGATGGTCGCGGGAGTGGGCCGCGGCAAGATCGCGGCGCAGCTGCTGCGCCGCGATCTTGCCTCTCTGCCTACCAGCGGTAGGTGAAGGAGGCTCCGTAGGTCCGCGGCTCGAGATAGTAGGCGAGGAGGTAGTCGGAGAAGAATCCCGGCCCGAAGTCGATGAAGTTCACCGGCTGTTGCTCGTCCGTGACATTGCGAGTCCACAGCGAGAATTCCGCCGTACCGTTGTTGCCGACCGGGATATCCTTCAGCGCCAGGCGCAGGTTGAGCAGCCCGTAATCGTCCACCTTGGTGTTCCTCGCCGTCGCTCGCCTCGTATCGATGGTGTCCAGCTGGTACGCGTAGGCATAGAAGGACGAGCTGTAGCTGTAGTCGGCCAGGGCGCGCAATTCACCCCAGGCGGTCTGCGCGAGCCGCGCATCCGCGGTCAGGCTGAGCGTGTGCTCGGGCGCATGCGGGAAGGAGCGGTTGTCCGCCACGTTGCTGATCGGCTGACCGGTCGCGGGCGCTTCCATGAACTCATCCCACTCGGAGTCGAGATAGCCGTAGCTCAGCTGCAGCCGCAGTTCCTCGATCGGCAGCCAGATGCCCTCGAGCTCCACGCCCTGGGTGGTCGCCTTGCCGGCGTTGCGAATCACCGAGACACCGGGCAAACCGGTGAACTGGTTCACCTGCATGTCCTCGATCTCGTTATGGAAAGCGGCCGTATTCAACTGGAACTGCCCGTCGGCCGAGCTCATCTTGGCCCCGATTTCCCAGGTGGTCTGCTGCTCGGGGTCGAAGGGGGTCACCGCCTCGAGGGCATTGCCCGCCTCGCCCGGGAAGCCGCCACTCTTGAAGCCCTCGGAGTACTTGAGGTAGACGTTCAGCTGGTCGCTGAACCGGTAGGCAACGCTCGCCATCGGCGTGGTATCGGAAAACGACTCGTCGGCCTTGACCCGCGGGATGGGTGCTCCCGCCCCGGTGACGGTCTTGTAACGCTCCGTGTCCTTGTCTTCATCCGTGTAACGCAGCCCCGCGGTGAGCGTCAGGGCATCCGTGACATGGTAGTCGAGCTGCATGTAGGCGGCCGTCGCATCGGTGCCGAAGCCGTACTGCGAGCTGTCCGTGCCAAAAAAGAACTCGTGCGGGTTGATCGTGTAACCGTCGTCCGTGAAGTAGTACAGGCCGAGCACGTAGTCGAGCCGCGCCGCATTGCCGATCAGCTGCAATTCCTGTGAGGTCTGGTCGTAGTCCGAAATCCGGTTGGCGGTCGCGATGAGCAGCGGCGTGCCGTCGAGGTCGACCGAATCGTCGTTGCGCAGCTCACGATAGGCCGTGATCGATTTCAGCGTGTTGCTGTCGTTGATCTCCCAGCTCAGCGTCAGCGCATGCCCCTGCAGCTTGATCTGCTCGTATGCCGGCCAGTCGGTGCTCACGGTGTCCTCCCAGTCCTTGGAGGCATAGGCCGAAGCCGCGGTGAACAGGGGGTTGGACGGGGTGACGCTGTACAGCTGGCTGTTCGGCGGCATCTGATCCATCTTGGTGTAGTCGAAGCTGTAATCCGCCACGAAGTTGTCGCTGAAGTCGAGTCCGAGGGCGTAGCGCAATGCGTAGCGGTCACGGCTGTCGAGCTCGGTGCCGGGGCTGCCCCTGGTCAGATCCACGAGACCATCGCGGTTCTCCGAGCGTGCCCCGAAGGACATCCGCGCGATGCCCATCTTCGGCATATCGAAGGTCACTTTCTCCACGTGGTGGCCATAGTCGCCGACCTCGAAGCTCGCGGTGCCGCCAAACTCCCCGCTCGGCTTGCGGGTGATCAGGTTGACCGCGCCCGCCATGGTGTTGCGCCCGTACAAAGTGCCCTGCGGCCCGCGCAGCACCTCGATGCGCTCGATGTCGACCACCTCGAAGACCGAGCCCACGGCCTTGCCCAGGTAGACCCCGTCGAGATACATGGCGGTGCTCGGTTCCCAGTACATCGCGGCATTGACGGTGACGCCGCCACGGATCGCGATCTGTGACACGACATTGCTGTTGGGGTACTTGCTCACCATCAGGTTCGGCGCCAGGGTGCGCAGATCGAGCACGTTGTCGATGCCGCGCGCCTCGATCTGCTCGACCGTGACGGCGCTGATGGCGATCGGCACGTCCTGCAGGCGCTCCTCGCGCTTCTGCGCCGTGACGATGATCTCTTCGATCGAGGCCGATTGGGCCAGGGCCGTGCACGGAATCGTAGCAGCAATGGCTGCGCCGAGAAGGAGGTGAACACGGGATCTCGCAAATACGTCGGAAAGGGTTCTCATCAAAGGGTCTCCTGGCGGGTTGATCGAAAAGCAGGGGCCGTACGCTGCGACCCCATTCGCTCATTTTAGCGCATCCTGGCCACCGGGCGGTGTACGCGCCGGATCCAGGCAATTGCGTTGCGGCCAATTGGATATCTATTTGGGTCAACGCGAATCATCGGGGGGGGTCGAGTACGTGTGTGCCGAGCGCAGCTGAGCTGAGCTAGCTGCTGTGGTCTTGTAAAGCACGGTCGTGCACAATGAACGCGTGGCCTGTTGCCGCGCGAATGGATTGGTTGTTTTCGTGAATTTTTCCGATTTGGAGGAGCTGTCATGAGATTCGGGTTTCACACCTTCATGGTCGACCCTGGCGAGTTGCAGGATATCGCGCGCACCGCGGACGCCAGCGGTTGGGACAGCATCCAGGTTGCGGATGCCCCGTTTTTTCCGGAAACGGTTTCCGTTCCCTATCCCTATCACCCCGATGGCTCGCGCTTCTGGCCCCTCGATATGCCGGTGCTCGACCCGTGGGTCGCGATCACCGCGATGGCCGCGGTGACGCAGCGCATCCGCTTCGTTCCCTCGGTACTGAGGCTGGCGATCCGCCAGCCCCTGCTGGAGGCGAAGAGCCTGTGCTCGGTGGCGGCAATCTCCAATGATCGCGTTGCCCTCGGCGTTGGCTTGGCGTGGATGCCCGAGGAATTCAAGTGGCTCAACCAGGACATGAAGACCCGCGGCGCGCGTCAGGATGAGGCGATCCAGGTGCTGCGCCTGCTGATGCAGGGCGGCATGGTGGAGTTTCACGGCAAGCACATCGACTTCGACCGACTGACGATGGCGCCGGTGCCGCGCAAGCGCATTCCCATCTACGTGGGAGGCACCACCAAGCCAGCACTGCGGCGCGCCGCACGTTACGGCGACGGCTGGATTGCCGTGATTCATGCGCTGGCAGAGGTCAAGGAGGTCGTGGCGGAGCTGACCCGGCTGCGGCGGGAGTTCGGGCGCGAGAACGAGCCCTTCGACATCATGATGCACTGCCCCGACGCGGAGACAGTCGATGACATCCGGCGTCTGGAGGACCTGGGAATCACCGATCTGCAGGTCACACCGTGGACTCTGCCCGGCAGCGTGCAGGTCGAAAAGGGGCTGTCCAGCAGCATGCAGCAGCAACCCTCACTGGCCGCGAAGCAGGACGCGATCAAGCGTTATGCCGGTGAAGTGATCGACAAATTGCGCTAGCCAATGCGCCGGGAGCGATCTGAGCCTGTCTGCGTAGCCATCGCGTCATGAATTCGCGGCAGGGCATGCTTCACGGTCAATGCCTGTGCGGCGAGGTTCGCTACGAAGCGAGTGGTGCTGGCGGTGCGATGTGGTACTGCCACTGCCGCGCGTGTCGCAAGTCGAGCGGTGTTGGCTTCGCAACCTGGATCGAAGCGCCCGGTATCCGCTGGCTGGCGGGCGAGCAGCAAGTGACCCGCTTCAGCGCATCGCCGGCTCTCGTGCGCGCCTTTTGCGAAAGGTGTGGGAGCGTTTTGCCGGCACTTGCCGCGCACGGCGGAAGTGCGTTGTTGCCGGCGGGGGGGCTGGAGGATACCGGAGCGAGGCAGCCCTGTTGCCACGCTCATGCGAGCGAGCGAGTGGCTTGGTTGCCGGTCTGGAACGATGCCCTACCCCAATACCCGGGACCGCGCGGGCAGGGCGATCCGATCGATCCACATTCTAATGACGCTTTGCCGGATGCACGCCTCAGCCCCGCGACCGTTCCCGGGAGTTGTCTGTGCGGCGCAGTCGGGTGGGCTGTCGAGCCGCCGCTGTTCGCGATGCGTGTCTGTCACTGCTCGCGCTGTCGCCGGCGTTCGGGCAGCAGCTACTTCGTGGGCCTGGCTTGCGGCGCCAGTTCCTTGCATTGGCGAAGCGGCGAACAGCTGGTTCGCTCGTGGCAGATGCCGGGCACGCGGTTCTACAAGGTATTTTTCTGTACGGTGTGCGGCGCGGCCGTACCATCGGCGACGGCTCACGGGACGTTTCTTTCCGCCGGGACCCTGGACGACGATCCTGGCATACGCGCCAGCTGTCACATCTACTACGGCTCACGTGCGCCCTGGATCAGCACAGCGGACGGCATGGTGCGCTTCGACGAATTCACGCCGCCGGATTTCGCCTGGAAGAGGGTCGATGCGGATCAGGCCGCAGACGGCGCAGGTTGAAGTGACCTCGAGGGCGCATCGGTGTCGGTGTGCTCGCTGCCGTATCGCTCGACGCGGCGTCGAACCGCGGTGCGCGCAAGATGCTGCATTGGCGGCGCGAACACGAGCGTGCCCTGGCTGATCGGAAACCCTCGAGACGCAAGCGGTTGCAGGAAGACGAAACCGTTGTCACGGTTCATAGCGAGACCGGGATTCGAGGCAGGAATTGCGTGCCTGAACAGATAGTCATCACCGCTCATCCGCAAGACGCAGGGACCGTATTGCCGCCCGAGCATTTGTGATTTAATGCAATTGCAATGACTGCGCTTCAAGCTTTGTTTTCATGTCAATCAGAAAAAGGACTGCTCGCATGCGTAATGAGAATGACGAAGATGTGTTTTCCATTTCCGCGGTCGAAGAGTTGCAGGCGGCAAATGTGCCGGAGGGCATGGACCGCCGGGCGTTCATGATGCGCACTGCGATGATCAGCGGGATGGCGGTGCTCACCGGTCGTCCGGTATTGGCCTCCACCAATTCCCCTGGCCAGGACGCGGCGCCACTTCCGGTTACCATGTCGCCGGACCTGCAGTTCGTAAAGAACGCCAAGGGACCGGTCATGACCACGCTCGAGGAGTTTTACAAGGTCGGTCCCGGCCCATCGAGCTCCCATACCATCGGCCCGATGCGCATTACCTACGATTTCTACCAGCGTTGTACCAAACTCCCCCCGGACGTTCTCGCCAAGGCAACGGGTCTCAAGGTGCATTTGTTTGGCAGCCTCAGCGCCACGGGCAAAGGCCACGGTACGGAGCGCGCGTCTCTGGCCGGCCTGGTCGGCAAGGAGCCGGCGACAGTCGAGCCGGCATTCCTGGACAGCCTGGTCGAGAAGCCCGACCAGACTTTCGCGGTAAAACTCGGCGACAAATCCCTGCAGCTGTCCCTCAAGGACGTCATTTACGACGCTCCCAAGGGCGACTTCCCGCATCCCAACACCATGACCTGTGTGCTGTTGGCGGGTGACACCGTGCTGCTCGAGCAGGAGTATTACTCGGTGGGCGGGGGCTTCATCGAATGGAAGGGCTATCAGCCGCCGAAAAAGGGCCAGCCGAAGTACCCCTATTCCACGATGAAGGAACTGCAGGCGCACGCACAGAAGAACAAGCTGAGCATTGCGCAGGTTGGCATGGCGAACGAGATCGCGGTCTCCGGCAAGACCGAGGCGGAAATCAATGCCTTCCTCGACAAGATTTCCACCGCGATGGTAAACATCGTCAAGTCCGGGCTCAGCATGCCGGTCGGGATCTTGCCCGGGCCGATCAAGCTCAAGACCAAGGCCGGTGAGGTCTACAAACGCGCCATGGACGATGCCTACGTGAATCAGCGCGCCATTGGCGTGGTGTCGGCTTACGCACTGGCCGGTTCCGAGGAAAACGCCCGCGGCCACCTCGTGGTGACGGCGCCCACCGGTGGCTCCGCCGGCGTCATTCCGGCCCTGGTGTATGTGCTCGGCGAGGGTGGGCGCAAATTGCCGCAGGAGAAGATTCGGGAGGGGCTGATAGCGGCTGCGGTGATCGGCTATCTCGGCAAGCACAACGCCACGCTGTCGGGTGCCGAGGGCGGCTGCCAGGCCGAGATCGGCGTCGCGTCCGCGATGGGTGCGGCACTCATCGCCCAGGCGCACGACTTTGATGATCAGGTGGTGGCCAACGCTGCCGAGTCCGCGCTGGAGCATCACCTGGGGATGACCTGCGATCCCGTCGCCGGTTATGTGCAGGTCCCCTGCATCGAGCGCTGCGCCTTCGGTGCCATCAAATCCTGGACGGCCTTCATGATCGCGAGCAACGAGATCGCGGTCGACCGGCGTCTGGATTTCGACACGACCGTCAATGCGATGGCGCTGACCGCCAAGGAGATGAACTCGAAGTACAAGGAAACCTCGGAAGGCGGACTGGCCGTATCGGTCGTGCTTTGCTGAGGCCTGCCGCGTGAGCCACACTCGTCGACGCCGGCCAACAGGGGTCGACACTTGAAGAGTGGTGCAAAAACGGTCGCGATCGCCTGGCTGATCGCGGCCGTTTACTATTTCTACCAATACATGCTGCGTTCCGCACCGGCGGTGATGATGCCGCAGATGGCGGAGGGTTTCGGGCTGACTGGCACGGCCGTTGCCTCGATGGTCGGTCTGTTCTATTTCGGTTACTCGCCATTCAGCCTGGTTGCCGGCGCAGCCATGGATCGGCTCGGGCCGCGCAAGGTGGTGCCGCTGGGCGCCGCGGCGGTCGGCATCGGGGCGCTGCTGTTCAGCACCGGAATCCCCGAGCTGGCGAGCCTGGGCAGGTTGCTGCAGGGGGCAGGCGGCGTCTTCGCGCTGGTGGGCGCAATCTACATCGCCACCAATAATTTTCCCGCGTCCCTGGCGGCAACCCTGATCGGCGCCACCCAGATGTTCGGCATGGCGGGCGGCTCGGCTGGCCAGTTCCTGGTGGGTCCGGTGATCAGCGCAGGCTTGCCCTGGAACCAGTTCTGGATCGGGATGGGAATCGCGGGCCTGGTGATCTGTGTCCTGTTGTTTGTACTGCTGCCGCCACAGGCACAAACGCAAAGCCGCGGGCATGGCAAGGCCAGTGTCATGGGCGCCTTCGGCGTGGTATTTCGCAATCCGCAATCCATTCTGTGCGGCGTGATCGCCGGACTGATGTTCATACCGACGACGATCTTCGACATGGTGTGGGGCGTGCGCTACGTACAGGAGGGGCTCGGTTTTGACTACACGGCGGCGGTGCTGCGCTCGGCTGCCGTGCCGTTCGGCTGGATCATAGGCTGTCCGCTGCTCGGTTATATTTCTGACCGGATCGGACGCCGCAAACCGGTGATCATAGGCGCGGCGCTGGTGCTGCTCGCCTGCTTCGCCTGGATTTTGCATGGCCCGACCGGCCTGTTTCCGCCCTATGTGCTCGGGCTGGCTACCGGCATCGCCTCGGGCGCGGCCATGCTGCCCTACTCGGTGATCAAGGAAGCCAATCCGCCCGAGGTCAGTGGTACGGCCACCGGGGTCATCAATTTTCTGAACTTTACCTTCAGCGCGTTGCTCGGTCCGGTGTTCGCGTCGCTGTTACACAAAGCGGCGGACGGCGCGGAGGCGATGACGCGGCAGCATTACCAGGCGGCATTCGAGCCACTGCTCTACGGCCTGGCACTGGCCATCATTTTTGCATTTCTTTTAAAGGAGACCGGCACCGCCGTCCGCCTGGAATCCCCGGCAACAGCGAGCCATCAGCCATGAACAGAAAAACCGGAACGGGAAAATACGAAAATCTGCTGAAGCGGTGCCACAAGCTCGCGCCCATACCGACGGCCGTGGCCTACCCTTGCGAGGAGACGGCACTGGCCGGCGCGGTCGAGGCGGGCGGGGCAGGCCTGATCATACCGATCCTGGTGGGGCCGGCGGCGACGATTCGGGCGCTCGCCAGGAAAAAGCGCATCGAACTCGGAACCATCGAGGTTGTCGATGCCGCGGACAGCCGCGAATCGGCCGCAATGGCGGTACAACTGGTCCGGGAGGGCAGGGCGGAACTGCTGATGAAAGGCAGCCTGCACACCGATGAACTGCTCGGCGCGGTGGTGGCGCGCGAGAAGGGCCTGCGCACGGGCCGGCGCCTCAGTCATGTGTTTATCATGGACATCCCGACCTACCACAAGGTGCTGATGGTCACCGATGCCGCCATCAATATCGCGCCCACGCTCGAGGACAAGCTGGACATATGCCAGAACGCCCTCGATCTCGCGATCGTGCTCGGTGTGGAAAAACCCAAGGTGGCCATACTCGCGGCCGTCGAGACGGTGAACTCGAAAATGCCTGCAACCCTCGACGCCGCCGCGCTGTGCAAAATGGCCGAGCGTGGGCAGATAACCGGTGGCATGCTCGATGGTCCCATGGCCTTCGACAATGCCATCAGCAAAGAGGCGGCAAAGATCAAGGGCATCCGTTCGGAGGTCGCCGGAGATCCCGACATCCTGCTGGCGCCGGATCTCGAGGCGGGAAATATTCTCGCGAAGCAACTTACTTTTCTGGCCAACGCCGACAGTGCCGGCCTCGTGCTCGGTGCGCGCGTACCGGTCATCCTGACCAGCCGTGCCGACAGCGTCCGGGCGAGACTGGCCAGTTGCGCGGTCGCCATGCTGGCGGCGCACGCCCGGCGCAGGCACGGGAAACAATCGCCGCGCAAGCCCTGAGGGAAACGAACGGCATGAATGATTACGCTCTGGTACTGAACGCAGGCTCGTCGAGCCTCAAGTTCTGCGTCTACCAGCGACCTGCCAACGATGCGTGGCGGCTGGAGGCGCGCGGTCAGATCGAGGGCATCGGTACCACACCACGACTGACGGCGAAGAACAGCGCGGGTGCCGTCATGGACGATCGGCAACTCGAGCAGACCGTGTGCGACGGGCGAACGGCACTGGCCACCATGGGCGAATGGTTGCGCTCGCGCTACGGCGGATCGCGGGTGCTGGGTGTCGGCCACCGTGTCGTTCACGGCGGCGCGCGGTTTGCCGGCCCCACGGTGATCACACCCGAGGTTCTCGCGGAATTGCGCAAGCTCATACCGCTGGCGCCCCTGCACCAGCCGCACAATCTGGCGGCCATCGAGGCGGTTGGCGAGGTGCTGCCGGACGTGCCGCAGGTCGCGTGCTTCGACACGAGCTTCCACCGCGGCCAGCCGGCCGTCGCCGAGCTCGTACCGTTGCCGCTGGCGATTCGCCGCGGCGGGGTGCAGCGCTACGGATTCCACGGCCTGTCTTATGAATACATCGCCTCCGTCCTGCCAGAAGTTGCACCGGAGATTGCGGCCGGACGCGTGATCGTCGCCCACCTCGGCAGCGGTGCCAGCCTCTGCGCGCTGCGCAACGGCGCGAGCATCGACAGCAGTTTCGGATTTACGGCTCTCGATGGCTTGTGCATGGGCACGCGCCCCGGCGCGATCGATCCCGGTGTGATCCTGTATCTGTTCCAGAATCTCGGGCTTTCGGCGAAGGAGGTGGAGGCCCTGCTGTACAAACAATCGGGCCTGTTGGCCATTTCCGGTACCAGCAACGACATGCGGGATCTGCTGCGCAGCAACGAGCCCTCGGCGAGACTCGCGGTTGACTATTTTGTTTATCGTGCCGCCAGGGAGATTGGCGGGTTGGCCGCGGTCCTTGGCGGTATCGACGCGCTGGTATTCACCGCCGGCATCGGCGAGAACTCCGCCGAGATCCGCGCGCGAATCTGCACGGCGTCGGCCTGGCTCGGCATCGAGCTGGATACAGACGCCAATGCGGGAGGCGGGCCGCGCATTTCCCGGCAGGGCAGCAGGATTTCAGCCTGGGTGATTCCGACCAACGAGGAACTCATGATTGCCCGCCACCTGAATTCGATGCTGAAGCTCACAGTGCCCGGCGCCGGCCGGCCCGCGGTTACCAACTAGGGAAGTCTGTCATGGTCGCAAGCGTACAACAGCAGAATCCGGTGCCGGACGTTGCCTCTCCCTGGCGGGACTTCCAGTCCGGGCAATGGCAGAGGGAAATCAACGTCCGGGATTTCATCCAGCAGAACTACACCTTGTACGAAGGTGACGCCGCATTTCTCGCGCCTGCTACCCGTCGGACACAGAAGATCTGGGAAACGCTGCAGACGCTCTTCGTCGAGGAGCGCCGCAAGGGCGTGCTCGATGTCTCGCTGGTGCCGAGCTCCATCACGGCCCACGAGCCGGGCTACATTGATCGCGACAATGAGCTGATTGTCGGCCTGCAGACCGATGCGCCCCTGAAACGGGCCATCATGCCCAACGGTGGCTTCCGGATGGTACAGACCGCGCTCAAAACCTACGGGTACGAGGCGGATCCGCATGTCGTGGAAACCTTTACCAAGTATCGAAAGACCCATAACGAAGCGGTCTTCGATGCGTATACCGCGGATATACGCCGGTGTCGAAGCTCGCATATTCTCACCGGCCTGCCCGATGCCTACGGCCGCGGCAGGATCATCGGCGACTATCGCCGGGTGGCACTGTACGGTGTCAAGCAACTGATCGCGCAGAAGAAGGCAGAGCGGGTTGCACTCGATGGCTGCATGTCCACCGATGAGATCATTCGCGATCGCGAGGAACTGGCGGAGCAGGAACGGGCGCTGCAGGAACTCGTCGCGATGGCCGCGAAGTACGGATTTGACATCTCGCGCCCGGCGGCCACCGCCCGGGAGGCCGTGCAGTGGCTTTACTTCGGCTATCTCGCGGCCGTCAAGGAACAGAATGGCGCGGCCATGTCGCTGGGCCGGGTATCCACGTTCCTCGACATCTATTTCGAACGGGATATCGCCGAGGGGCAACTCAGCGAGTCCCGGGCGCAGGAGTTGATCGACGATTTCGTGATCAAGCTGCGTATCGTGCGGTTCCTGCGCACCCCCGAGTACGATGAACTTTTCGCGGGTGATCCGACCTGGGTGACCGAGTCGATTGGCGGGGCGGGTGAGGACGGCCGGCCGCTCGTGACCCGAAACTGCTTCCGGATGCTGCAGACCCTTTACAATCTCGGCCCGGCGCCCGAGCCGAACCTGACGATTCTTTACACGCCACGCTTGCCCGATGGCTTCCGGCGCTTTGTGTCCCAGGTGGCCATCGACACCAGTTCGCTGCAGTTCGAGAACGACGAGATCATCCGCAGGGCCTGGGGCGAGGACAGCGCAATCGCCTGTTGCGTGTCGCCGATGGCGCTGGGCAAGCAGATGCAGTTCTTCGGTGCGCGGGCCAACATGGGCAAGTGCCTCCTCTACGCGATCAATGGCGGGCGCGACGAGATCAGCGGCCAGCAGGTGGCGCCCGCTTGCGCACCGGTGCAGGGTGAGGTGCTCGACTTCGACGATGTGCAGGACCGTTTCGAACGGATGATGGACTGGCTCGCCGGCGTGTATGTCAACGCGATGAACGTCATCCACTACATGCATGACAAGTACGCCTACGAGCGCATCGAGATGGCGTTGCACGACTACGCCCCGCTGCGCACCATGGCGTTTGGCATGGCCGGGCTGTCGGTTGTCGCAGACAGCCTCTCTGCCATCAAGTACGCAACGGTGCGTGTCGTTCGCGACGCGAGCGGTCTCGTGACGGATTATGTGACGGAGGGCGAATTTCCGGTCTTCGGCGTCAACGATAACCGCGTGGACCAATTTGCGGTGTGGGCGGTCAGTACCTTCATGGAAAAACTCCGCAAGTACCCGACCTACCGCAACGCCGTACACACGCAATCGATTCTGACCATCACATCGAATGTCGTGTACGGGAAGGCGACCGGCAATACACCCGACGGGCGCCGCCACGGCGAGCCTTTCGCGCCGGGCGCCAATCCGATGCACGGCCGGGACAGTTACGGCATCCACGCCTCGGCCTATTCGGTGGCAAAAATTCCCTATCGCGACGCGCAGGACGGGATTTCGCTGACCACCTCGCTGGTGCCGACGGGGCTCGGGCGCGTGCCTGAGGACCGCATCACCAACCTGACTTCCATGCTCGACGCCTTTTTCGGCGCCACGGGATTCCACATGAACATCAACGTCATGACGCGTGAAACGCTGGTCGACGCCATGGAGCATCCGGAGAAGTACCCGCAACTCACTATCCGGGTATCGGGCTACGCGGTGAACTTCGTACGCCTGACACGCGAGCAGCAGATGGACGTTATCAACCGGACCTTTCACGGAGCGTGATGTCATGACCGGGCAGCAAGTGCAGCAGAAAGTTTCGCTGGAGGCGAAGAGCCCGTTCGATATGCGTATCGAACTCGGCAAGGACCTGCCCGAGACGGACGTCCGGACGGCGCTTGAAAGCGGCGACATGGGCTTCCTGCACTCCTTTACCACCGGATCGGCGCTGGATGGCCCGGGGATGCGGGCGGTGGCCTGGACGACGGGCTGCATGTGGCGCTGTCTCTACTGCCACAACCCGGATACCTGGACCTTGCGCAACGGCATCCCGGTCGCCGTCGTCAAGGCGACCGAACAATTGCGCAAGTATCGCTATGGTCTGAAAGTCATGTCCGGTGGCTTCACCATCAGCGGGGGCGAGCCGCTGCTGCAGGACCGCTTCGTCGTGAAGATGTTCCAGGCGGCAAAGGGGATGGGCATTCACACCGCGCTCGATACCAATGGCTACTACGGGGAGCGTCTGAGCGACGCGGAGCTGGACCTGGCCGACCTGGTGCTGCTTGACCTCAAGGCGTGGGACGAGGAGAAACACCGTCATTTGACGGGTCGGGAACCGGGTCCGACCCGCGTGTTTGCACAGCGTCTCGCCGCGCGGCGCAGGCCGGGCTGGGTGCGTTTTGTCATGGTGCCCGGGCTGACCGACGACCCCGACGAAGTGGGGCAAATTGCCCGCTTTGCGGGCAGTCTCGGCAATGTCGAGCGCGTGGACGTACTGCCCTTCCATCAGTTGGGCCGCTACAAGTGGGACAAGCTCGGCATCGAGTACAAGCTTGGCAATACCGAGCCCCCTTCCGCCGAGGCGGTGGAGCAGGTGTGTTCCATTTTCCGCGCAGAGGGTCTGAAGACTTACTGAGGGCATCATCGCGCGCGCCGCCGCCCATCGCAATCCACGCCAGGCCCGCAAATCGGCCGCAAGAGGTGATGACGACAGGCCGAATGCCGGCAACGGTACTGAATCGCCCCGGCTACGCCGGAGGATGCTTGCTCACAATTCAGGGCTTTGATTCACGTTACCCGGTGGACACTGCATGAGACGGATTCGCGGTTTTATGGATCTGGTTTTTGATGTCGTCGATGAGACCAATAACCTGGTCGAGCAGACCCACGACGAAGTGGTGGCGCGCACCGTGCGGCGCTTTGCACTGATAGAGCCAGCGAAGAGCACCGCAAAAGTGGTTACCGGTGTCCAGGGCGTTATCGCGGGGGCAGTATTCAAGTCCGTGCGCGGGATCAACGGCGCTACCCGGCGCTCGGTGAATGCGGTGGCGGATGTTGTCGAGACTGCACTGGGGCCGCAGGTGGAATCGGATAGCGATGCACTCACCACGCCAATGCAGTCGTCCGCCGTTGGCAACGTCAGTTGGTGTGTCGATTACCTGCAGTCCTCACTGAACGGGTTCTGGGGCGACTACCTGAGCCAGCGCAACAATGCCCTTGCCGAGGGCATGAGCCTGCGTGCCAACGGGCGCGCGGTGCCGGTCCGCGCGGATGCTGTCGCAGCGGCGTTCCCGCACGCCAGCAATAAAATCTGCGTGTTCGTCCACAGCCTCGCCGCAACAGAATGGCTGTGGACATTTTCCTCCGCCCAGTACTACGACGGTGACCCGGGAATCAGCTTCGGCTCACGGCTGCAGGACGAGCTCGGTTTCACGCCGGTGTACATTCGGTACAACACGGGCCTGCATGTCTCGGATAACGGGCGACAGTTGGCAGAGCTGATTCGCGACCTCGTTGCTGTCTACCCCGTGCCCATCGAGGAGATTGCGCTGATTGGCCACAGCATGGGCGGACTGGTGGCCCGCGGTGCAGCCAGCTACGCGTCCGAACTGAATCTGCCCTGGGTGGACAAGCTGCGTCACGTGGCCTGCGTGGGCGCCCCCAACCTCGGCGCGCCACTCGAAAAAGTGGTGCACCTGCTTGCCGGAGTATTGCGGCATGTGGACGCGGCAGGCGCACAGGTGCCAGCCAAAGTACTCAACACGCGCAGCGCCGGCGTGAAGGACCTGCGCTATGGCTATACCGTGGATCAGGAATGGCTGGGAAAGGACCCGGACGCCGTGTTCGCCAACGCCCGGCTGGACATACCGTTGATCGATGGGGTGGGATACTATTTTTTTGCCGCCACCATTTCAAAAGACGCGACACACCCGATAGGCAGGTTGCTGGGAGACCTGTTGGTGCGCTTGCCCAGTGCTGCGGGCAAGACGAGGAAGAGGGCGAGGCGGATTCCCTTTTCCAGCGGCAGGGTTTTTGCCGGAATGAGTCATATTCACATCGTCAATCATCCGGATGTCTATACCGCCCTGAGGGGGTTTCTCGACACACACGATAGCTCGCCCGCGGGCGACCCCGTTCCTGATTAGGGCTGCGCACGCACCCGGATGATCTGCGCAGCATGCCGCGAAGCCCGACCCGCTGTGGGACAAGCGCGCGCAGCAGACCAGGCCGCCGCTGTTCACGCCTGCGGAATTCCGAATCCCCGAGGACGGCTCGCATTGTGTGTGCCCGGCGGGGATGCGGCTGTACGCCAACGGGCGTGACTGCGCGGTGCGCTTTGCGACGGTGGAGCCGGCATTCGGGAATCTGCGCTGCAACAAGGGGCTGAGTTGCGGGGCAGAGCCAAGGTGAATGGGCAGGGGAAGGTGTATTGCCTCGTGCATAATATCGGGAAACTGGCGCATCATGGGCACGGTGGGTGAAGGATAGCGCCATGCCGAAGCGTATGAACCGAAAGTAACGAGCGAAACGCAACGCTTAACCGGGGCCTCAAACGAGGCGGGGCGGATTCCATGAATGTCAGCAAGATTACGCGCGCAATGGTGCGCGCAATCCGCATCACCCCGAATGGGGTTTATCTGCAGCGTCGTTAGGCGGAAAAGAGAAATTACGTGCTGAGCATATTTGCAGAATTGGCTGATTGGCTTGCTTACGCGCTATTTGGCTTTGCGCCGGAGTCAAAGCTGGGCGGTGCAGTTCATTTTTTTATTGAAGACACGACCAAGATATTTTTTCTTCTGGTTGCAATGATTTATTGCATTGCGCTTGTCCGTGCATCCCTGAATATAGAAAAAGTTCGAGATTATCTGGCAGGAAAGAACAGGTTCATTGGCTATTTCATGGGCTCGATATTCGGAGCAATAACGCCGTTTTGTTCCTGTTCAAGTGTGCCGGTTTTTCTTGGCTTCACGTCTGGAGGAATCCCTGTCGGGATAACGATGTCGTTTCTGTTGACGTCGCCGCTGATCAACGAAGTGGCAGTGCTGCTTTTGCTGAGTTTGGTGGGGTGGAAGATAACCCTTGTTTATGTATTGGTCGGGATGGCGGTCGGAATCACGGGAGGCATGTTTCTTGACCTTGTCCATGCCGAAAAACTGCTGCAACCCTTTGCACTGAAGGCCTATCAATCGGCCAGACCGATAGAAGCCAAGGACACTTTCAAGCCAGCACTTTCGTTTGGAGATCGGCATGAATTCGCCAAACAGGAGCTGCTCGATATCCTGAGCCGCGTCTGGAAATGGGTCTTTATCGGTGTGGGCCTTGGCGCTGCATTGCACGGCTTTGTGCCAACTTCGTGGATAGAGGTGAATCTGGGAAGCGGGCAATGGTGGTCTGTTCCCTCGGCGGTGCTTCTCGGCATTCCGCTCTACTCGAACGCGACCGGTGTTATTCCCGTCATGGAAAGCCTGATCACAAAAGGTTTGCCGATTGGAACCACATTGGCATTCTGCATGAGCACGGTAGCGGCAAGTTTTCCGGAATTCATATTGCTGAAGCAGGTTATGACCTGGAAGTTGCTCGCGACCATTTTCGTGCTTCTGCTGGCATCCTTCACCGTAGTCGGATGGACTCTCAATGCGATTGGTTAAAACCAGGACATGCACATGAAAGAAATCAGGGTGTTGGGTAGTGGTTGTGCCAAGTGCGCCAAAGCGGTTGAATTGATTCAATCAGTTGCCGCCGAATGCGGTATTCCCGTCAATGTGGTCAAGGAAACCAGTCCGGAAGTGATAATGCGCTTTGGTGTAATGAGTACCCCAGCCGTTGTCGTGGATAATGTGCTGGTGCACTCGGGCTCGATTCCAGAAAGGAAAAAGGTCGAAGGTTGGTTGAAATAGGCGAACCAGTTTCGCCTGGCAGTTCAGCGCAGCCGACGTGATGTTTCCTGCGGCGTCGTAAACGCTCGCGGGCCAAGCTGGTGAATCAGATCGCCAGCCCGACCCCCGCCCCGTGACGGGTTGCCTCGGCCAGGCGGCGCGGCAACCAGGCCGCACCGGCGAGGTAGAGTTGCGCAATATCACCCTCGGCCTTGAGCTGGTCGTAGAGATCGCACTTGGACACCGTTCCGTACACCAGCACCACGCTGTCGAAGCCTTCATGGCGATAGGTCTTGCCGCCGAAGGAGGAAACGAAATCGAGACCGTCGGCCTGGATCTGCGTCAGGATCAGGTTCGGATGAACGAGCACGCCGCATTGTTCCATGCGGGCAAGGACCATCGCGATCGAATAGCGCGCAATCTCGGTGCCCAGATGCACGGATTTGTGGAACACCTCCACCTCTTTGCCGCGTTCGGCCAGGAATTCGGCAATGCACGGCGTCTCGTAATAGTCTTCCTGCGAAATCAGCGCGATCCGCTTGCCTGCCGGGATCTTGCCTTTCATCACCTCCCAGCCCTGCACCACGTGCGGCAGCTCGAGACCGGTGACATCGTGGGGCACGCGCGGCAGCGCCCCCGTTGCAATGACCACTGCCTCCGGTGACAGCGCCTTGATCGCCGCGATATCCGCCGTGGCACCGAGCCGTACATCAACGCCCAGGCGCGTCATCTCGTTTTCCTCGAAATACACCTGGTCCTCGAATGCATCGCGCCCGGGGGCCTTGCCGGCAATCAGCAGTTGACCGCCGAGCCGCTTGCCCTGCTCGAGCAGCGTCACTTGGTGCCCGCGCATGCGGGCCACGCGTGCGGCCTCGCATCCGGCGATTCCTCCGCCGACTACGACCACCTGCTTCGGAACCTCCGCCGGGCGGTACTTTTGTTCCCAGAGCAGCTCGTTGCCGATCACCGGATTGATGGAGCAGGTCGGGGTATAAGGAGAAGAAGTGGGTTCCGAGGCCTCGTCGATACAGCGGGTGCAGGCGATGCAGCGGCGGATTTCGCCCAGGCGGCCCTCGCGCGCCTTGTTGGCGAACTCGGGATCGGCGATGCCCGCGCGCACCATGCCGACCAGGTCGCAATATCCGTTCCTGATCAATTCCTCCGCCAGCACGGGATCGTTGATGCGACCGGTGAACAGGACCTTGATTTTCGGATCCAGGTCGGCGCGCGCCGCCTTGCCGACTTCACGAAACTCCGCGTGCGGATGGTAGGACGAGGGCACGTAGGATGGCGCACCCCAGCAATGCCCGGTATCGATATCCACGAAATCGAGCAGGCCGGTTTCGCCGATGCAGTACAGCATCTCGCGCAATTCCATGTTGTCGTAGCCGCCCTGGCGGAACTCCTGACCGCCGACGCGAATGCCCAGCGCGATCGAGTCGCCTACGCGTTCGCGGATACGCTTCAGTGCCTCCACGACGAAGCGTACGCGCTGCTCGGGGCCACCGCCCCATTGGTCGGTGCGCCGGTTGGTCACCGGTGACAGGAAGCTGTAACCCAGGGTCTCGTGGGCGCAGTGAATCTCGATTCCGTCCGCGCCCGTGGCCTTGGCCACCGCGGCGGCCTCGGCATAGGTGTTGAGACAGAACTCAATCTCCGCCTCCCCCAGTACGTGCGGCGTATAGTCCTGGGCACCGATGATCGGTACCGGCGAGGGGGACCATGCGGCATTGAGGTGGGTCAGTTGAACCACCGCCACGGAGCCGTACTGGTGTACCTCCTTGCAGAATTTCGCCATGCCTTCGGCAAAAGCCGGGTTCTGGTAGGCGGAAAAACGCGAGGCAAATCCCACCGCCAGATTGACTTCATCCGGCGCTTCCGCCGGAAACGGCGAGTCGAGCAGCCAGGTTTCGCTGCCGATCCAGCCCGTACCTCCGCGCGCCTTGGCGCCGTGGTGGGCGATGAAGTGATCGTCGATCAAGCCGGGACTCATCGAGGAATTGATGGTATTGGTGGTTTCGCAGATCCGGTTCGGAACCCGCATCGGGCCCACCTGCAGGGGTGCGAAAAGGTGTTCGAAATGCACTTTGCTCATGATGCTCCTGCCCCTTTTGTTGCGTCGATGGCGGCTCGAAACGCCGTAGCGGAATTCACACAGTCTAGAAATTATTCAAGCGCGAAATCCAGGGCGCGTTCATTCATATTCGACCATATTGGTTTCTTTTCCGGACAGCTAAGACAACCTGCCCCGGCACGCGGCACGAATCGTATGCCGCGCGCTGGCCGGAATCGGGCAGGATTTATGCCGCGCCAGTCGGCGTGAGCACCACGATCGCGAACGGGCGCTCGGTCTGCTTCTGGAAATAACCCCAGGGCGGGAACATCGCGGTCAGTCGCGGCCACAACGCCTTGCGCTCCGCGTCGCTCGCATCGCGGGCAATGGCGGCCATTTTCCGGTCATCGAGCTGCACCTGGCATCGCGGGTTGGCACTGATATTGAGATACCAGGCCGGATGGCTGTCGTAACCGGCCAGCGAGCCGACGATGATCATGTTCTCGCCGTCCTGCAGGAACACCAGCGGCGTGGTGCGTTGCTCGCCCGACTTGCGTCCGGTGCAGGTCAGCAACAGGGTCGGCAGGCCCGATGGACCGGAGCCCGTCGAGCGGCCCGCGGGATCCGCGAGGTAGGCCTCGACATCCGCCTTGGCATCACCCCTGATGCGCTCGAGCGACGAGGTCATGTCCTGCAGTGCGGCCCAGTCTTCATCCGACATGAAGTCGGGCTTTTCCATTTTCGTGCGATTGGTGCTGGTCATAATCAGGCTCTCATTTTTTCCGGAAATTCCGCAAGGTGACCAAGCGGCCCATGCCTGGGCAGCCAAGGTTCGGTGCGCAGCCATCGTAACCCAGATTCATTTCAATTCTGCAATATTTGTTGTTAATGAATACCGGCTCAGCTCCATGTTCGGTATTGGCACGGTATGGCCGAATCCGGGCTTTTCTTGACGGAGATCATGAAAATCGGTGAATTCGTCAACTACCGTTACTATTTTGCAGGCGCTGCCGAGGTCTCTTGCCGAGCTTGATCAGGGTAGTGATAATTTTATTGATACCTGTCATTCATCAAGGGGAACGTTCGATGAAATCACGCGGAAAATCGCTTTGCATGCTGTCCGCCGGCGTCATGCTCGGCAGCGCATCGCCACTGGTCGCCATGGCGCAGGAGCAGATCACTACAGTCGAGGAAATCACCGTTACCGCGCAGCGACGCGAAGAATCGCTGCAGGATACGCCGATCGCGATCACTGCTTTCAGCAAACGGCAACTGGAGACCCAGCGCGTGGAGAATGTGATGGACCTGCTGAACCAGGTGCCGTCGGTCAATATTGCGCCGTGGGCAGGCAGCCGGGTCGCCCCGAATCTTTTCATCCGCGGCATGGGCAACCTGAACACCCAGTCGACCAATGACATGGCCACGGGTATCTATATCGACGGCGTTCCGGTCGGGCGCGGCATCGGCCTGGCGACGGATCTGGCCGACCTCGAACGCGTCGAGGTGTTGCGCGGACCGCAGGGTACGCTGTGGGGGCGCAACACGACCGCCGGTGCGATCAGCTTCATCACCGAGAAGCCGAACGATGAGCTCGGCGGTTCCGTGCAGTTGACAGCCGGCAGCTGGGATGAGCGCTCCGGTCGCGCCATGCTCAACGTTCCGGTCAACGACCAGCTGTTCGTGCGGGCGGCGTACATGCTGGTTGAAAACGACGGCTGGGTTGACAACCATTCCAGCCTGCCCGATCAGATCAACTTCAACGAAGACCGCGAGAAGGAGGCGGTCAAGCTGGCCGTACGCTATGAGCCGACCGAAAACCTCACGGTCGATTACGGTTTTGACGACTCCTCGATGGAATACGGCAACCATTTCTACCAGGTCATCGAGGGGCCTCGTGCGGTCTCCGGGCGTCAGGAGGATGCAACTCCCCTCAGAGGCCAGACGCCGAGCAACACCGAAGTCTGGGGTCACAACCTCACCCTCAGCTGGGCGCTCAGCGATAGTATGACCCTGAAGTCGATCACCGCCTACCGGGATCTCGACAGCGACATCAACATGAACTTCATCGACGCCTTCACCCAGGACCGGACGATGAACCAGGACCAGCTCTCGCAGGAGCTGCAGCTGATCGGCGAGGCGGACGGCGGCCGCGTGAATTATGTGGTCGGGCTGTTCTATATCGAGGAAGACGCCGATGAAACCCTGGCATCGCTGTTTGCCGGTGGTGCACTGGTCGATTCCTGGTTCGTTCATGCCGAGTCCGAATCCACCGCAGGCTACGCCCAGGTCGACTGGACACCGCCGGTATTGGATGACCGGCTCAAACTGACCTTCGGGGTACGCTACACCGACGATACGCGCGAGGCGACCAAGACCTATGTGAATCCCGGCTTCACGCCGGCGGTCACTGGCCTGGTCATACCGGGCAAGCTGGACTTCGATTCGCTCGATCCCATGGTGAACGTGGCCTACGAGATCTCCGACAACATCAATGCGTATGTGAAGTATTCCACCGGCTACCGCGCGGGCGGCTTCAATGCCCAGAGCACCCCGGCGTACTTCGCGCCCGGCTATGACCAGGAAGAGGTCGAGGCCTGGGAGGTGGGCGTGAAGAGCGACTTCCTGGACGGCCGTGCACGCTTGAATATCGCGCTGTTCGACAACGAGTACACGGATCTGCAGGTGGATCAGGCCCGCACGCCACCGGTATTTGTCGATACGCTCAATGCCGGCGAAGCCGGGATCAAGGGCCTGGAAGTCGAAGCTGTCGCGGTGTTGATGCCTGGCCTCACGTTCAATGTGTTCTATTCGTATCTCGATGCGGAATACGATTCCTTCATCGACGGTGGCGTGGAACTGGCGTCGGTACGGCACGTGCCCAACTCACCGGACTGGCAGGTCGGCGCCGGACTGGAGTATGCGTTCCCGCACATGGACTTCGGCAATTTCATCCTGAACATCGATTATCGGGCGCAGGACGATTTCTATGCTGGTCCGATTGAAAACACCTTGTCGCCTGACTACCAGGTGTGGAACGCAAGACTGCAACTGGCCGACATTCCCGTGTCGCATGGCGCCATGCGGGTTGCGCTATGGGGCAAGAACCTCGACGATGAGGAATATCGCTTGTCGACAACCAACCTCGGAGTTATCAGTGCCCAGTTCGGCGCCCCCAGATCGACCGGAATCGATGTGATCTACGAATTCTGAGGGGTGCGGGGAGTGCGCTCGTTGTGCTCAACGCCGACGGGTGCACCGACCGCGACGGTGCGAGATCATTTCCGGGAAACTCCCGCATGACTGAAAGAGGTTGATCATGGCATTACGTGTAGAAACCCCGATTTTCGGACCGGATACCAATCAGTATGCGGGGCAGGGACAGCCCAGCGTGAGCCTGGAGCAGATCGCCAGGACCTGCCGGCTGTTCGAGGAGATCGGCTTTGACGGCATCACGACCGCGGAGGCCGGTCATGATGCATTCTTGCCGTTGATGATCGCGGCGGCAAATACTACGCGAATGAACCTGGGGACGAATGTGGCGATCGCGTTTCCGCGCAGTCCCATGGTAACCGCCCAGATGGCCTGGGATCTGGCGCATTTTACGGGCGGGCGCTTCAATCTGGGCCTGGGAACCCAGGTAAAGGGCCATAACGAGCGTCGTTACAGCACCCCCTGGCCCAGCGCGCCCGGTCCGCGCATGCGTGAATACCTGTTGTGTCTGAAAGCGATCTTCCAGAGCTTCCAGAACCCGGACAAGCCGAGCTATTTCAACGGCGAGTTCTACCAGTTCACGTTGATGGCGCCGTTCTTCAATCCGGGTCCCATCGCTCACCCCGATGTGCCGTTGTATGTTTCCGCGGTCGGTCCGTACATGGCGCGCCTTTCCGGGGAGTTGTGCGAGGGTTTGCGGCTGCATCCGATTTCGACGTTCACGTATACGAAGGACGTGATCGTGCCCGCCGTCGCCGAGGGCGCTGCCCGGGCAGGCCGTGATGTATCGTGCTTCGATCTGGTCGGCGCTCCCTTTCTGGCAACGGGGCGCACCGAATCGGATGTGGAGCAGGCCAGGAACTCGGTGCGCAAGCAGATCGCGTTCTACGCCTCCACCCGCTCGTATCACAAGGTTCTCGCGCATCATGGCTGGGAGGACGCCGGCCTGGAGTTGCATCGCTTGTCGGTCGCGGGCAAGTGGGAGCAGATGCCGGCGCTGATCACCGACGAGATGCTCGAGGAGTGGGCGGTAGTCGCCACTTATGATCGACTCGCGGACCAGATGCGGAACAAGGCGGACGGGCTCTTCAGGACGGTGACGCTCACTCTGCTCGACGAGGCGCGCCGTGACGTGGACCTGATGCGCGATACGATTAGGCGCCTGCATCAGGGTTGAGGCAGAACGATTCCCGCTGTTTGCCGGATCCCCTGACGGGAGATGAGGCGGAGCACGGAACAGGAGAATGGGCGATGACAGATATCCTGTACCAACGTGACGGGGCCGTGGCGACCGTGACGCTGAACCGGCCGCAGCGCATGAATACGATCTCGCAGCCCATGCTGTCCGCATTGTCGGAGGCATTGCTGGCGAGCGATGCGGATCCCGCGGTGCGCGCAATCATTCTCACGGGGGCTGGCAAGGCGTTCTGCGCCGGACTCGACCTGCAGGATGCGGCAAGCGAGGAAGGCATTTCCAAGGGCGGATTCGCGCTCGCACCCTCGCTGGATCTGAGAAACTTTCCGCCCGTCGTCCTGCACCAGATGGATACTCCGGTGATCTGCGCGATCAACGGCGGTGCCGCGGGATTTGGTCTGGATCTTGCGCTCGGCTGCGACATTCGTTTCTGCTCGACCCATGCCAAGCTGTCGGCCTCGTTCACGAAACGCGGGGTATTGCCTGAAACCGGCGGAACCTGGCTGCTGCCTCGGTTGATCGGCTGGTCCAGGGCGGCCGAGTTGGTGTTTGCCGGCAGGACCCTGAGCGCCGACGAATCGCTCCAGTTCGGGCTCGTGAGTCGTGTGACGGAGGCGGACGCACTGCTCGCCGCGGCACGCGTACTTGCCGAGGAAATCAGCTCCGGCGCTCCGCTGGCGGTACAGGCCGCCAAGCGCATGATGCGCGCGGGGCTTGGTGAGGGCTTTGTCGAGCATATCCAGCGGGTGTATCTGCAAACGCTGCCATTGCTGCAATCCCGGGACTTCCAGGAAGGCTTCAAATCGTTTCTGGAGAAGCGCCCACCGCGCTTCGAAGGGCGCTAACGCACCCCGCACTGGCATGCGCGAAGGCACAGTATCCGGCATCGACTCCAACTCCTGACGGCGGGTTCAGTGAATCATGAATCACGAAAACGAACGGTTTGCGCGCAAGTACGGCCCCTGGGCCCTGGTCGCCGGCGGCTCCGAGGGCATCGGTCGCAGCTATGCACTGCAACTCGCGTCCCGGGGCTTGAACCTGATCCTCGTTGCACGGCGGCAGCAGCCGCTCGATGCGACGGCCCGGGAGATCCTTGAGCACTTCGATGTGCAGGTCAGCACGCACAGCGCGGACCTGACAACGCTCGACCCGGAACACGGGCTCGATGAGATCGTCGATGGCAGAGA